>WLWL01000187.1 GCA_012103605.1 Candidatus Nanopelagicales bacterium
GACGCTGAAGAACGACCACCCGTTCCGGCTTATGCGAGCTCATCTCGATCGCCGCATCGACCAGCGGCTTGTACTCCACAACTCGGGTGGGCTCGATTCCGCAACTGGCGGTCACGATGATCGTCGGATGCGCGTCGTCGATCCGCGCGCTCAACTCCGCAGGGGCGAATCCTCCGAAGACGACCGAATGCACCGCCCCGATCCGCGCGCACGCAAGCATGGCCACCACCGTCTGCGGAATCATCGGCATGTAGATGACGACCCGGTCGCCCGCGCTCACCCCAAGAGTGCGCAACACTCCTGCGAAACGCGAGGTTGCCTCGAGCAGATCGTCGTAGGTCCATCGCTCGCAGGTGCCGGTAACAGGGCTGTCGTAGATGATCGCCGCCCGCGAACCGTGCCCGGCCGCAACGTGACGGTCGACCGCGTTGACGCACGTGTTCAACCTGCCGTCTGGAAACCATCGGTACAGCGGCGCCGATGTCTCGTCCAGGATTTGCGAGGGCTCGACATCCCAATCGATCGCGCCCGCTGCTTCGCGCCAGAACCCCTCGGGATCATCCAGGCTGCGGTGATACGACTCGATGTAGGCGACCATGGAGGTTGAGTCTGGCATGTTCGTCAGCCGGTGTTGGGCGTGTTCGCGATGTTCGGGGCGTTCCGGCTGCTCAGGCTTCGAGGGCTGCCAACTGGCCGCAGGCGCCGTCAATTTCTCGCCCGCGGGTATCGCGGACGGTGACACGCACGCCCGCCTCGGACACTCCCGCCACGAACTCCCGCTGACTGCTCGTTGTGGACGCTGTCCATTTGGATCCGGGCGTGGGATTCAGCGGGATCAGGTTCACGTGGGCGAGGTGGCCGGCCAGCATCTCGCCGAGGAGTTCCGCCCGCCACCGCTGATCGTTCACGTCCTTGATCAAGGCGTACTCGATACTGACGCGTCGACCGGTGCGCTCGGCATAGAACCAGGCCGCATCGAGAACCTCGGCGACCTTCCACCGATTGTTAATCGGCACCAGGGTGTCTCGAAGATGATCATCCGGTGCGTGCAGGGAGACCGCCAGCGTGACGGGCAGCCCCTCCTCGGCCAACTCCCGAATCCTCGGAGCGAGACCGACGGTCGACACCGTGACGCCACGAGCACTCATTCCCAACCCTTCGGGGGCAGGGTCGATGAGTCGGTGCAGTGTCGCGATCACGGTGCGGTAATTGGCGAGCGGCTCCCCCATACCCATGAACACGACGTTGCTGATTCGACCCGAGCCACCAGGAATCTCGTTATTCGCCAATGCCCGTGCTCCGGCGAGCACCTGTTCCACGATCTCAGCTGTCGACAGGTTACGTGTCAAACCTGCCTGCCCCGTCGCGCAAAAAGGACAGTTCATGCCGCAGCCGGCCTGGGACGAGATACACATCGTGACCCGATCCGGATAACGCATCAGCACTGACTCGACGAGCGATCCGTCCTGCAACCGGTAGAGCGTCTTTACCGTGGCGCCGTCGTCACATGTAAGGGTCCGCACGGGCTGCAGGAGTTCGGGGAGCACGGACCGCAAGGTGACGCGATCTGGTGCCGAAATATCCGTCCACTCATCGGGGTCGTTCTGCAGATGAGTCAGCAGGTGCGTGGACACTTGATCGGCTCGAAAAGCCGGTAGCCCGAGATCAGACATCGCGGCTCGACGCTCGGGCCGAGACAGGTCCAGGAGGTGTCGTGGTGGCTTGCCGCGTTCGGGAGCCTGGAGAACGAGATCAACCATTACAGGTTCACCATCACAGCGCCGCCCCCGTGAAACTGGCACCGAGGAAGACGGTGAAGATCGCCCAGGATGCGAACGCGTTGGGAATCAGGGAGTCGAGGCGATCCATCATCCCGCCATGACCCGGCAGGAACGAGCCCATGTCCTTGATGCCGAGGTCGCGTTTGATGGCGCTCTCGGCAAAGTCCCCACCAGTGGCGGTGATGGTCAGAATGAGGCCGGCAATGACACCTTGCCACCAGGCGGCATCCAATAGGAAGACGAAGGACAACGCGCCGACGCTGCACTGCAAGATGACCGAGCCAACAAATCCCTCCCAGGATTTCTTGGGGCTGATTGATGCTGCGATCGGGTGTCGTCCGTAGAAGATACCGGCGAAGTATCCGCCAATGTCGTTCGAAATCGTCAGCAGGATGAAGACCACAACTCGCCACGGACCATCGTCTGCTGCCAGCGTCAGCATCAAGAAGCCCGCCATGAAGGGCAGGTAGGCGATCGCGAAGAAAGACGCGGTGATGTCGCGGACGTATCCGTCGACTCCACGCCGGATTCGCCACAGCATCGCGAGCAGAAGCACGGCGCCGGTCGCGACCAACTGCCAGATCGGTCCCGCGACGTACGCGACCGTCGGCAACAACACGACCGCCCCATAGGCCGGAACCCGCGCGATCTTGATACCTCGTGATGCGAAAGCCTGAATCATCTCCCGCATCGCGACGCCGAGCGCCAGGATGACGACGACACCGAACAGCCACTTGTACGTGAACAGGCTCGCAAGCACAACCACGACGAGCACGACGCCGGACGCCACAGCGGCCGGCAAATTTCGACCGGTGCGCGAGGGTTTCTTGCGGTCGCCGTCGGCCTCTCGCGGGTCCTGCCCGCGATCGCCGTCCGGACCGGACGAGTCGGTCACATCAGACCTCGAGGAGTTCGGCTTCTTTGTGCTTGAGAACTTCGTCGATGTGCTCGACGTGTTTGCTTGTCACGTCATCGAGTTGCTTTTCTG
>WLWL01000188.1 GCA_012103605.1 Candidatus Nanopelagicales bacterium
GCGACGACGTCGGCAACGGAGCGATCCAGCGACTGCCCAGTACGTACACCGTCTCGATGCCGTACAGCGTGCAACTCGATCAGCCACTCGGTGACGGTCGACACTTCCAACTCTTCATGGCCTCGGCGCCGCTCGGGCGCAAGGAGACGCGAACGTTCAGTTGGTGCTCGCGCAACTACGACCTCGATGCGAGCCTCGACCAGGGATTCGTTGATTTTCAGACGGTGATTCTCGATCAGGATCGCCTCGTCGTGGAGTCGCAGCGTCCCGAAGAACTACCCGTCGACTTGAGTGAAGAACTCCACATCAAGGGCGTCGATCAAGTGTCGATTGAGTATCGACGGTGGCTTCTTGAGTTGGCGTCGTCGTTCACGCCGGGGAGTTCATGACAGTAGCGAGTTCACGACGGCGTCCCCGTTGCGATGAGCGCCTCGATTTCCTTACTTGTCGGTGTTCGTGGTTCTCCGGTGTGACGTGCAGCGAGAACCGCCGCTGCCGCGGTGGCGAAGGTGAGCCGCGCTTCGAAGTCACGGCCCAGAGCGAGCGTCATCGCGTATGCGCCGTGGAAAGCATCGCCGCACCCGGTCGTATCGACCACCGGTGATGCGAACGCGGGGGTGTGAACAACCGACCCCGGTGACTCGCAGCCGTACGAACCCCGAGACCCGTCGGTCAGGACCACCGCGCTGCGCCGAGACCCCCAGAGGGAATCGATGACGTCTTCGGGTGCGTCTCGCCCCGTCAGGTGGCGACCGAAAGACAAGGGAATAACGAGGTGGTCTGCTTCGTTCATCAATTCGGCCACCGCATTGGTGGGGTCGCGCTCGACATCGAGTACCACAGGGATCTGCTTGTCGCGAGCTGCTCGCACCACGTCGATCGACCCGTGCGGAGCGGTCGTGGCGTCGACGAGTAGGGCTGAAGCCTTCGCCAGGGCTGCGTCGATGGTCGCTTGATCCGGGAGTGGGGTGCGCGCGAGCGGGGAGTTGTCGAAAGCGATGTAGCGCTCCCCGTCAGCGGTGATGGTCAGATACGCCTCGACGGGGTCGGCTCCTGCCAGGTGCTGAACAAAGTCCGTTGTGACGCCGCGCGCGGCTAGGTCGGCGATGCCCGCGTCACCGGTGTCGGAGGTGCCGACGGTGGCGAGGTAAGCGGCGGGATATCCGAGAGCGGCGATGGTGGCGAGCGCATTGGGCGCGTTTCCCCCGAACCGGTCCTCACGATGGATGATGTGCCCCTTGCCAGCGGCCCACGTGGTGTCGGTGACCGCAACGTGGTCGTGCGCGAGGCAGCCGAGCCCGACGATCATGCGCGTGCGACGGCCTCGTTCGGCGAGACGCCGTCATGAAGGACCGCGGCGTAGGCCCGCGCCGCATGCTCCAGGTTTTGCTCGCCCCAGATGTTGCGGCCGACCACGGCCCCCCGGGCGCCAGCCCGCAGACCGCCGGCCATCTGCTCGAGCGCACCGACCAGGGTCGGTTCCTTCGGGCCCCCGGCCATCACCACGGGCACTGGGCAGCCGGCGATGATCTCGGCGAAGGCGGCTTCATCCCCTGGGTAGCCGACCTTGATGACGTCAACCCCGGTCTCGATGCCGACCCGAACGGCGTAGGCGATCTCCTCCGGAGTGAAGACGATCCGCACTCCATCGGAGTAGTCGCGGGGGTAGATGTGAGCCACCACGGGAAGTTCGTATGGGGCGGCGTCGCGGACGGAGTCAGACAACCATCGAATGAAATCACCCTCGGTGTTTCCCCGAACCCCGATAGCGACGGCGAGGGCGTCGGCTCCGAGGCGGACGGCGTCGGCGGGGGTGGCGAGTCGATCGCGGATGCGGTCGTCGGGCGTCCAGTAGGACGCTTGCACGATCAAGGACGCCTTCCCCACGTGCGGTGGCCAGCAACTCTTCGCCGTTCCCGGAGTCATCGTCATCGTGTCCGGACCGGCGCTGACGCATCGAGCGACGGCCTCGGGCAGGTTCGACAGGCCTCCTTCGCGGACGTTCCCGTAGCCGACGAAATGGTCGACAGCGATGCCGAAGAGATTGCCGGAGGTGTGCGAGAACAGACGCGAGAGCCTGACGTCGAGACCTAATCCCATGGGTTGTCCTGCCTCCCGGTTTGTGTGGCGACCAGGTCCGCTCCTTCTGGTCCGGCGAAGTGCAACACCCAAACCGCCGGGGTCAGCGCTCGAAAGCGGTGCTCTGCGCCGCGAATAATCATGACGTCCCCAGGCTCGACGTCGATGGTGATCACTCCGTCGTTGTCGACGAACTGCACCTGACCGGTTCCCGACCGTAGAAAGTGCGCCTCGTTCCCGTCATTGACGTGCCAGGCCCCGAAGTCCTCAAACTCGTGCCCTGCTGCGGGAGGATCCACGGCGACCTCGCCACGAGGATGACGCTCCCCCTCCTCAAGGGCCAGAGCTAGCAGATGATCGGGTACGTCGTTGTCGCTCGTGGCGTGGAACTCCACGCCGAGATCGGTCAATCGGTGTGAAGAATCGGCGGGCGCCATGGTGGCCATGCGCCAAGAATGTCAGTCGCGCGTGAGTCATCGGCCAGTGCCCGTGAATCCGGGGCGTCACCAGAGGCGTTCGGCGAGTACCTGGTCGCGGTCGGAGACGAGCTGGGCGCTACCAGTGAGGTAGAACATCGGTTTCTTGCGGTCGAGGTAGGTGACCTTCGACCAGTTCTTGCGGTCGCCACCGTGCAGGGTGAAGGTTGCACCCGGCGCAAGACACGTGCCGGACGGG
>WLWL01000189.1 GCA_012103605.1 Candidatus Nanopelagicales bacterium
CGCACCTCAATGTCGAGCACATCCTGACAGACCTCACCCCACCTCCTCATTTCCGAGACGCCAGTTTCGACACGTACGTCCCCGGCGACCCCACCCAGGAGACCGCACTCACGGCTTTGCGCTCCTTCGCCGGTCGCGTCGACGCTCCCCGCGCAGCGCGGCGAGGCTTGTTCCGTCGTTCGTCGGCGCCCGCTGGTCGCTACGGGGTCTACCTCGACGGTGGGTTCGGCGTGGGGAAAACCCACCTGCTCGCATCCCTATGGAAAAGCGTCGAAGGACCGAAGACCTACGGGACCTTCGTGGAATACACCAACCTCGTGGGCCTGTTGGGCTTTCGACGAGCAGTCGAGGTGTTGAAGGACAAGCGCCTCGTATGTATCGACGAGTTCGAACTCGACGATCCGGGGGACACCGTCTTGATGTCGACCCTGCTCGGCGAACTCGTTGACGCCGGCGTCTATCTCGCGGCGACCTCCAACACGCTTCCGGAGAAACTCGGCGAAGGACGCTTTGCTGCAGAAGACTTCTTGCGCGAGATCCAGGGACTGTCCGCACACTTCGACGTACTACGAATCGATGGTGAGGACTATCGGCACCGTGGCGCCCCAGATGCACCCGAACCGTGCACCGACGAACAGGTGCGCGATGCCGTCGAGCACACCGAAGGCGCCACCTTGGACCATTTCACCGACCTGATCAGGTTCCTGCCGGAGGTGCATCCGTCCCAGTACGGGGCCCTCGTCGACGGTATTCCTTTGGTGGGCCTGCACGAGGTCCGCACCCTGAACGACCAAGCCCAAGCCTTGCGGCTGGTGGTGCTGGTGGACCGGCTGTACGACCGGGACGTGCCGGTCGTCGCCAGCGGCGTACCG
Source organism: Candidatus Nanopelagicales bacterium (assembly GCA_012103605.1). Lineage (GTDB taxonomy): Bacteria > Actinomycetota > Actinomycetes > S36-B12 > S36-B12 > S36-B12. Next base: position 873 of record WLWL01000189.1, read on the forward strand.
CTTGATGGGCTGTTCTCGACACAGCTGCTCGCCAGCGGGTATCGAAAGAAGTATTACCGCGCGATCTCACGAATCGTGGCACTGGCGCGGCAGGGCCGCGAGCGAATCGGCTGATGGTTCAATGACGGCGTGGAAATAGACAGCATCCTGTCCGGACTCGGAGCCGGAATCGTCATCGGCCTGATCGCGCGCATCATCGTGCCCAGCATGCAACCCATCGGTTGCCTAATGTCGATCCTCATCGGTGTTGTCGGTGGCGCTGCGGGCGGGCTCATTGGCTCCGCGGCGGACTGGGGTTTCTGGCTGACGTTCGCAACGCAGATCGTGATCGCCGCGATCCTGGTAGCCATCGTCGCGGCGTTGTTCCGTAAAGGCGACTCCACGCCATAGGGCCGGCGGTTCCTGCCCACCAACCCCTACGGTGATCTCATGACCACTGTGAACCGTCAGATCACCCTCGCTCAGCGTCCCGAAGGACATCTCGCCGAATCGTGCTTTTCTCGAAGCGACGACCACGGGGCTCCCACCCCCGGTGCGGGAGAGGCGCTGGGCAAAGTCGAGTGGCTGTCGATTGATCCGACCATCCGGATGTGGATGGCCATGGATACCTACCTTCCGGCTATCGAAATCGGCGCCCCCATCAGATGCGCCGGCCTGGTGCGCATAGTGGAGTCAGGCAACCCCGTACTTCCCGTCGGAACACTGGTGTTCGCCACTCCCGGCTGGCAGGAGTACGCGATTGTCACCGAGCGCGATCAGGTGGTTCCCGACGGTGTCGATCCGACGGCAGCGCTGAGCATTTTCGGGATCACCGGCATCACCGCCTATTTCGGCCTGCTCGACATTGGGCGGCCAACGGAAGGAGAGACGGTGGTTGTGTCGGGGGCCGCGGGATCGACGGGGTCGATCGCCGGTCAAATCGCGAAGATCAAGGGCTGCCGGGTCGTTGGCATCGCTGGATCGGACGAGAAGTGCTCCTGGTTGACCGAGGAACTCGGCTTCGACGCCGCCATCAACTATCGATCCCAGAACGTGGCGGCGAAACTTCGGGAAACCTGCCCCGATGGAATCGACGTCTACTTCGACAACGTCGGCGGTGACATTCTTGAAGCGGCCATCGGCCGCCTCGCCCTGCGGGGCCGTGTGGTCATGTGTGGGGCGATCAGTCAATACAACGATTCGGCACCGTCATCCGGTCCGCGCAACCTCTCGGCACTCATTTCCAAGCGAGGTCGAATGGAGGGGTTCATCGTTCTCGACTATTTGAAGCGATCCGGTGAAGCCATTCAAGATCTCGCAACCTGGCTTGCTGAAGGGCGATTGACCTTCACCGTCGACGTCATGGACGGCCTGGACTCAGCGCCGGACGCCCTCATGAAACTCTTCGACGGCGGCAACACCGGCAAGATGATGGTGCGTCTGTAGCTCGCTACGACGAGCGGATGAGTACCTCGTCGAAAACCTCCGGGCCGTCGTCGCTCATCGGGAAATAGGTACCAACGAACTCAGCGATGGCCGCAGCCTCCGAGTCGGCGTCGATCGACGCAGTGAAGGACAGCATGCCCTCCTCGATATGGCCGAAGTCCTTCACTGTGTACGAGCCATTGGCGGTCCACACGACCCACCGGCCTGCACCAACCTTGACCAGGCCCTCCACCACGTAGCTGGTCATGGCCCTCGTCTCCGGTGTTGATTGCTGACAGGTGACATTTGAGGATCTTTGCGAGGTTGTGTCTGCAGCGCGTCACATAAGCTCGTGGTGGGCGATACTGGAATCGAACCAGTGACCTCTTCCGTGTCAAGGAAGCGCGCTAGCCCCTGCGCCAATCGCCCTCGGGGTCCTTCGTTCGAGCATTCAGTTGTCAGCGAGGTGGAGACGGG
>WLWL01000190.1 GCA_012103605.1 Candidatus Nanopelagicales bacterium
GGAGGAAGGTCAAACCGGTGATTTCCCCCGTGAATAGGGGATTCTCAAGGCTCGCCGTGAAGATTTAGCACAGACTTAGCACAGCTTTGAGAGCAGGCGAGGGGTTCCCCTCAAAACAGCAGCGTGGCCGGCGCGATATGACTGACAACTGCGTGCAGCAAGTCTCGGCTTTCACGGGTGCGGAGTCTGGATTCGGTCCGTCTTTCGTTCTAGTGGGCCTGTCGGTCACCATTCAACGATTAGCTTGCTGGGGCGGGCACGGCTGTCGCGTGTTTGGCGTTGCGCGGTGGTGTCCCAAACGCGCGCGAGTATTCTCGACTGAATTGTGTGGCGCTTTGGTATCCGACAGAGCGAGCTGATTGGTGAACGGACTGGCCTTCCTCGGCTAGAAGTCTTTGGGCCTCCAGGAGACGGAGTTGTTTTTGATACTGCAGCGGCGTCGTCTCGGTGATGGCCTTGAAGTGGTGATGAAAAGTCGATGGACTCATGTTCGCGTCTTGCGCGAGGTCAGGAATGGACAAGCGTTCTGCAAGATTGCCACGGATACGCGCGATGCTGGTTGTGATGGCGGCCGAGGCCCCAACGGAGCGAGCGACGTGGGACAAAGCTGCGCCGTGCTCACCCTTTACTAGCCGGTAGTGGATTTCGCGCGTGATGAGGGGGGACAGCGCGGCGGCATCTTGTTCGCTACTCAGTTTCAGCAGCCGGTCCATAGCATCCAGCAGATCATGGTCGGCTGTCCCGACCTGAATCGAGGCTGGGGTCCGGTCGTCATCTGGCTGGCTCGCTTCGACTATCAGACTGCGCAGGGTAGCCACGTCCAGTTGCAGGATCACAGCCAGGTAGGGGGATTCAGGCGATGCTTCGACTATCCGCGATGCCAGGGGGACGTCGTGGCTGACGACAACGGACTGGCCAGACTGGCAGAGGATGTTTCGGTGACCAACAGCGAGTTCTTTGGAGCCTTGTAGGATCAGGCAGACAATGGGATTGTAAACGGTAGCGGTCAGTGCCGTTGGGTAGGGGCTGTTCATGACCAGCAGCCCATTGATGGATGTTGTGCTTGGCCGCTCAGCCCCTTCTGAAACGCCCGTGAGGTGGCGCACACGCGCCCGCAACCTGCCAAGAGCCTCGACCGGTTCACTCATGTTGCCAGAGTAGACCGCAAGGACCAGTTTGAGGCCTACAGGAGCAGGATTAGGCAGGAAACTCAGAGTATTCGATATTCCCAGGACGCCACCTGATTGGCATCATCGAGTAACGCAACCACCGGAAGGGTCCATCATGTCAACAACTATTAGTGCCTACGCAGTACACGAGCCCGGTGGTCGCCTAGAGCCGTATCAGTTGGATTTGGGACCCCTCGGGTCGACCGAGGTCGAAGTCGACGTCATCAACTGCGGCATCTGCTACAGCGATGTGAGCATGATCGACAACGACTGGGGATTCTCCCCATACCCCATGGTCCCAGGGCACGAAATCATCGGAACCATTCGGGAGGTTGGGGATCGCGTTGACCACCTTTCGGTCGGCGATACTGTCGGGATCGGATGGCACGCTAGCTACTGCATGTCCTGCCGACAGTGCATGGCCGGAGACCACAACATGTGCGCAAACGCCCAGAGCACCTTCATCGGTCGCCCGGGCGGGTACGCCGACATTGTGCGGGCCGACGCCGCTGCAGCCTTCAAGCTGCCCGACGGCGTTGACCCTGCCACCGCCGGTCCACTCATGTGTGGCGGGATCACGGTCTTCACGCCCTTGTCACAGCTCAACATCTCACCAACCGCCAGTGTCGGGGTGATCGGCATCGGCGGACTTGGACACCTCGCCATAAAATTTGCCAAGGCGTGGGGGTGCGAGGTGACAGCTTTCACTTCCACAGCATCGAAGGAACAAGAGGCACTTGAGCTCGGTGCCCACCGCGCACTGAACTCCCGCGACGCACAGGCGATAGCCGACGCGGCTGATCAATTCGATCTACTCATCTCCACTGTCAACGTTCCCCTGGACTGGGATGCCTACCTCGGAACCTTGAAACGTCGGGGCCGTCTGCACGTGCTCGGAGCCGTCCCAGAACCACTTTCATTCCCCATGCAATCGCTGATGATGACGCAACGCTCTGTTTCCAGCTCACCAGCTGGACGCCCCTCGGACATCGCAGCAATGTTGGAGTTCGCAGGACGTCATAACATCCGGCCAGTCACCGAGACGTTCCCCTTCGAGGAAGTGAACGAAGCCGTTGACCACCTCAAACAAGGCAACGCTAGATACCGAGTCGTCCTCGAACGCTGAGCCAAGAAGCAGGAGTTATGGCCGGGAGGACCACGCCATCTGAGGTCGCGGCCCACACCTCTACCGCCTACCGCCCCAACCCGTCAGCTGCCATGCCCGCCACTCTGACACAAGCACCCTCGGCATGCTGAAGGCGCGCTTGCGTCGTCCTCCTCAGTGTCCGCAACTGCCGGCAGCTGGGTCGGTAAACCGGATTCGGACGGACTGTGGCTAGGCCATCGCTCAACGGCAAGCGGTTGGGAGATGCGCGAGACCAGCAGAGGGTGGGGCCGCTCAACCTTGAGAAATTGCGATCAAGTGGGGCCAGCCCACCTTGACAAAGTCACCCGCGCGAAAGGCGTCGCCCGCAGCAAGCGCGGCAAACCCTTAACCACCTTCACGGTCACCTACCCATGACTACGCAACCTCCACCTCACATGCCACTCAACCATTACGCGGAGAGAAGATTGCCG
>WLWL01000191.1 GCA_012103605.1 Candidatus Nanopelagicales bacterium
CCGCAGGCCTGGCGTTGAGCATCCTGATGATCCCCGTCGTCATCAAGTCGGCCGAGGAGATGCTGAAGATCGTCCCCAACGAACTCCGTGAGGGAGCGCTAGCCCTGGGGATACCCAAGTACAAGGTGATCATCAAGATCGTCATTCCCACGGCGATCAGCGGAATCATCACCGGCGTCATGCTCGCTGTTGCCCGAGTCACCGGAGAAACCGCGCCGTTGCTCCTGACCACCTTCCTCGCCCAGGACGTGAACTGGAACGCCTTCGAGGGATCCCAAGCGTCACTTCCGACCTTCATTTGGGATCAGATAGCCCGAGGCACGCAGTCGTCCCTGGACCGAGCATGGGGTGGCGCGTTCGCGCTGATCTTCCTCGTGCTGATCTTCTACTCGGCAGCTCGGATCCTTGCCGCGATCTACGCTCCCCGGGAGCGTTGATGGATGCCCACCGCACGTCAGTATCGTCGGATACCGCCACCGACCCAACCGTCGAGGCCACCGGACAGGAGAAGCTCGTGACATCATCGATTGTCTCTCCCGAGGCTGTTACACAGTTCCGGATCGAGCTCAAGAACCTCGACATCTACTACAGCGACTTCCTTGCCGTGCAGGGCGTCAGCCTGCAGGTGAGACCCCAATCGGTCATGAGCTTCATCGGCCCCTCCGGGTGCGGAAAGTCGACCGTACTCCGATCCATCGACCGCATGCACGAGGTGACTCCGGGCGCCCGGGTCAGTGGCCAGGTACTGCTCGATGGTGAGGACATCTACGCCCCCAACGTCGACCCCGTGCTTGTGCGCCGCACCATCGGGATGGTGTTCCAACGCCCCAACCCCTTCCCCACAATGTCCATCTACGACAACGTCATCGCCGGCCTCAAGTTGGAGAAATCACGCGGGGTGAAGAAGTCCTCGTTCGACGACACCGTCGAACGATCCCTGCGAGGAGCCAACCTGTGGGACGAGGTCAAGGACCGTCTTGATCGCCCCGGGGCCGGCTTGTCCGGTGGGCAACAGCAGCGTTTGTGTATCGCCCGCGCGATAGCCGTCGAGCCCGAAGTGCTCTTGATGGACGAGCCGTGCTCAGCCCTAGATCCGATCTCGACCCTCGCCATCGAGGATCTGATTCACGACTTGAAGAATCAGTACACGATCATCATCGTCACGCACAACATGCAGCAGGCTGCTCGAGTGTCGGACGAAACAGCCTTCTTCAATCTCGAGAGCGTCGGCGAGCCGGGCAGGTTGATTGAAGTCGGTTCAACGACGGACATTTTCTCTCAGCCGAAGCATCAACAGACCGAGGATTACATCTCCGGACGTTTCGGGTAGGAACGATCGGCATTAGCCGTGCCTGATGTGGGCCTAGATGGACTTGAACCATCGGCCTTCTCCCATCCGTGGGAGAGACAGGCAAGGATCTACTGGCCGGCGAATCAACCACTTCTCGTGACTGGACGGCCTTCCTTGAATTAAGGGCACCGTCTGTCGTGCCCCCGGTTTCTTCAATTGGGTTTAGGGGCACCCCCTTGGTTACCCGTCAAGATCTCGTACTGCTGGGCCGTGGCGAAGGAGTGGTCAGCGCGAAGCTGACTCGTCTCACGCACAAACACCATGTCTACTTGACCAAGAGCTCCGTCTAGTGGACGAGTCCAGCCAGGGATGATGTCCCATGTAGCGAACCCAAGAGAGGCGAGTTTTACGACGATCTCTGCTAGTTGCGGAGCTTCTTTCATAAACGAAAACAGTGAAACCTCAAGGCAAAGAACGTCTGTCGAATCGAGCAATTTTGCGCAGCCCTCAAGGGCGGTCAGTTCTGCACCTTGGACATCGATCTTGATCACATAGGGACCGGGGAACTCTGACCGATCGAAGGCCTCATCTACGCGAACGACTGGCACCGTTCGCGGGACGCCGTCAGCAAACACTCCCATCGTTTCTTCGAGTGCAGAAGAACCCTCCAGTTGATCGGGGTGAACGTGAAATGTCAAAGATCCCGACGTCGCCCCCGCCGCGGCCTGGATGACGATCGACGGTCTCATCTGGGCGATTTGATTAAGTCGATCAGCAAACTCCGTCAAGGGCTCTACGAGTACGAGCTGGGCGTCGGGAAAGGCTGCCATTAGTTCCGGGGTGCCGCTGGCGGCCCCAATGTCAATGACTGTTTTCGGTCGGATACCGAGTTCGTGTAGGAGTCGGTAGGACTCACCCAGTTCACGACGGGGCCTACCGACAAACTCCCCACCGCGGTTTACGCGTTCTATGTGTAAGCCACATCGATTCAGAACTCCGAGAGTGAACGCCTTGATCTTGGTCATCATGACAACACTCCGTTTCGAGACCCCTAAGTCGAGGATGGGTTCCGATGAGCATAGGACTCAGGGCGCTGCTGGCTCCGCATTATGTGGCACCTTCCCCGTCCAACGTCCCCTCTCTCCTGAGTGAGTGCGAAAGGGATGAAGAAGCCGTACATGGTTGGTCTCATCACAGGCTGTCGTAGCTGCGTCGTCAAACGACAGTAACGGGGCCCCAGATATGCAGAATCACAACTGCGCCTACCAGAGTGACAGAGGAGAAAGACGAATGGTGGGCCTAGATGGACTTGAACCATCGGCCTCTTCCTTATCAGGGAAGCGCTCTAACCAGGCTGAGCTATAGGCCCCGAAGCGAGGGAGACGTTACCGGATCGGCGAATGCGACCTGTCTCTCGGTC
>WLWL01000192.1 GCA_012103605.1 Candidatus Nanopelagicales bacterium
GCTGCACAACGTGGGCGTCGATCCTGCGATCGAAGCGGGCCACGTCCACCATGGCCTTCACGGTCGTTCCCCAGAAGAGAGCCAGGGTGTCGTGGTCCACGACGTTGTCTTGGATCCACTCGGCTCCCGATCTGGCGAGGCTCATCACTTCCGCTTGGCTGTCCCCTGGAGCCTGGGTGTCCGAGAACGCCTGCGACACGACGACGTCACGGACTCCGAATTCGTCGAATGCCGATCGCAACTCATCTTCTAAGTCCAGCTCGCGGTGGATCGGGTAGGAGATGTCGAACGTCACGACCCCTTGCTCGCGGGCCGACCTCATGAGCCGAGACACATTCGATTGGCTCGTGCCTAAGCGCCGCGCGACTTCCTTTTGACTCAGGTCTTGGACGTAGTACCAGTAGGCGGCCTTGGCCAAGGTCTCCATGCTTACCCGTGGTGCCACCGTGTCTCCCCTGCCGCCTTCTTCCTCAATGTATCTGCCCTACGGCGGCCTTCCCGCGTCTCCATGAGAACGCGGGCGCGCGCTACGCAAGCAGCAATGCCGGATTCTCCATCAACGCTGTGAATCTCTTCAGCCATGTCGCCGCGACCACCCCATCGACGCCTCGATGGTCGGCCGAAAGGGCGACGGTAAGGACTGAGCCGACGCCGAGTGAACCGTTGGTGACCACGGGTTCCTTCCGTACGGCTCCCACCGCGAGGATCCCGGCCTGCGGCGGATTGATGATGGCCGCGAATCTCTCCACCGCATACATGCCCAAGTTCGACACCGAGAAGGTTCCGCCCTCTAGTTCGCCCTGCTTCAACTGCCCGCGACTGGCCCTGTCGACAAAGTCTCGGACGTGCCCGGAAATCTGGGACAGGCTCAAGGATTCGACCGATCGCAGGACGGGAGTCACCAAGCCGTGATCACCTCCGACGGCCACCGACACATCGGCGGTAGAGAAACGGCGTACCGCGTCGTCCGTCCACACGACATTCATCTCCGGCACGTCCATCAACGCTTTGCCGACCGCCTTCAGCACGAAGTCGTTGATCGATATCCGCACGTGCGAGTCGCTGTTGATCGTTTCGCGCATCTCGAGCAACGGTTCGACCCGACAGGTGGATTCCAGATAGAAATGCGGGACGTTTTGTTTACTCGCCGTCAACGCACGCGCAATTGCCCGCCGCATTCCCGAGTGCGGAATGTCCACAAACTCCGCGGCGCCCGCATCCTGGATCTCCATCGATTCACGTGGCTGACTGGCGCTCGGTTGCGACTCACGATCGACGGCTCGACCTGCCCACGCGAGATCGATGTCACGGCGGACGATGCGCCCACCGGGCCCGGTGCCGACCACACTGTCCAGTGCCATGTCGTTGTCCCGGGCCAACTTGCGTGCCAGCGGTGATGCGAAGAGTCGGCCGTTGGCCCGTGGTGCGCCGACCCCGATGTCGGCTGTGGGACTGGGGGCATGCGCTTCGGCCGGCGTCGGTGTTGGTGTGGGTGTCGGTGTCGCATCGCGTTCTTCCACGTTGTCGTGATCTGCAACCCGGTGTTCGGCAGCATCGGCGGCGCTCGTAGTCGTGAGACCCAACGCGTCCAGGGCGTCGTCTTCGTCCGACACGTCTTCCCCAACGCCGGCCAGCACAGCGATCGGTGCACCCACGGCGACCGCATCACCGGGTTTGATTAACGTCCGCCACAAAACAGCCTCTTCCTCGGCTTCGATGTCGACATTCGCCTTCTCGGTTTCCACCGTGGCGATGGCCGCGCCCGCGGCGACGGTGCTGCCCACCGTCGAACACCATTCGAGGAAGACGACTTCTTCGGTATCGGCAGAAATGCCGGGCATACGCAGCAGGCGTGGCATTTATCGACTCCCGTGCGGTGTCGCGAAGTGGTCGACGAGCGCTTGGGCGACGGTGTCCTCGTTCGGCAGGGCCGCCTTCTCCAACACGGCACTAATGGTGGGTGCAGATTCCGCGCCGGAAATCCGCTGGATCGGTGAATCGAGCCAATCGAAGTAACGACGTTGAATCTCGTCGGTCAGCCACCCTCCGTACGAGGTTCCACGGCTCCCCTGCTCGACGATCATGACGTTGTTGGTCTTGCGGATGCTCTCTCCGATGGTGTCCCAGTCGACACTTGCTGCGTCTAGCCATCGCAGGTCGATGACTTCGGCGTCCACCCCACTGGATTCGGCTGCATCGAGGGACTGCTGCACCATGGACAGGTAGGTCAGAACCGTCACGGCGCTGCCCTGTCGACGAATTGCGGCCCGACCGACAGGGATGTGGAAATCAAGATCGGATTCAGGCGTCTGTCCCGAGGTCTTATACAGATCGGCGTCGTGTTCGAGAACAACCACGGGATCCTTGCACCGCAGGGCGCTGTTCATCATGCCGATGTAGTCCAGCGGCGTCGATGGCGCGGCGATGCGCCACCCCGGGGACGTGTTCATTACGCCGGCTGGATCCATGGAGTGCTGGGATCCGTACCCGGTGCGCGTTCCGATCTTCACCCGCATCACCAGCGACATGTCGTGCTGCCCGCCGAACATGTGACGTGCCTTGCCGATCTGGTTGAAGATCTGGTCGGCGGCAACCCAGATGAAGTCGGCGTACATCAATTCGACCACGGGGGTGTATCGGCCATCCAGGGCGATGCCACCGGCCAGACCGGTGAAGGCGGCTTCGGAAATCGGGGTGCCGAGCACCC
>WLWL01000193.1 GCA_012103605.1 Candidatus Nanopelagicales bacterium
GGCATCCATCTCGGCGAACGGACCTGTGCCCATGCGCTCGCCTGCACCGAAGACCTCGAAGAGGTTGAATTCCAAGTCCCGGACGTTGCTCTTGTAGTGCGACATGTCGCTCCCCTAACTCTCTGGACTCCAGGCGTTTCTGTCCTGGGCCCGTAAGTTACCCGTCAGTAACTTAATCATGCACCCGATTGGCGGCGATTGCAAGAGCAAGCGGGCAATCGCGCGGGGTGAGATTCCCGCTCACGCCGCTTCCCGCCACAATGGGCCCCATGAGTGGATGGTCGGACTCCGTAACCCCCATCCCACCCCCCACGTCAGCTCGCCCTGGTGTGCGGACCATGGCCTACGCCGGCCTGGTGACGGGTGGATGGGCGGGACTGGTCTGCCTGGTGCTGTACGGCATTGCACGGCTGTTCGGCGTCCCCATGGAGGTCGACACCATGGATGGTGTGGCAGTTGTGCCGTGGTTCCTTGTTCTGCTGGAGCCCGTGGTAGCCGGTGTGATCGGGGCTATCTCCGCGTTGCTGTTGCGGGGGCGACGGGCTGCCGGGCGCATCGTCTTCTGGGTGGGAACCGCGTTGGCGGTGGCGTCGCTCTCCCTCCCCCTTCTTTCACCCGGGGCAATAGACCTGTCGACCAAGATCTGGCTGTCTGTCATGCACGTGATCACGTGGCTCTTCGTCGTTCCCCAAGTCGCGCGAATCGTGGGAGATTCCGAACCGGGGCGCCATGCCGAGCGCGAAGTGATCCTCACATGACGAGTACTCCCCCGGCGCCAGCCGAGCAACCAACGCGCGAGCGATCTGCAGTTCGCGCGATCGTTGCCGCCATGCGCCCACGTCAATGGGCCAAGAACGTCCTTGTGTTCGCCGCCCCTCTTGCGGCCGGCAAACTTCTTAGCCCCGACGTTTTCCTCGTAAGCGTCGGAGCCTTCGTTGCGTTCTGCTTAATCTCGAGCGCGACCTATCTGGTGAATGACGTGCGCGATGTGGAATCAGACCGTGCGCACCCCGTCAAGTGCAGCCGACCGATCGCTGCGGGAGAAGTTTCGACCACGACGGCACTGATCGTCGCGGCGGTTCTGGCGGTGCTAGCCCTGGCTCTCGCATTCACAATCTCACCTGCGCTCGGTGGAGTGCTCGTCGCCTACGCCGTCTTTACTGGCGCGTACTCACTGTTCTTGAAGAACGAACCTGTCATCGAGTTGGTCCTTCTCGCCATGGGTTTTCTGCTGCGGGCGATCGCTGGCGGCGTGGCGTCAGGGCTGCCGATCTCCGAGTGGTTCTTGATCGTCGCCGGCTTCGGCTCGCTGTTCATGGCGGCCGGTAAGCGGTACGGGGAGCTTGATCGACTTGTTCGCGACGGTGGGAACTCAGAGCAGACGGGATCGGCGCGGGCGTCGTTGCGCGGCTACACGCTTGGTTACCTGCGATTCGTGTGGGGAGTGGCCGCCGCGGTCACCATTACGGCGTATTGCTTGTGGGCGTTCGACGTCGCCCAGACGCCGTCGAGTTTCCCGTGGGCGGCGTGGAGTGTCCTGCCCTTCGTGCTGGCCATCCTTCGGTACGCGATCACGGTGGATCGTGGAGCGGCCGAGGCGCCGGAAACAGCTGCTCTCGGCGACCGAGTCTTGGTAGTCCTCGGTGGTGCCTGGCTGATCTTGTTCGGACTCGGAGCGGTGGGCGTATGACCGTGGAATCGCCCCTGATGGCAACCGACGATGATCGTTTGCTCACCGGCTGGGGCCGCACCGCCCCGTCTCGAGCAACTGTCCGGTCTCCATCCACGTACGACGAGGTGGCTGCGGCCATCCGTGACGCGGGCCCGCGGGGTGTGCTTGCGCGTGGCCTCGGGCGCAGTTACGGCGACGCAGCCCAAAGCGGTGGGGCCACAGTTTTCGACATGACGGGGTTACACAGGTTCGAACTTGATATCGATAGCGCGACCGTGACGGCGGATGCTGGCGCGAGCGTCGACGAGATTCTGCGAGCGATCGTGCCGGCCGGTTTTTTCGTCCCCGTCACGGCGGGTACTCGATTCATCACGGTCGGTGGGGCAATCGCGGCCGATATTCACGGCAAGAACCACCACGTCGAAGGTAGTTTCGGAAGTCACGTTGTCTCAATGCGTGTGGTCGATGGGACGGGCCAGGAGTTGGTTCTGTCCCCCACGGACTCGACGACCAAGGACATGTTCTGGGCCACCGTCGGTGGAATGGGCCTGACAGGGGTGATCGTCGAAGCGACGTTCCGTCTTCTTGCGATCGAAACGTCGAGCATGAGTGTGGACACTGTCCGGTGCCACGACCTCGACGACGTGATGGCTCGCATGATCGAGGGTGATGACGACTACCGGTATTCGGTCGCGTGGATCGACAGCGTCGCACCGTCGGGACGGGGCGTACTCACCAGAGGTGATCACGCTCGCCGCGAGCAGTTGACGCGCAAGCAAGCGGATGCACCTCTCGCGTACGCGACGCCGGCCTTGCCGAGCGCACCTGCCTTCATCCCGAACGGTTTACTGAACTCCGCGTCTGTGCGCGCGTTCAACGAAGCGTGGTTCCGCAAGCACCCGAAGAGCCGATCGAATGAGATCCATTCGATTCCGGGTTTCTTCCACCCACTCGATGGGGTGCGCGATTGGAATCGGGTGTATGGACCGCAGGGCTTCTTGCAGTATCAGTTTGTTGTTCCCG
>WLWL01000194.1 GCA_012103605.1 Candidatus Nanopelagicales bacterium
CGATGCGAGACGTTATGCACGCCCTGCGCCTCATCGCCGAGGGGAAGAAAGCACCGGAGTTACCGATCGACGTCACCGGCACCGCGTTCCAAGCGCGCGTGTGGGCGGCGCTGCGTGAGATCCCCTACGGAGAGGTCCGCACCTACGCCGACATCGCGCAGGAGGTCGGAAAGCCAGATGCCATCCGCGCGGTGGGAAGCGCTTGCGGAGCCAACCGGGTACCCCTGTCCATTCCATGCCATCGAGTCATCCGCACCGACGGCAGCCTCGGAGGATTCGGCTGGGGTCTCGAAGTCAAGGAAGACCTCCTCGCGCGTGAAGGATCACTGCAACCCACGATTCCGATCGCGTGAGCGCGAGCAAGCGCTGGTTGCCGTTCTATCTGATACTCGCCCTCATATGGGGCTGCTCGTTCCTTTTCATTGAAGTCGGCCTCGAGTCGTTCACCCCGGCCGGCGTCGCGTTCACACGCATCGCCTTCGGAGCGATAGCACTGATCATCATCAGCCTGGTGACCCGAACGCCGATCCTTCCGCGATGGTCGTGGAAGTACGTGTTCGTTGCGTCGATGCTGTGGGCGTCGGTTCCGTGGATGCTGTTCAGTTTCGCTCAGCAGTACGTCACCAGCGCGCTCGCCGGAATCATCAACGGCACCACCCCACTGATGACCCTCATGGCCATCATGATCGCCTTCCGCGAGGAGAAGCCGACCCGCCAGCGAATCGTCGGACTCCTGATCGGGTTCGTCGGCATGGTGATTGTCGTTGGAGTCTGGAATCTGGTGCAGTCCGAGGAAAACAGCAGCCTGCTTGGTATCGGCGCACTGCTGCTTGCCGTCTGCTGCTACGGGATTGCGTTTCCGTTCGCGAGGCGTTACCTGTCCGGGATGCGCGAGCACGCGGCCCCGAATCCGATTGCCCTCGCCACCGGGTTGATGGTCGGTGGCCTCATTGTGACGGGACCCGTTGTCGCGATCACCGGCCTCACGCGCGATGGCTCGGTGAGTGGCCAGTCGTTCTGGTCACTCGTCGCACTCGGTGCTTTGGGCAGCGGAATCGCGTACGTGTTGAACTTCGTCGTCGTGCAGCGAAGCGACGCGACCACGGCCAGCACCGTGACCTACCTGACCCCGCTGGTGGCGATCATCGTCGGTGCGCTCGTGCTCGGGGAGCGCATCACCTGGAATGAACCACTCGGCGGCGTGCTCGTCGTCGTGGGAGCCGCCATCGCTCAAGGGGTCCTGTGGCGTGGACGCCCCGCGCGAGCGGGATAGGTGCTTTGCGGAGAGAATCGGAGTCTCATGAAAACCGATGTTCTTGTTGTAGGAGCCGGCCCCGCAGGGTCGGCGGCGGCCGCGTGGGCTGCTCGGGCTGGGCTCGAGGTGACCCTCGTCGATGCGGAGACGTTTCCTCGGGACAAGCCGTGCGGTGATGGGCTCACCCCCCGCGCGATGGCCGAACTCGACGCCCTGGGTGCCTCGCAGTGGATCACCACCCGCGCCCGCAACGCAGGTTTACGCGCCGCCGGCTTCGGCCAGACCCTCTACTTGCCGTGGCCCGGCGGCTCTCTACCGAACTACGGAAGTGCTGCGCCGAGGCTCCAACTCGACGACGCCATCCGCAAGGTCGCCCTCGAAGCCGGCGTGACGCCCGTTGAAGGCTTGCGCGCCACCGATGTCGATCGTGACGAGCACGGTCGAGTCGCCGCTGTTGTGTTCATCGATGCAGAGAAGAACACCACGCGAATTCACTGCAATCGGTTGATTGTCGCCGACGGTGTGCGCAGCCAGCTCGGGCGAGTGCTCGGCCGCGAATGGCACCGCAGCACGGCCTACGGAGTCGCTGCCCGCGCCTACATCTCCTCCGGTCGCAGCGACGATCCCTGGATCTCCAGCCACCTCGAACTTCGCGGCACCCAGAACGAACTCCTCAGCGGGTACGGCTGGATCTTCCCGCTCGGCGACGGGGACGTGAACATCGGCGTAGGCACCCTCGCGACCGACAAGCACCCTGCTGACGTCAACCTCCGTCAACTCACCAAGCACTACACCGACCAGCAGCGCGAGGACTGGGAACTCGACGGCGAACTACGCGCGACATGGTCGGCGATGCTGCCCATGGGTGGTGCCGTCAGTGGAGTAGCCGGGCCCAACTGGATGGTCGTCGGCGATGCGGCTGGATGCGTCAACCCCCTCAACGGCGAAGGCATCGACTACGGGCTCGAGACCGGGCACCTTGCCGCGCAACTTCTCGCGGACCGGTCGACGACCGATTTCTCGACCATCTGGCCAACCATCTTGCGCGAGAAGTACGGGCTCGCGTTCTCGATCGCTCGTCGCTTAGCCGGACTATTGACGGTCCCTGGATTCCTGACGACCTTCGGACCAGTCGGAATGCGCTCGCAATTCCTTATGACGATTGCACTGCGCGTGATGGGCAACTTGATCACCGAGGAAGACAGAGACGCCATCGCTCGCATCTGGCGCACTGCTGGTCGGGCGTCGATCAGGTTCGACGACCGCCCACCGTTCAGCTGACTGTCACTCCATGGTGTCGGTGTACACGCCCGATCGGTACCCAAGGCTCGGCGAAGTGCGAATCACACCACCGTGTGATCGATGATTCCGATAGACGTCAGCAGGTGCACCCGAATACCGGGAAACCGCAGGAAGTCCCGGTCCGCAGTGAGGAACA
>WLWL01000195.1 GCA_012103605.1 Candidatus Nanopelagicales bacterium
GGAATCGGGTGGAGCGCAGCAACGCGGCCATCGGTGCACTGTTGATGGATCAAAAGGTCTTCGCCGGGGTGGGAAACATCTACCGGGCCGAGGTGCTCTTCCGGCACAACATCTCGCCCTACCGTCCGGGCAAGGACCTCAGCAGAAACGAATTTGATTCGGTGTGGGACGACCTGGTGGTGCTGATGACGCAAGGCACCAAACGTGGGCGCATCGACACCGTCCGACCCGAGCATCTTCCGGAGATCATGGGCCGTAAGCCACGAAAGGACCGTCACGGCGGCGAGGTCTACGTCTACCGGCGAGCCGGTGACGCGTGTTACCTATGCGAGGCCGAGATCGAGATGGACGAGATGCAGGCGCGCAAGGTCTACTGGTGCCCCGTCTGCCAGCCGGAGTGACGGAGCCGCGATGGTCAGTTGCTGAGGCCGTCGAGGAAATCACTGGCCGCGTTCCGCTGATCCTCCGTTGCCGAATCGAATGTGAACCCACCGTCATCAAGACGCCGGACAACGCCGATGAACGGATGATTCAGGTGGTCGCGCATACCGTCGACGAACTGCCGTGCCACGATCATTTGATCGCGAAAGACCTCGCTGGTGGTGACGTCGCAGACGTGGGTGAAGACAGCGTCCGTGGTGCCGGACTTCGTCTGGATAGCCGGGTCATACAGGGTTGGAACGAGAACGACGAGATGGCCGTCGAGGTCTTGTAGTTGAACGACCATGGTCTATCGGAGGTCTCCCTCGAGGCAACGTTCACTCACGTCGCAGAACCTATACTTCGCATGTCTCGAACGTGAACCGCTGCGGATTCGGAAGAAGCACGATGGCCCCGCCCATCGAGGGCGAGGCCATCGTGCTTACGTTGGAGTCACCGTGCGTGAAGCGTGGCCGCCGTTATTTGACAACCTTGATTTTGCGCTCCACCGCCATGGCTGTGAAGCCGGGAACTGCAGGCGCGGATTCATGCAGGGTGAAGGAGCCCTTCTTCTTCCCCGGCTTGAGGACGGCGCGCACCTTGACGAGGTCGCCCTTATAGCGGAACTTGACTGACTTGATGGAAGCCGACTTGTTCTTTGCCTTGAGCCGCGCCTCCTGTCCGGCATTGGTGTCAAGGTTTGCCGTGTCATTGAAGGTCTTCCACTGGCCGCTCTTAACCTTGGGGCCACCACCCTCCCACGCCGGGCCAGCCAGCGTCTGCTGCTGAATGGGCGGGGGAGTAGGAGCGGGAGGGGGAGTACTGGCCGTGTTCTGAGTGACGCTTACCGGATCGCCCCAACCCTGCAGGTTTGTCGCGAGCACAGAGAACGTGTAGGACGAATTGGCCGTCAGTGCGCCGATGTTCGCGTTGGTCGTATTTGCTTGCACGGAGACCTGGCCGCTGGTCGGTCCTGCCCACTTGACTACGTATCCCGCGATCGCGGACGCTCCAGTGTCGCTCGGCGCATCCCAGTTCAAAGAAACGGTGTTCGTTGAGACGCCCGTGACCTTTAAGTTCCCCACCTTGGAAGGAGTAGTTGGCTTCGGCGCCACCGCTGGCGCGATCAGGACGCTCTTGGTGGCCTTCCCCACGACGGGGGCTCCCCCATCTAGTTCCTGTGTGGCCTGGGTTGTCAGCAGTTGCGCCCCTGGCTTCGTCGGCGTCCAGTTCATAGTGCCCGTCCACGTAGCGACCGGCGTATCGGAGCCGTCACTCACTTGAGTGCATGTGCCGGAAACTGTGCCGAGGTTCGGACCGTTCTGAATCGTGAAGTTGAAACTCACGACTCCACTGTCGTCGTCGCAGTAGACGCCCGCATCACTTGAGACATAGGTGGCGGTCAGGACCTGATTCACTCCTACCTGGCCATTGTGACTAGTGAGGGTCGTGCCGCTGTTTGCAGAGGCCGGAGGGGCCAGCGCAAGAGTCGAAGTCGCGAAGCCGACACAAAGGAAGGCGGCTAGCCGCGCGGTGGAAACGTGCATGAGTTTCTCCAAGCGTGAGGTGTGGCTCTTCGGATCCTGAGCCCCATGCTAGAGGGTAGGCGCGGCGTCATGATGTCGAAACCACAGTGCGAGGCCAGTGGACGAAAGGGTTTAACCGGCGCCCTTCACGATCCACGGTTCACCGTGCATCAAGACCCCTGTGTCGAGAGCGTGCTCGGTGGCCAGCAGAAGTGCAGCGTCGGCAGTGGGTGCTTGGACGTCGAGGTGGCGCGTGAAGGACGCGCTGATCGGGATCGCGACGGTGAAGGTCTCGAATTCCACACATCTATCGTAGATTCCGTCGGTCCTCACGGCTTCATCAACGTCGACGCTGGTCTTTCGTTCCGCTGCGTGACGCATGGCTGCGTCGATGAATGGGTCGATGAGTAGGGTGGAGTTCTCTCAACGAAAGGTTTGTCATGGGTTTTGGTCAAGTGCTGTGGTCCTTGCTGATCATCTTTTTCATGGTCATGTTCTTCATGGTCTTCTTCATGGTGGTCATGGATTTGTTCGCCGACAAGGGTCTCGGCGGAGGCAAGAAGGCCGTGTGGATCATTTTCCTTCTGATTTTCCCGCCCATCACCGTCCTGGTGTATCTGATCGCCCGTGGCAATTCGATGGCCGAGCGACGTCAAGCCCAGATGCAGGCCGCAGACGAGGCACAGAAGGCATACATTCAAACTGCCGTGGGCAGCGTCTCTCCCGCGGACCAGA
>WLWL01000196.1 GCA_012103605.1 Candidatus Nanopelagicales bacterium
CGGGTGCGTTGTCCAGAATGATGCCGAGGCGACCGTCCGGGCGGTACCAGTAGTACCAGTAGGTGCGGTCAACGTTCAGCAGGATCGAGTCCAGGAACGTGCTTGCTGCCCAGTCAGCTGCTTGACCGCCGGTAATTTTCTGACCCTTGACCTTGCCAGGGCCCTTGATTCCGTAGTTGACCTCGGTGTCCCACAGTTCTACTCGGTTGGGGACTTTTCCCTTCTTCATGTCCTTCTTGACTTTGTCGAGAAGCTTCAGTCGGTCACCGGGGGTGTCTTTGCCCGGCGGATAGGTGTGAACGGCGATGGCATCGACCGGCCACTTCTGCTTCTTTAGCTGCTTGAGGTACTCCGGGAAGAAGCGGTTGTATGACTTCGTCAGTCGAACGGTGCTGCTCGCAGCGACCACCTTCGCAGAGGGGTCGTACTGACGGATGATCTTGTAGGCCTCTTTGGTCAATTTGGCCATCTGCTTCGGGGATCCGTCGTAGAAGTCTTTGAGATTCGCCTCGTTCCAGATCTGATAGGCATCGATGCTGTTCCCGTACCGCTTCACGACCGTCTTGACCCACTTCTTCCACACCTTCATGTCGGGGTTGGCTGCCCCGGTGCCGCCGTAGGGGTAGTTGCCTTTGGGTGCCTTCTTCTGCGCCCACTTCGGTGTGGATCCCAGCACGTAGGTGATGGACATGCCCTGGGCGTTCGCGCTGGCGATAGCCGCATCCATTCCGTTCCACCAGAACGTCTTCTTCTTTTGTTGCACCTGACCCCAGGCGATCCCAGCGTCCCAGAGTCGAACGCTGCCGATGTTGGCGTTCGGCTTCTCGCCGTTGGCGATCTGCGGCACGTGCATGCCGAATGCGACGTCCGGCACGGGGTTGGCTGCGGTGGCCATCGGCGCAACCGCGATGGTCGAGCCAACGAGTGCGGCGCACGCAAGCGCAGCGGTCAGTGTTCGTCGCATGGCAAAGCCCTTCTTTGAGTGCACGTCTCGCCCCTTCGGGGCGTCCATGAAGGCTAACCCAGACACGGTCTTGGGTCCTATAGCGACATCATCGGCCGGGGTGAACATTTGGGTTGGCGCCTCAAGTGGACATGCTCGGATTTTCCTCCCGCTAGCTGGCAGGGCGCAGAACGTAGAGGCTCTGGCCATCGGTTTCCCTGCCATACACAAACCGGTCGACAGCCATTCCGGCGCCAGACACCAGGGCCTCAAAGTGGCTTCTGGCGAATCGGGTGCAGTGGAGGCGTCCCTTCCATTCCAGTGGCCCGTAGCCCTCCGGGTTCTCCTCCCAGTCCGGCACACCCTCCTCCACAAAACACGTCACGAACGCTTTCCCATCGGGACTGAGGGCCTCCGAAATGAGGCGCAAGTACGCGGAGGTGTCGTCGTCGTTCATATGGGAGAAGACGGAATAGGCGTAGAAGACGTCCACCGAGCTGGGGTCTGCCGCGATTGTTCTTTCGGGGAGGCCGGCTGGGTTGTAGCGCTCATTGGCGACGTCCACGCACGTGAATCGAAATCCTGGGGCAGTGAGGTTCTCTCGCGCCCAGCTGATCAAGTCTGGTTGGACATCGACGCCGTGATAGTCGGCAATTCTCCGTTCCGGGAAATGCTCGCGCACGCCCACTGCCAGACGACCAGCGCCACAACCCCAGTCCAGCAATCGTGAACTTGCAGTAAGTCCGGCGAGGCGTTCAAGGCGTTTCACGTCACGAACAGCGGTACGGATGAAAGCGTCGTCATCCTTAAAATGCTTGCCACCCATCCGGTACTTGCCGGGAGGTAATGGGGTTTGCTGTCGTCGACGAGCCACGAGGGAACTCTAAACGAGCAGGCGGATACGTGTGTTGTGGCTGGCAGTGCAGCAGCATCTCACGCCCTAGAGTGGAACGGTGGGGCTGAGACAACGAATTCGTACCTCAATCCCTGGCAGCACAGAGTTCTACGAGGAATCGTTGAAGCGCTGGAAGTCGCGGGGAACACAGAGTCACGTTGGCGCCTTGTTGGAGGCCGGGGTGTCCATCAATCTCGATATCGGCGCGGGTGACACCCGTCGGGCAGGTTGGGTAACACTCGACATCACCGATGGGTGCGACTTGTACTGGGATTTACGCCGAGGGATCCCTTTTCCCGACAATTCGGTGCAACGCGTGTACTCCTCTCATCTCTTCGAGCACATGGATTACAGCGCGGGGCAGAGCCTTCTCGGGGAAGCTCGTCGAGTGCTGGTGCCTGGAGGAGAGGTGTCGGTGTGTGTGCCGAACGCACGTCTCTACATCGACGCCTACCTCGGGGTTTCCGAATTGGACCCCGATCATGATTTCTGGGAACCCGCTCTTTCCGGACGCGACGGTATTTCCTTGGTGAATTACGTCGCCTACATGGGTGGTGAACACAAGTGTCTGTTCGACATGGATTCATTGCTGGAGCGACTCAAGGACGTGGGGTTTGTCGACGTGCAGGAGCGTTCTTTCGACGATTCGATCGATCTCCCCGAGCGCGCCTTCGAGTCCATCTACGCGAGTGCCCATAAGCCCTAGTGTCTGGAGCGACCAACAGTTGTCGCGCGTCGCGGCACCGGCGACAACACGGCGCCGCTCGAGACCGATTGGCCTGACCCGGTCGTGTGGCAGGATCAGGACGTGTCTTTCGCATGGGCCAACAAGAAGGTCTACGT
>WLWL01000029.1 GCA_012103605.1 Candidatus Nanopelagicales bacterium
CGAGACGGTCGGTCTCGTGGCCCCGGATGTGGCCGATGCCCCGCAACGTGCTGGCCGAGCGAGCGAAGACGGCAATCGCAGCCATCGTTGGGGCGGTCTCACCGATGGCCGAGAGGTCGACGTCTATCCCGCGGATCCCCTCGCTCTCCGATGGCCCCTCCACGATCAGTCCCGTGGAATCTCGCGTCACCTGCGCGCCGAAGGCACCGAGCACCTCGAGGACCTCGGCGGCGGGCTGGAGTGACTCCTGTGGCCAATCACGAACATGCATGCGGCCACCGGTGACGATCGCTGCCGCGATGAAGGGCAGCGCGTTGGAAAGATCCGGCTCGATCGTCCAATCGTGGGCGCGAATCTCCTGCGGATCGACATGCCAGGTGAATCGGGAGTGACCAACGACCGGTGCATCCGCACTCTGGCGAACCTTGATGCCGTGACTGCCCAACATGCGAACCGTCATGTCGATGTGCGGAGTGCTAGGCACGGCCGGCCCCACGTGATGAATCGTGGCACCGGCGTCGAAGCGGGCGGCCGACAGCAGCAGAGCTGTCACGAATTGGCTGGAGCGAGAAGCGTCGACGACCACCTCCCCGCCGGGAATCGCACCTCGACCGTGGACGAGGAAGGGAAGCGTGCCTGTGCCAGCGTCGTCGACCTCCATGCCCACATCACGCATCGCTTCGATCAACGTTGCCATCGGACGCCGGCGCGCAGCGCGATCACCGTCGAACATCACGTCGCCTTGCGTGAGTCCCGCGACCGGAGGCAGAAATCGCATAACCGTGCCGGCCAGGCCGACATCGATCGATCGAGCGTCGACGGAGCCGAGGAAGTGAGGAACCACCTCCACGGTCATGTTCACGTGGGAATTCTCGTCGTGAACAGAAATCTCCACGCCCAGCGACCTCAAGGCATCGATCATCAATTCCGTATCTCGTGAGCGCAGCGCGTGCCTGATCGTGCTGGGGCCGTCACTGAGTGCCGCGAGGATGAGCGCACGGTTCGTCATGGATTTCGATCCAGGAACCTGCACAGCAGCATCGACGGCGGTGTGTGCCAACGGAGCAGGCCACCATTGGCTGGGGGCGCTCGCGTCGTTGGTGCTCGTCACGACGTCAGGGTAGTCCGCACGTTGCAGGGGGAAACTTGTGCGCGGCGACGGGTGCCGCTCAGGCGTCCTTGATCGGCTTGCCGTCCGCACCGCGCTTGATCGGCTTGCCACCGCGCGTCACCATCGGTGGCGGGAGACGAAGCCGTCGAAGTTGCAGCGTTCGCATCACCGCATAGAGCATCAGCCCGCGACGATCTGACTTATCCGGGAATTCCTTCTTGGCCCGAATATTCATTTGGATGAGAAGGATGGCGGTGTCGATGACGATCAGAGCGGTCAGGGCGAAGAACGCCAGTGAGACGAATGACTGGATCGCAGGATTTTGAACGAATCCCAAGAGCAGGACCGCGATGGCGATGAAGATGAAGTATTCGGCGACGGTGAAACGAGCATCGACGAAGTTGCGCACGAATCGTCGGTTCGCACCGCGATCCCGTGCCGGCATGTAGCGCTCGTCGCCCACCATCATTGCGGCGCGCTGGCGAGAGCGCGCCTCACGCTCGGCCTCCCGGGAGGCCTTCTTGCCTTCTTTGGTTGTGCGCCCCCGGCTCGACGCGCGAAGACCTTGCTTGCGAGCCGCCTCAGCTTCTTTGCGCGACGGCGTCGCACGGCCCTTGGGTGCACGCGGGTCGTTGGGGTCGGACTGCGGCTCAGTGCTCGGTGTGGGCTCCGCCCCACCCCAGAACTTCGGAAAACCAGCCATGATGCGGTCAGCCTAATGTGCGGAACGCCGCCTGCGGGGGCGGGGACAGCCAAGATCTACGTTCCCGCTTAGGCTGTTGTCAGATACGCGTATTCGCTGGCGTGCACGACGAAGGAGGGACTCATGGGTCTGTGGCAGCGCTTCACCTTGATCTTCAAGTCGAAGGCATCGAAGGCACTCGACCGTGCCGAAGATCCCCGCGAAACCCTCGACTACTCCTACGAGAAGCAACTGGAGCTGCTGCAGAAGGTCCGACGGGGCGTGGCCGACGTCGCCACGAGCCGCAAGCGCATCGAACTGCAACTGCAGGGCCTGTCGCAAAAGGAAAGCACGCTGGAAGAGCAAGCCCGAGCCGCGCTGGCACAGGGTCGGGAGGATCTCGCCCGCGAGGCCCTGACTCGCCGTAGCGGGTTGCATCAGCAGATCGCTGACCTGCAGGGACAGTTGGCGCAGTTGCAGCAGCAAGAAGAGAAACTCACCGTCGCCGCACAGCAACTGCAAACCAAAGTCGAGTCGTTCCGGACCCGCAAAGAAACCATCAAGGCGACCTACTCGGCTGCCGAAGCGACCACCAAGATCAACGAGGCCTTTGCTGGTATCTCCGACGAGCTCGGCGACGTCGGCATGGCCGTCCAGCGCGCCGAAGACAAGACCGCCGAAATGCAAGCACGGGCTGGTGCGATTGACGAGTTGATGGCAACCGGAGCCCTCGAGGACCCGATGGGCATGGGTAAGGACTCGATCACCGTCGAACTCGAGCAGATGGCCAGCCAGGCAGAGGTCGAATCCACACTGGCGGCGATGAAGAATGAACTCGGTTCGGCAGAGAGCAAGCCGGAAATCGAGCAATAGGACACGAGCGCTATCTGGGTGCGGTGTGCACCACCGGTCCTGAAGAGAGGGGTCCGACGCTGTGGCGCGCACGCGATACGGCACCGATCGGGGTTTGACGACCCGCATGTTCGGGACTCTGTTCGGCCTCGGGCTGCTGTACGTCGTGCTAGCAGCCGCCCTGTACGCCCTGGGTTTCAGTGCGATCCTCATCCTCGGGCTCAGCGGCGCACTGCTGTTCGGGCAATGGTGGTTCTCGGACACCTTGTCCATGAAGGCGATGCGTGCCGTCGAAGTGACCCCGGAGCAGGCTCCGCAGTTGCACGCCGTTGTCGACCGACTGTGCGCCATGGCGGATATGCCCAAGCCCCGTGTGGGGATCGCCGATAGCGAGGCGCCGAATGCTTTCGCCACGGGACGGTCTCCGAACAGATCGGTTGTCGTGGTGACCACGGGTCTGCTCCGGCGCCTGAATCGTGACGAGCTCGAAGGAGTGCTGGCGCACGAGCTCTCCCATGTCGCGCACCGAGACGTCACGGTGATGACGGTTGCGTCCTTTACCGCGATACTGGCGGGCTTCATGGTGCGCAGTGCGATGTGGGGATCGATGATGCGTGGCCGACGTGATCAGAACACCGCCTTGGTCTTCATCGGCGTGATGGTGGTCAGCGTCATCGTGTACTTCATCTCCTATCTCCTGATCAACGCGCTGTCGAGATACCGAGAGTTGGGAGCGGACCGAGGGGCTGCCCTGTTGACGGGTCAACCCAGCGCCCTCGCCAGTGCGTTGACCAAGATCTCGGGAGATATGGCGACCATCCCCACCCGGGATATCCGACAAATGGAGGCGGTGAGCGCCTTCGCCTTTGCTCCGGCCGTCGCCGGAAAGCGCGAATTCACACTCGAGCAGTGGTTCTCCACCCATCCACCGCTGGAAAAGCGTCTGGCGCAGTTGGCCAGCATCGCCAGGGAGCTCGGGCAACGTTGATGGCGGCGTGCTGATGGGCCTCCTCGACGCAGTCTTCGGTCGCCGCAAGCCGGTTGGTCCGAACCTCGACTCCCTCTTCGCGGTGCCGTCCGCGGCGATCACCGTGCAGGCCGCACTCGATTTCACCCCGACGGGCCGAGCGGCCGTAGCCTTCCGAGCCCCCGAAGGACGCGCCTTCGCGGAGATAGAAGCCGATGTGCGTGCCCTTCTCGATGCCGACGCAGGCCCGCCGGTCGATATCGCCGAAGACCGCTTCGGCTACGACTGGGTAGTTCTCGCCACAGATCCGGTCGATGTCGTGACCGCTGTCACCGATGCGCATGCGGTGAATGTCTCCTTGGTCGAGGCTGGCTTCGGCCCGCAGTTGTTGTGCTCCCTGGTGTCTTTCCGTGGGCCGGACGACCAGCAACTAGCCCTCGTCTACTTGTTTAAGGCGGGCACCTTCTATCCGTTCGCGCCCACCCAGGGCAGCGACGAGCAGCGCAACAACGTGCTGGAGATTCAGGTGCGAGACCTGCTCGAGGGAGAGTTGCCGATGGAGAAGAACCTCGGACGCTGGTTTGCTGTGTGGAACGCCCCCGGCCTGTAAACGTGCTTGTAAAGGTTCAGTGCCGCTCGTCGCGAGCCGCTAGTCGCGCCCGGGAGTGGGACCGGGAAGGGCGAGCATTCGATCGAGCGCGACCTTCGCCCAATGCTCGGTTTCGGAATCGACATCGATCTGGTTGACGACGTGGCCGGCCGCCAAACTCTCCAGCGCCCACACCAAGTGGGGGAGGTCGATGCGGTTCATCGTTGAGCAGAAGCACACGGTTTTGTCGAGATAGACGATTTCCTTATCCGGATTGTTCAGCGCCAAGCGCTTGACCAAGTTCAACTCTGTGCCCACGGCCCACTTCGATCCGGCCGGGGCATTGTCGATGGCGGCGATGATCTTCTCGGTGGATCCGACCTGATCGGCTTTGGCCACGACCGAATAGTCGCATTCGGGGTGCACGATCACGGTCACTCCCGGTACGCGCTCGCGGACATCGTCCACGCATTCGGCGGTGAATCGTCCATGCACCGAGCAGTGACCACGCCACAAGATCACGCGGGCATCCTCGATTTGAGAATCGCTCAGGCCGCCGTTGTCCTTCCGAGGGTCGTAGACCACGCAATCATCGAGAGATAAGCCGAGATCACGCACCGCGGTGTTGCGACCGAGGTGTTGATCGGGGAGGAAGAGAACCTTGTCTCCCTGCTCGAACGCCCAGGTCAAACTCCGCTCGGCGTTGCTCGAGGTGCACACCGAGCCGTGGTGCTTTCCGGTGAATGCCTTGATGGCGGCACTGGAGTTCATGTAGGTAATGGGAATCGTTCTGTCGGCAACCCCCGCTCGCTCGAGGGTGCGCCAGCAGTCCTCGACCTGACTGATCTCGGCCATATCCGCCATCGAGCAGCCGGCCGCCATGTCCGGAAGGATCACCTTCTGGTCGTCGCTGGTCAGAATGTCGGCGCTCTCCGCCATGAAGTGCACGCCGCAGAAGACGATGAACTCTGCCTCTGGTCGCGCGGCGGCCTGCTGGGAGAGCTTGAACGAATCCCCGGTGACATCGGCGAATTGAATGACCTCGTCACGTTGATAGTGATGTCCCAGAATGAAGAGCCGATCGCCCAGTGCCTGCTTGGCTGCGAGAGCTCGCGCGACGAGATCGGGGTCGGACGGCGCGGGGAGATCCCCGGGACAGTCGACCCCTCGCTCGCTATCCGGATCCGCCTGCTGACCGAGCAGGAGCAAGGCCAGCGGGGTCTGCTCCGGTTCGACGAACGTGCCTGCCATGGGGAGAGTCTGCCAAACCGGGCACGCCCGCAGGCAAGGCGGCTGGCCCCTTGTCGTGGATCATGCAATAGTGGGAATAATCCGGCGTCGCGGGCGGTTATCACCCCTGGAGGCGCACGAAACAGATCCACGAAAAAGGACGAATACATGAGCGACGTGATGGACACCGAGACGGCCGACGGCATCGTGCTGACCGACGAAGCGGCGAGCAAGGTGAAAACCCTCCTGGAGGCCGAGGGTCGCGACGACCTCACGCTTCGGATCGCCGTGCAACCCGGTGGCTGTTCGGGTCTTCGCTACCAACTCTTCTTCGACGACCGCAACCTCGATGGGGACGTTCTGAAGGACTTCAGCGGTGTCGGGGTGGTCACCGATCGTATGAGCGCCCCGTACCTCAGTGGAGCGACGATCGACTTCGTCGACACGATCGAGAAGCAGGGGTTCACCATCGATAACCCCAACGCCCAAGGTTCATGCGCTTGCGGGGACTCCTTCCACTAAAGCGTTCCTCGCGTTCGGTCCTGGCGAGGACGGCGGTTGTGCGGGTGGCGGCTAATCGGCGCCATCACAGATAGGGTCCATGCTCGTGGCCATTTTGATCACCGGATCCATTGCAACCGACCACCTGATGAGCTTCCCCGGGAAGTTCTCGGACTCGCTGGTGGCCGACAAAATCGACAAGGTTTCGCTGTCGTTCCTCGTGGAGGAATTGCAGATTCGACGCGGCGGTGTTGCGCCCAACATCGCCTTCGGTATGGGGTGCTTGGGGCTCAGCCCGGTGCTCGTCGGTGCCGTGGGCCCTGATTTCGCAGACTATGAGTCCTGGTTGCAGCGACACGGCGTTGATACGCGCGGTGTGCACGTGTCCGACTCGCACCACACGGCGAGATTTGTGTGCACGACGGACACCGAGCAGAACCAGATCGCGTCGTTCTACCCCGGGGCCATGTCCGAAGCGCGCAACATCGAGCTGAAGCCGATTGTCGATCAGGTCGGGGGCGCGGATGTGGTGCTGATCGGGGCGAACGATCCGGAGGGAATGCGCCGTCACACCGACGAATGCCGCTTCCGCGGGTATCCGTTCGCCGCTGACCCGTCCCAGCAACTTGCCCGGATGGACGGTGACGACATCAAGCCCCTGATCGAGGGAGCGGAGTACCTGTTTACGAACGAGTACGAGGCGGCCTTGATCGAACAGAAGACCGGTTGGACGGCCGCTGACTTGGCCGCCATGGTGAATGTTCGCGTCATCACGCTGGGCCCAGACGGCGCCCGCATTGAGCGGCGCGGCTGCGAGCCCGTTCTCGTTGGCGTTCCGGACGAGGAGAGCAAGGCCGACCCGACCGGCGTGGGAGATGCGTTCCGTGCCGGTTTCCTCGCCGGCCAATCATGGGGTCTTTCTGACGAAAGGTCAGCCCAGGTCGGGTCCCTGGTCGCCACCTACGTGATCGAGACGATCGGCACCCAGGAATACCAACTCGCGCAGCAACACTTCCTCGAGCGGCTGGCCACGGCGTACGGCGACGACGCTGCCGCCGAGATCGACCAGCACGTGTCCTGCCCCCGCCCCTAACGCACCCTGGTTGCGCGTCCGGTCGGCCGAGATGTCCGAGCCCTTGCCACCCGCGGAGTGGGAGTTGGTCGACCCCTCCGTCGCCGAACCTGGGGAAGACCTCGTGGCAATCGGTGGGGGGATCGACCCCGGCACGCTTGTGTCGGCCTACCGGCAAGGCTTGTTTCCGATGCACGTCGCCGTCCCCGGTCATGGCGGCGGTGGGGGCGAAGCGCTCGGCTGGTGGTCACCCGATCCGCGGGGCGTGCTCGACCCGGCATCTCTGATCGTGTCGCGGTCGTTGGCGTCATCCGTGCGCCGCATGGACACGTCCGTGGATCAGTCCTTCGTAGACGTCGTTCGCTTATGCGCGGACCCGAACCGACCACATGGCTGGATCACCGAAGAATTCGTCGACGCCTACGCAGAACTGCACCGACGCGGCTACGCGCATTCAATCGAAGTGTGGCAGGACGGCGACCTTGTCGGCGGCCTCTACGGCGTCGAAGTGGGTGGATTGTTCGCGGGGGAGTCGATGTTTCACCGACGACGCGACGCGTCGAAGGTCGCACTCGTCGCACTAGTAGAGATCCTGCGTTCCTACCCGGGAAAACGATTGATTGATGTGCAATGGTGCACCGAGCATCTCGCGAGCCTGGGTGCGATCGAGATCACCCGCGCGGAGTACCTGGCGACACTGGCCACCGTGGTGAATGAAGAACCGTGTCTGGGCGGCGGTGCCACGGCCGATCGCTTCTAGCCGCGTGCGGCCGCGATGATCTGGGGTGCTTCGTGAAGGAAAGCGTCGATTGATGCGTCGGTGCATCCGTAGGGCAAGGACACGCGCAGGCTTCCCGAGCTGGTCGGATCGAAAACGCCCATCGCTTCGAGAACGTGGCTGGGCATCCGGGTGTCGGCGGTGCACGCGGATCCACTTGCGACCGCGATGCTCTGCTTGTCCAACTCGGTGACGACAATTTCGCCGACGACTGCGTCGGCGACGAGAGTGACGATGTGGGGGAGCCGGTCCACGGGATCTCCGACAGCCTGAACTCCCGGCCATGTTTCCGCGGCAGTTCGAATGCGATCGATCATGGCCGTGTGGTGAGCCGCTTGTGCTGCCCAGTGGGGCTCGACGAATTCCGCCGCGGTCGCGGCTGCTGCCACGGCCGCAACGTCGGGGAAGCCTCCGACCCATCCGCGGTCGGGAGCCTCGTCCGGTCGCCATCGAACGTCAGGCGAGACGACCAACACCGCGCACCCCGGGGGCCCACCCCAGTCGCGAGGAACGGCGACTAGGACGTCCCAGGCGTCGCCGACGGCCCGATGGCCGGCTACCTGAATGGCTTCGCTGACCATCGGAATCCCCGCCTGCTGACACAGATCGTGAACGTCTTGCACAGGCTGCACGGTCCCGACTTCGGCATTGGCTTGCTGAACGCACACCAGAGCCGCGCCATCACCGATGGCGGCGGAGAGTGCTTCGGTGTCGATGCGGCCGAACGCATCCACCGGGATGGTGACGGTTTCGACGCCGGGGCAGGCGCGGGTCGCGAAGGTCACGGCCATGGATTCGGTCGCACCAACGAGGATGCGCGCGGGGGCTCCGGCGGTGAGGCGGGCCTGGTAGAGCCCCATGATCGCCGCCCGCAGCACATCGGCCCCGGAACTTCCGACGAAACAGGAGGCCACGGGCACACCCAGAAAGCCAGCGATCGCCGCCCGCGCGGTATCGAGAACCAGCCCTGCGCGACGGCCGTGGTGGTGCAGCCGAGCCGGGTCGGACCAGCCTTGCTCGAGGGCTGCGACCAGGGCCTGGGTGGCGACCGGAAGGACGGGTTGGCCCGCAACGGCATCGAGGTAACCAGCCAGCGGTGCAGGTCCAGGGTCCGGCCAGATTTCGGGTGTGTCAGCGGCGGAGGCCGGTGCCTGCGGATCGGACATAGCCGCACGCTAGCGGGAGTGGTGGATGTCACCCTCCATCCGCTGTTTTCTCCCTCTCCCCGGGGGGTTCGGGGGTGCTCGGTGCGCTAGTCTTTTCAGGGGGTTTCCCCCCTGGAAAAAGACTCGGGTTGGCGCTGGAAAAGAAGGGTGATTCGTGGATCACGACGTGGCTGCCCGTCTGCCTGCGAGGACTGAGCGATCCCGGTCGAGACGTGTTCTCATCGGGACCGCAGCACTCGCGCTCACTGGTCTGGCTCTCACCGGGTGCACCGCCAACGAAGCGTTCTTCTTCGACCTCCCGGAGCCGGCCTCGGTGGAGGCGCCCATCATCCAGAACTTGTGGAACGGTTCGTGGATCGCCGCATGGGCCGTCGGCATCGTCACCTGGGGGCTGATGATCTGGGCCGCTATCGCGTACCGGCGTCGGCATGCCAACGAGGTACCGGAGCAAACCAAGTACAACCTCCCGCTCGAGGCGCTCTACACGATCGTGCCGCTCATCATGATCCTCGGCCTTTTCTGGTTCACGGCTCGGGACCAAAGTGAGATCTTGACCCTCGACAATGACCAGCAGCAGACGGTCGGCGTCGTGGGATTTCGTTGGTCATGGGCCTTCAACTATGTCGATCAAGACACCTACGACGTCGGTGTTCCCTACGGGGAGGGTTCACCCGGTGAGCCACCGACCCTGTACCTGCCGGTCGACGAGAAGATCCGCTTCGAGTTGAACTCACCGGACGTCATCCACTCCTTCTGGGTTCCTTCCTTCCTGTTCAAGATGGACGTCGTTCCCGGGAAGACCAATGCCTTCGAGTTGACCCCGGACAAGGTCGGCACATACGCCGGCAAGTGCGCGGAACTGTGCGGCGTCGACCACGCCCGGATGCTGTTCCAGGTGAAGGTGGTTGAGCGAGACGAGTTCGACGCCAAGATGGGTGAGCTGCGCGCGAAGGGTCAGACAGGGAAGCTCGACAGCGATCGCATCAACAGCGATGGACAACGCCCCGAGGAGCGCAGGCTATGACTCTTCTGAACGAGCCCCCCGTCACGAGTACGACGACCGAAGCGCCGGTCTATACCCCGCGCCGCCCCAGTATTGGCAAGGCGATCGTCAACTGGGCGACATCGACCGACCACAAGACCATCGGCTACATGTACATCTTCACGTCGATGATCTGGTTTTTCATCGCTGGACTGATGGCGCTGGTCATCCGAGCGGAACTCGCTTTGCCCGGGCTGCAAATGATCTCCTTGGAGCAGTACAACCAGCTATTCACCATGCACGGCACCATCATGCTGCTGCTGTTCGCAACGCCGCTGTTCATCGGATTCGGCAACGTGATCATGCCGCTGCAGATCGGCTCCCCGGACGTCGCCTTCCCCCGACTGAACATGTTTGGCTACTGGCTGTTCCTCTTCGGCGGCCTCATTGTCGCGGCAGGGTTCTTGACCCCCGGCGGAGCCGCGGCCTTCGGCTGGTTCGCTTACGCACCGCTGAGTAACGCTGTCTTCTCCCCGAGCGCCGGAGCGGACCTGTGGTTCATCGGCTTGGCGATCGGCGGCCTCGGCACCATTTTGGGTGGAGTCAACTTCGTCACGACGATCATGACCATGCGCGCACCGGGCATGACCATGTTCCGGATGCCGATCTTTACGTGGACGATCTTCATCACCTCGGTGCTCGTCCTGGTGGCGTTCCCCGTTCTTGCCGCTGCTCTCGTGGTGATGTTCATCGACAGAACCTTCGGCTCGGTCGTCTTCCTACCCGAAAACGGTGGAGCCATCTTGTGGCAACACTTGTTCTGGTTCTTCGGGCACCCCGAGGTGTACATCATCGCGCTGCCGTTCTTCGGCATCGCCAGCGAAATCATCCCGGTCTTTTCTCGTAAACCCGTCTTCGGCTACAAGGGCTTGATCTTCGCCACCATGGCAATCGGAGCCCTCAGCTTCGCTGTGTGGGCGCACCACATGTATGTCACGGGTTCTGTCTATCTGCCGTTCTTCGCCTTGATGACGATGCTGATCGCCGTCCCGACGGGCGTGAAGTTCTTCAACTGGATCGGCACCATGTGGCGGGGCTCTATCTCCTTCGACACGCCAATGCTGTGGACGATGGGCTTCATGGTCACTTTCTTGTTCGGAGGCCTGACCGGCATCATCTTGTCGGCACCACCGCTGGACTTCCACGTGTCCGATAGTTACTTCGTCGTCGCGCACTTCCACTACGTCGTTTTCGGAACCGTGGTCTTCCTCATGTTCGCGGGCCTGTACTTCTGGTGGCCCAAAATGACCGGCAAGATGCTGAACGAGCGTCTAGGCAAAATCCACTTCTGGCTGCTGTTCATCGGATTCCAGGTGACGTTCCTGGTCCAGCATTGGCTCGGAGTCCAGGGCATGCCACGCCGATACGGGGACTACCTACCGGTCGACGGCTTCACCACGTTGAACATCGTCTCAACCGTCGGTGCAGCAATCCTCGGCATCTCGACCCTGTTCTTCATCTGGAATGTCTTGACGACCATGAAGAACGCCCCGAAGGTCACCGTCGATGATCCGTGGGGATGGGGAGGGTCGTTGGAATGGGCGACGAGTTGTCCGCCACCGCGGCACAACTTCACGTCGCTTCCCCGCATTCGCTCTGAGCGCCCCGCTTTCGATCTTCACCATCCGGAGCTGGCCCCGCCCAGTGCACGGTCACAACCCCAAATCAGCACGAGTGCCAGCCAATCCGAGGGAGGCCCCTCGTGAAGATTGAGGGCTGGACGTTCGCACTCGGATTCCTGTTCTTCTGGGCGATCAGCGGCGCCTACTGGTACCTGAGTCGCGATGAGGTGGGCACCACCCTTCTCGTCTTGACCGGAGCACTCGCGTTCCTCGTCGCCTTCTACGTGCTCTACACCGCCAAGCGCGTGTACCCCCGGCCCGAAGACCGATCCGATGGGGAAATTGATGAGGCCGATCCGGAGTACGGATTCTTCAGCCCCCATTCGTGGTGGCCGCTCGTGGTGGCCCTGGGGGCGGCGACGATCGCCATGGGTTTGGTCTTCGCTGTATGGGTCATCGTTCTCGGGGGTGCCGTGCTACTGCTGGGCATCGTGGGCTGGCTCTTCGAGTACTACCGGGGCGAGTTCGCTCGCTGAGCGACGCTCTCACGTAATCCCAATTTCGACCACCAAGTTCCAACGCCGGCGCTTTGCGGCGCACTACTCTGTGCCTTGCTAGTAATTGACATAGATGAGAGGCGACATCATGGGATTCGGTGACGCGGTACGCACCTGTTGGAAAAAGTACGGCGATTTCGACGGACGGGCCGTCCGCTCGGAGTTCTGGTGGTGGGCGCTCTTCGTGGGCATTGTGCAATTCGCCGCAGCGATCGTCTTGACCATCGTGTTGATCATCTTCCAGAACGTGGGATTCCTGCAATGGCTCTCGGTCTTGATCTTCATGGTGATCGTGCTCGCGTTCATCCTGCCGTCCATCGCGGTGTCCGTGCGGCGCCTTCACGACCGAGACCTCTCCGGCTGGTGGTACTTGCTCGCCTTTGTTCCCATCGGCAGTGTCGTACTTTTCGTCTTTTACGTCCTGCCAGGAACACCGGGGCCCAATCGCTACGACAGTTAGTGCCCTCACTTCTCACGCAGCCTGATCTCCTGACATGAATACCTCCGTCAACGTGGATGCTCGACGTGCCATTGGCACCTTCATCCTGTCTGTTGTCGTGCTCGGAACACCCCTCATTGTGGGGATGTACATCGTCGATGAGTCTGCCGCCGAGATACTCGTGCTTGGGTTCATGGCGGTGCCCGCGATCTCCGCTCTGATCAGCCGCGTGATCACCAAGCAGCACATCACGTTCGGACGTCCCGCAGTACTGACACTGCTGTTGGCACTTATCCCGGCTGTGGCAATGGCCGTTGCGTATGGGCTTCTCACGTTCCTGCCGTTTGCGGAGATGACCTTCCTTGGTTGGAACGTGACGATCGCTGCCGTAGTGATCGGACTTCTGCAAGCGTCCGTGTTTGCGTTCGGTGAGGAGCTCGGCTGGCGCGGGTATCTGCTGCCCCAGCTGCGACGCACCCACTCCTTTCTTAGCGCGAACTCCCTCTTGCTCGTGATTTGGTTCGCGTATCACGTGCCGGTGATCTTCGTCCCCGGTGTCTACTCGAATACCGGGATCCCGATGTGGGCAAACCTTGTGCTGTTCGCACTGGCGATTTCGGGCTTCAGCTTCTTCGTTGGCGCCTTATGGGAGAAGCACCGAGACGTATGGGGTGCGACATTCGCTCACGGCTCCTGGAACTACCTCGTGCAAAGTGCGTGGCCGCTGATGTTCGCGTCGGCTAGTCCGTGGATCATGGGGGAGTTCGGGATTGTTGCGGGAGTGGTCACGATCGCAATCGCGTTGATGTGGGTTCCGCGCGTGGCTCGGCGACACCGAGCTCCGCTGGAGTCGTAGGCAATCGATTTATGTTGAGGCGACGGCCTCAACAGGTATGCCACTCAAAACAGACGTCCCCGCAAGGGCATCGATGGCCTCAACATCAGTAAGTGCGTTGACGTTTGCCTCGGCCCAGCCGTGCGGAATACACAGGCATCCCGGTGCGATGTCATCTCTGACCGCGGCGGGGAGAGTGACGGAACCTGTCGCACTGGACACAGTGACATCGGCCCCGTCGAGGACACCGAGATCTGCGGCGTCATCGGGGTGAATGAGCACCGAGGGAATGTTGGATCCGCCGGTGAGGGTGGGCAGGCCTTTCATCCACGAGTTGTTGCTGCGCAAGTGGCGCCGACCCACCAGGGTAAATCGCGGTGGAGCGCTATCGCTGGCGAGCAGGCGTGATGCGCTGGCAAGTGCATCGAGCAGCACGGGCGGCGCAACATCAATGCGCCCAGACGGGGTCCGCAGAACCTCGGGCAAGCGAGGTTGCAGCGGCCCGAGATCGATTCCGTGGGGGGTGTCGATGAGATGCTGCAGGGTCAGCCCGTCGGGGTACGCACCAAACCCATCACCGTAGGGACCCGACCGGATCCGCAGGTCCAGGATTCGGTCCACACCGCTGCGATGCGCAACCGCCTCAAGCAGTTCCTCCGGCGATCGCCCGTGGGCTCGGGAAGCGGCATCGTTACCGGCCTGGGCGGCCACGGTGTAGGCGATGAGGTCATCGATCTGCGCCGCGGTCGGCTCCTCGCCGGAGACAATCCCGGCTGCGATGGCGGCCAGTTGGGCGACCACCTCGGTTTCGTCTTTCTCGCCTTCCGGGATAGGCAGGAGTGCGGGTGAGTAGCGAGCCTGATTACGCACCGCCAGGTTGTTGAAGACGACATCGTGCTGGGGTCGGGTCAGCGGTGAAGCCACGGGAAGGATCACGTCGGCGAGGCGGCTGGTAGCGGTGATGTAGGGGTCGACGCTGACCAGCAGATCGAGCTGGCCGAATGCGGCGGTGAGTCGATCTTGGTTGGGGGTCGAAACGATCGGATTGCCACCGATGACGAAGACGGCACGTATGTGCTCACCTGTGTCGGGATCCGGTGTATCAATCTCTTCAGCCAGAGCGGACGCGGGGAACTCTCCGAGAGCGCTGGGAAGCTCGCGTACTCGAGTGCGCCGTCGGCCAGGGATCTGCACGCCGTGACCGGTGCCGGGTGTCCCCTCCGTGGAGGGACCGCCGGCAACAGGGAGAGGGAACATCACGCCCCCGGGTCGATCCAGAGAGCCGATCGCGATGTTGATGATGTCGATCAGCCAGGAGGCCAGGGTGGCCATCGGCGTGACCGCATCATCGTTCGTGAGTCCCGATGTTGTGGTACCCATGCGCCCGTACACGGCAGCGCTGGGAGCATCCAACAGTTCCTGCGCGATACGCCGCGTCACGGCTGCATCGATGCCGGTGAAGACGGCGGTGGCTTCCGGTGAGAAGTCGGCAAGACCCGATGTGACCTGATCCCACTGGGCGGAATCGATCCATGGTTCGGCGGCGGCTAGGCGCGTGTGTGGGTTGACGAGATGTGCCAGGGATGCCAGCCACAGGGCATCGGTTCCGGGACGAATAGGCAGGTGCTCGTCGCTTGCCGCCGCCGTTCGGGTGCGTACGGGGTCGACCACGACGACGCGTCCCTTGCGTCGTCGAAGTTCGCGGAGTCGTCCCGGAAAATCCGCTGCCGTCATCATCGAGCCGTTCGACACCAGAGGATTGGCTCCAAGGATGAGGAAGTAGTCGGTGCGGTCGATATCGGGAACCGGAACCGACAGCGCCGTGCCATACATCAACGCGCACGCGACCTGTTTGGGCATTTGATCGACGGTGCTCGCGGAGAATCGTTGCGTGGTGCCGAGCGCCTTGATGAACGCGGGTAGGTAGAAAGCCCCCGACAAGTTGTGGACATTGG
>WLWL01000030.1 GCA_012103605.1 Candidatus Nanopelagicales bacterium
ACCTTTTTTGTGAACGAGTTCGGCGTAGTTGTCGGTCGACATAACGGGTCGCTACCGGACGATGCCTACCTCAATCAATTGCTTATTCGATACCTGGGTATTCGCCGATGAGTTGGCGAACGCAAGGCTTCGCCGACCGGGACGCCATCGCACAGATTCCGTCGTGGTTGAACCCCTTGGCGCAGGCGCTTCCTGGCGTGCAGTCCTCGGACGTGACTCGCTTTGTGCCGATCGACGGCAGTGGTCGCCATGCCGCAGTGCTCGTTCTGTTTGGAGACGGCCCCGACGTGCTGCTGATCGAGCGGGCCCGTGGAGCCGACGCTCACTCCGGTCAGCCGGCCTTTCCCGGTGGTGTCGCCGAGCCTGTTGACGTGGACGCGACATCGACGGCGCTCCGGGAAGCGAACGAGGAAACCGGTTTGCACACCGCGGGGGTGACTGTTTTCGGTGCTCTCCCTGATCTGTGGGTTCCGGTCAGCGACTTCGTTGTCTCGCCGATTCTCGCGTGGTGGCATGAACCCTCGCCGGTGGCGGTTCAAGACTCAGCGGAGGTATCCCAGGTGCAGCGGGTAGCCATCAGTTCTTTAGTGGATCCGGCCCATCGGTACACAGCGGTGCACCCGTCGGGGTATCGCGGTCCGGGCTTCATGGTGAATGACATGTTGGTGTGGGGTTTTACCGCCGGCGTCCTCGACGGGATCATTGATTACGCGGGATGGGGCCGTGAGTGGGACGTGCACCGTGAGGTAGCGATCGAGCTATGACGTGAACATTGTCGACTGGCTGCTCATCGGGGGTTTCGTCGTCTTCGCTCTCGTCGGGTGGCGTCAGGGATTCGTCGCGGGTGCGTTGTCGTTTCTTGGGTTTCTCGGTGGCGGTTTACTCGCAGTGCTGTGGCTGCCGGACGTTGTGGAACGTTTCGTCGACTCGAGCTGGTGGCAGATAGTCGTTGTCGCCGTTGGAGTGCTCGTCAGCGCCATCCTCGGGCAGGCTCTGCTGTCCATCCTGGGTCGCCGCCTTCGATCCTCGATGACCTGGCGGCCTGTGCGTTTCGTTGACAACGTCGGGGGAGCGGTCCTGAATGTGATGGCGCTTGCCCTGGTGGCGTGGGTTGTTGCCAGCGTTGTGGCCTTCTTGCCTCGAACAGATGTCACCCGTCAAGTCAATGAATCGTGGGTCTTGACGACGACTGACCGGGTGCTGCCCGACGCAGC
Source organism: Candidatus Nanopelagicales bacterium (assembly GCA_012103605.1). GTDB lineage: Bacteria > Actinomycetota > Actinomycetes > S36-B12 > S36-B12 > S36-B12. The sequence continues at coordinate 1,215 of WLWL01000030.1, forward strand.
TCTGTCGGCCTTCGATGGATTGCGTGACATTGTCGGACAGACCGCGGTACCGAGAGTCTTTGCGGGGTTGCGTCCTGTTCCGGGACCGGACGTCGACGCGCCGGTCGCCGAGCCGGCCCAGAAGGCGGTGGAGGTTATCCGCGACTCTTCCGTTCGCCTGACCGGCAGCGCGAGTGCGTGCGGAACGATCGTCACGGGATCGGGGTTCGCGATCGAGCCCGACCTGATCGTGACGAACGCCCACGTCGTCGCTGGTGTGGAAGATCTGGTCGTTCGCGTTCGACCACAACAGTCTGCGCAGCGCGCCACGGTGGTCTACTTCGATCCGGACGTGGACATCGCCTTGGTGCGAACCCAGAAGCTCCAGGCTCGTCCGGCGCGTCTGGCTCGAACCTCGTTGGAATCTCAGGACCCCGCCGTGGTGGCGGGTTTCCCCCGTGGCGAGAGGTTCGAGGCAACCCCGGTGCGGGTGCGAACACGAGTGAACGCGCGAGGGGAGTCCATCTACGGCGAGGCCGGAGTAGAGCGCGACGTCTATGTGCTGCGTGGATCGGTCGAGCAGGGCATGTCCGGAGGCGCATTGACCGACGAGTTCGGTGAAGTCTTCGGCATGGTGTTCGCGTCGGGTTTCGAGGACCAGGCGACGGCGTATGCGCTCACGGTCGATGAGGTGCGCGCCGCTATCGGTGCCGCGGGCAACGCCGATACTCGAGTGGCGAACGGCTCATGCGAGTTGCGCTAGCGATCGGCGAACGACGTCCATGTCGATCACCGAGGGAATCTCACCGTCGTCGGCAGCCGACTCCAACAATGTTTGGGCTCGACCTGCGATGCGGCGTTGGCCGATCGCATTGCCTCTCGCGTGATGGGTGAGCGCTGCCCCCCATTGAGCGAGGGCCTGCCAGGTGCTTCGCTCCGACTCGGGAGCGCAGCGCCAGCGCTGCTCGAAAACCTCGTGGACGTGGAACGGAAGATCGCGGCCGAGGTAGTCCATGCCCTCGAACCACGCATCGTCGCTGGAGACGAAGTCACGCTCGCGGACAGAGGGAAAGACGCGGTCATCACCGGCAGGCACCGGTCGGCCGAGCCTGTCACGCGGTCGGTCGCTGGATGTCGGCATGGATGAAAAAGGGAGGGCACGAAGAGGGTGACGTCAGCCGTGCGCGCGGTCAGTTGGTGCTGTGACCAGCGGGACCGGATCCGCTCGCGCCGGGAGCAGGCGGAACGCCAATCGCGTGTGAAACCGCGTTGGTTGTCTCCTGCCACTCGGCTTGGGCTACCGACAGGCCCGTGATCTTCCCGGAGCGGACCTTGGCCACAACTCCGGCGATCACTGCCGTGAGCAGCAGCAGGCCCATCACGCACAAGAATCCTGCCCACACCGGCAGGCCGAGTTCTGCAAGGCCGAAGGCGAGGGCAATGAGCCCGAACAGCATTGCCATCGACACTCCCGCCACGGCAATGAGTCCGGCGATGGAGACGACCGCCACCTCTTGCCCCGCGTGGCGAACTTCAGCCTTCGTCAGGCTGACTTGGGCAGCGAGCAATGCCTTCGCGTCACGAACGACGTGAGAGACGAGTACTCCTATGCCGGGTCGTTCGGCCATGGATCCTCCCGCTGATTTCCCTGGTGGCGTGCGTGGGCGTGCCCTGAAAGGCTATCGCTGCGGTGGATCTGCCGTCCCCGAGGTGCTGCCAGTTTCACCGTCGCGCGTGTCCTGGTAGACGTCGGGAATGCCGTCATTGTTCGCGTCGATGTCCTCGACGGCAGCCAACCGGCTGTAGTGCTTGCCTCGAAAAATGAGGACAACTGCGGCCAGGAGTGCGGCCACCAGCGATGCCGCCAAGATCGCACCCTTGGCCGACTCGAGGGTCTCGTAGTCGGACTTGTAGCCGAGTTCAGCGATCAGCAATGCGACGGTGAAGCCGATACCGGCGAGAATCCCGATCGCACAGACATCTCGCCAGGCGATCCCCTTCGCCAGCGACGCCCGGGTGAAGGTCGCGGTGACCCAGGCGAATAGCAGGACGCCGACTGGTTTGCCGATGACCAGTCCGACGATGACGCCAAGGGCGACCGGTGCGGTGAGAGCGTCGACGATGCCCAGCGAGCGGAGATCGACACCGGCGGCCATGAAAGCAAAAATCGGAACGGCGATGCCGGCGCTGATCGGATGTATTCGGTGCGCCAGCCGATCCGCGGGAGCTTCCGACTCGCCCGGATCGGTCTTGACGCGGGTCAGGAGTCCGAGAACGACACCGGCCACCGTCGCGTGCACTCCCGACTTGTACGTGAAGTACCAGGCGACGATCGCGACCGGAACGTAGAACCACGGGGAAGTCCACCGGAAGCGTTGGGCGAGGCCGTAGGCAACGAACATCACGAGCGCCGCGACGAACCACGGAAGCGAGAACTTATCCGAGTAGAAGACAGCGATGACGGCGATGGCGCCGAGATCATCCACGACGGCGAGGGTGAGTAGGAATGCTCGAAGTGCAACAGGCAGTTTGCGTCCAAAGACCGCGAGAACGGCGAGGGCGAACGCGATATCGGTGGCCATCGGAATGCCCCAGCCCTTGGTGGAGCCGCCGTCCATGGAGGAGTTGATGGCGAGGTAAAGAAGTGCGGGGACGACCATCCCGCCGAGCGCGGCGATCGCGGGTACCGCCGCCTGTGAGGGCTTAGAGAGCGACCCGACGATCAGTTCATGTTTCAATTCGAGGCCGACCACGAAAAAGAAAATCGCGAGCAGTGCGTCCGCGGCCCAGACACCAAGGCTGAGTTCGAGGCCCAAGGCAGGGATCCCGACTTCGTAGTTGACCAGGCTGACGTATCCATCGCCCCATGGCGAATTGACCCAGATCAGTGCGATCGCGGCAGCGATGATCAACAGGACGCCGCCTACGGTCTCGTCCCGCAGGTACGACAGGATCCAGCCGCGCTCGCGCAGCGACGGTCGGGTTAGAACGTTGTGCTCCTCCATGACCTGAGACTATCTGCGAGCGCAGGGCGCCACGATTCGTGAGCCCGACGTGTGGACGACGTTCGAGCCTGGGAGGTCACGCGCTTGGCAGGCAACCGATCGGGTCAGTCTTCGTCGCTCCCAGCGTCGAGCCCTGTGGCGATCAGGTTCATGACGGTCGGATCGGCCAACGTAGTGACGTCTCCCATGTCCCGGTGCTCGGCCACGTCCCGCAGAAGGCGGCGCATGATCTTGCCGGACCGGGTCTTGGGAAGTTCGGGCACGACCATGATCTGACGTGGCTTGGCTATCGGCCCGATCTCCGTGGCAACGTGGTCCCGGAGATCCTTGACGAGTTGCTCTCCGGTGGCCGTTTCTTCTGGAACACCGCCCCGCAGGATCACGAAGGCCACGATTCCTTGACCTGTCGTCTCATCCGTGGCACCGACGACCGCCGCTTCAGCAACGGCCTCGTGCGAGACCAGAGCAGACTCGACCTCGGTCGTCGAAATTCGGTGACCGGAGACATTCATGACGTCGTCGACTCTGCCGAGAAGCCAGATGGCTCCATCGTTGTCTAGTTTCGCGCCGTCTCCGGCGAAGTACATCCCGGCGAATCGTGACCAGTACGTCTCCTTGAAGCGCTCCGGATCTCCCCAGATGCCCCGAAGCATGGAGGGCCACGGCTCGGTGAGCACGAGGTAACCACCTCCGCCGTTACCGACGGGCACCTGGTTGTCGTCCACAACTGCCATCCCGATACCTGGAAGGGGTCCCATTGCCGAACCCGGCTTGCAAGCGGTCACGCCGGGAAGGGGGCTGATCATGATTGCTCCGGTTTCTGTCTGCCACCACGTATCGACAATGGGGCAGGTGCCGCTGCCGATCACGTCCCGGTACCACATCCAGGCCTCGGGGTTGATTGGCTCGCCAACCGACCCGAGGAGTCGCAGGGACGATAAATCGTGTGATTGGGGGAGTTCGTCACCCCACTTCATGAACGTACGGATAGCGGTGGGGGCGGTGTAGAAGATCGAGACCTTGTGGCGCTCGACGATGTCCCACCAACGGTCCTTGCCCGGCGTATCGGGTGTGCCTTCGTACACAACTTGCGTCACGCGGTTGGCGAGCGGCCCGTACACGATGTAGGAGTGACCCGTCACCCACCCGATGTCCGCGGTGCACCAGTAGATGTCGTCGTCGGGCTTGAGGTCGAAGACGTTCCGGTGAGTGAAGGCCGCCTGGGTCAGATACCCGCCGCTGGTGTGCAGGATTCCTTTCGGCTTACCCGTTGTCCCCGACGTATAGAGGATGAAGAGCGGATGCTCGGCGTCAAACGCTTCGGGTGTGTGGTCGGGTGACTGACGATCAACGATGTCGTGCCACCACACGTCACGACTGTCGTCCCAGTCGACATCACTGCCGGTGCGGCGGACGACGAGGACGTTGGTGACGGTGGGCGTTTGGGACACCGCCTCATCGACAGCGGGTTTCAGCGGCATGGCCGAGCCGCGACGGTTCTGCCCGTCAGCGGTAATGACCACGACAGCTTGGGCGTCGTCGATACGGCTGCGAAGCGCCTCCGAGCTGAATCCGGCGAAGACGACCGAGTGTGCTGCGCCGATGCGCGCGCACGCCAGCATGGCAACGATCGCCTCCGGAATCATCGGCATGTAGATGGCAACACGATCACCCGAGGCGACGCCGAGTTCAAGGAGTGCGTTGGCCGCTTTGCAGACCTCGTCTTTCAGTTCGGCGTAGGTGATGTCACGCCGATCCCCGGGTTCCCCTTCGAAGCGAATCGCCACTTGAGTGCCGAAGCCGTTCTCGACGTGGCGATCGACGCAGTTGTAGGCGACGTTCAGCGTTCCACCGCTGAACCAGCGAGCGAACGGTGCGTCACTCCAGTCAAGAATCTCGTCGAACTCTCTCTCCCAGGTGAGGTAGCGAGCCTGCTCGGCCCAGAAGGCCAGTCGATCAGCGGCGGCCTCGTCGTACATCTCCGAGGAGGCATTGGCTTGGGCTGCGAAATCCGCCGACGGCGGAAAAACGCGATCTTCACTGAGCAGGTTTGCCAGAGCGTCGTTACTCACGCTTGTTCCTTCCTTGGAGCCGTGTGGTGGCTACGCGCACACCACTAAACCAAATTCAAGCCGTCCATGAGGGCCGAATGAGCCAACGCGGGCCACTAGCGTTGCGGCATGTCGAACCCGGTAGGTGACGTAATCGCGCGACTGGCTGCGACGCCCGCCATTGCCGATGGTGCGGCAGCGGCCCGGAAATCGATCGATGATCTGCTATGGCGGCGAGACGTGCGAGCGGCGGCCGCCGACTTCACGGCGGGGTCACGGGTGCACGGAGCCCAAGCGTCTGCGGCTCTCGATGGCGCGGACATAGCGATGGCGGACGATTCGCCGATGGGCCGCGTGCTCGCCGCGGCGCAGGCACTGACGGGTGAAGTCCCTGGTCAGGTGGAGACGTGGTCGCGGGCACCATTGCAAGTACTCGCGCACCTGCACGCTGTCGCCGCCCGTGATCATGCGCCTGCGGACGGACTCGGGCGACCGCGAACGGTTTCCGAAGCTGTCGACGATCCGCTGAGCTTGGGAGCGCCACCGGATGCGCGCGAGGCCGCGGGACGGTTGGCGCTGCTCGGCGACCTGGTGACCGGCGCTCGAGAAGAGTCGGCCCTCGTCGTGGCGGGCATCGTGCACGGCGAGATCCAGGCCGCGCGCCCCTTCGCGTGGGGATCGGGGTTGATTGCTCGCGCCACCGTGCGGCTTGTGTGTGCGGATCGCGGAGTGGACCCGTCGCTGTTCTCGATACCTGAAGTCGGAATGGTGCATACCGGCAGAGCAGCCTGCGCGCGGGCATTGAAGGCCTATGCGGTGGGAGATCTTCCGACGTACTTCTCTTGGTTTTTCGACGCCATTCGATCAGGCGCGCAGGCCGCGACGTCGGGCGTACCAGGCGAGGCCTAGGGCTGCTGCCCCAAGTGCCACGCCGGCACCGGCGGCAACGGCTTGCTTTTTTTCAATAGTCCTCGACATATCGACGGGCCGGGCAAAGTCACGAATAGGCCAGTCCCGCTCTAGTGCCGTGGCGCGAAGTGAGGAATCAGGATTGACCGCGACGGGATGGCCAACGGCCTCTAGCATCGGCAGGTCTGTCGACGAATCGGAGTAGGCATAGCACTCGGAGAGGTCGTAGCCACGCTCCTCGGCCAGGGAGCGCATCGCATCGGCCTTTCCCGGCCCGTATGCATAGAACAGGATCTCGCCCGTGTAACGGCCATCCTCGATGGCGACCTGTGTACCGATGGCGACATCCGCTCCCAGTCGAGCCCCGATGGGCTCGACGACCTCGGTACCCGAGGAGGAGATGATGATGATGTCTCGGCCGGCCCGTCGGTGTTCGTCGATGAGTTCCACGGCCTCCTCGTAGACCATGGGATCGACGATCTCGTCAAGGGTTTCGTCCACGATGGTCTTGACCTTCTCCACTTCCCAACCGGTGACCAGGGCGGACATGTAGTCACGCATGTTTTCCATCTGATCGTGATCAGCGCCCGATGCGAGAAAGACGAATTGCGCGTAGGCACTTCTGACGACGTCGGTTCTTCCGATCAACCCTTCGCGATAGAAGGGTCGGGCGAAAGCGAAGGAACTCGACTTCGCGAGGATGGTCTTGTCAAGGTCAAAGAAAGCCGCTTGCGCCACCGCGCCACCGTATCGGTCGTGTGGACATTTCCCGGCCCACTGATGCGGTTTTCCATCCACAGGCGCAAGCCGGCATCTTGTGCGTCGGATGCACGATCAGCACAGTCGTCGCATGAGCCAGAACACCCATCTCACTGTTCCCACCAACGGTCGACGACCGCTACTCATTTCCACGTCGCTGGCATTGATCGATCGAGTCGTGCGTCTTGCTTCCACCGCCGCTCTCGAGGTGCAAGTGGCACCGGATGCAGCGAGCGCGACGCGTTATTGGTTAGACGCGCCGTTGGTCATGATCGGGTCCGACGTGTCGATGGGACACGACCTACCGGGAAAACGTGCCCGCGTGATCGTCGTGCACGCTCAAGAAGAAGCCGGCGGTGACGCGGATACCCGCGATCCACTCGAGACCCGCGATGTCGAGACGCGTCGGCAGCGGGATATGTGGCGATTCGCCGTCGAAGTGGGGGCTGAGCATGTTGTCGAATTGCCCGAGGGCGAGAGATGGTTGATCGAGTCCTTTCGCGCGTGCGCCGATGGTCCGGTGCGAGACGGCAGGGTCACCGCCGTTATCGGTGGCACGGGTGGCGTGGGGACGTCGACATTCGCCATCAACCTCGCGGTCACCGCGAATCGGCGCGGCCTGCGCACGCTCGTTGTTGATGCGGACGCATGGGGTGGTGGCCTCGACCTGGTCGTCGGCGCTGAGGATGTTGCGGGTGCTCGTTGGTGTGATCTCCGTCAGGTCAGTGGTCACCTTCCAGCGGGGCATCTCGATGCCGCATTGCCTCGATTCGGTGACGTTTCCGTTCTTTCTTGTTCCCGAGCCGACCTTCAGCACGCGTCCACTTCACCGTCGCGCATCGACCCGACCACGATGACCTCAGTGGTCTCGGCCGGCCGTCGCTCTCATGATCACGTCTTCGTGGATTGCTCGCGATGCCCCGATGACTTGCTCACATCAATCATCGCCGCGAGCAATGCGGCAGTGTTGCTGGTGGGGGATCACGTCCGCTCGGCCGCTGCTGCTGCCCACCACCTGTCATGGCTTCAAGGAAAAGTCGCCCCGGTGGCGGTGGTCTTCACAACAAGTCCGCGGGGAATTTCTCGCGCGGGCGTGGAGCAGGCGCTCGGGGTGGAGTGTGTTGCGGACATTCCCTATGTCCCATCGATGACGTCTCGAGCAGACGAAGGAGAACTGCCCGCGCTCCCGCGGGCGTATGCCTCCACGTGTGATCGGGTTCTCGATGTCGTGATGGAGGGCAACGATCCCTCTGTACGTGCCGCGTGAACACCGCGGGTGACGCCATTACGAATGGCATGGCAGATTCGACTAGTACGAAAACGTTCATCGTCGATCGGGTGAGGAAGCGACTTCTGGATCAGGGAGTCGATGTCTCAGCGGCGAACATCGTCTGCGCCCTCCGGGACGAGGGAATCGTCCTCGACGAGAACACCTTGCCGCACATCGTCAAGCGTGTGCATGACGAGCTCGTGGGTGCCGGTCCCTTGGAGAACTTTTTGCACGCGACGAATGTGTCCGACGTTCTCGTCACCAGCGATGGTCACGTCTGGGTCGACACGGGGTCGGGCCTGGAAAACAAGGGCCAACTCTTCAGTGATTCCGCCCACATTCGCCGAGTTGCCTCCCGGCTTGCGAGTCGAGTCGGGCGACGACTGGACGACGCATCCCCCTTCGTAGACGCTCGATTGCCCGATGGCACCCGGTTGCATGGCGTCATCGAGCCCATTGCCACGGATGGAGCCTGTCTTTCCCTGCGCATCCCTCATCGAGGTGGATTCACACTCGAGCAACTTGCTCAGACGCAGACGGTGGACGAGCCGTGCCTGCGGCTGTTGCGGCGCATCATCGCGTCTCGATCATCCTTTCTGGTGACCGGAGCGACGGGAAGCGGTAAAACCACGGTGCTCGGAGCGCTTCTCGGGGCAGTGTCACCGCGCGAACGGATCGTCATCGTCGAGGACACCGCGGAACTGCAACCTCAACACCCGCACGTTGTGCGCATGCAATCGCGGCCCGCCAATATCGAAGGAGCCGGACGGGTCACTATGCGAGATCTCGTGCGGCAGTCCCTGCGGATGCGACCCGATCGGATCGTCGTCGGCGAAGTTCGTGGAGCAGAAGTCATGGATCTGCTCACTGCCTTGAACACCGGGCATCGCGGAGGGTGCGGCACCATTCACGCCAATTCACCGATGGACGCAATGAAGCGGATCGAGGCGTTGGGGCTCACCGCTGGTGTGCCTCGCGATGCAACGCATGCGCTGATCAGCGCCGCAATCGACATCGTGGTCCACATCGATCGGCTGCCATCGGGACATCGCGTGGTCAGTGATGTTCACGAGGTTCGCGATGAGCAGGGGCTGTGTGTCACCTCGGCTCTCTATGGTCGAGGTGGGCCCGTGGAGGATCTTTCGTGATGGCCCTCGGTGCGGCTGCAGTCGGCGCCATCGCCGTGGGTGCATCTGCCTTCCTGCTCATCGGTCCGTCGACACGGGTCGTGGATGTCGTAAGGGATCGCCGACCAGCCTCGTCGGCGCGGGCGCGTTTCGCGCGTGCACGTTCGGTGTGGTCGTGGCGCGGGCGTCAGCGACGAGGGAGTCTCGAGCAGGCCTTCGCCTACGACCTGCGAGCCCTGGTGGCGGAGTTGCGATCCGGTGCCCATCCGGGGACCGCGCTCTCCACGGCCGCAAGCTCGACAGTGTTGTGGCCTCGGGCTGTCGCGGCCGAACGATTCGGAGACGTCGTCGCTGACGGATTCGCACGCGACGCGACGGAGAATCCTCGACTCGGGCGCTACTTGCGTCAGTTGTCTGCGTGCTGGCGGGTGGGTGTCAACCACGGTTCCGGTCTTGCGATCTCGATCGAAAGGCTGGCGGTGTCTATCGAGACCACCATGGATGTCGAGGCGACGTTGGCGAATGAGTTGGCAGCTCCCCGGGCCACGGTTCGGTTGTTGGCCTTCTTGCCGGTTGTCGGCATTGCGATGGGGTACATCCTGGGAGCGGACCCGCTGGCGTGGTTCGTCGACACGGGGATCGGGAAAGCCACGTTTCTCGCGGCCGGTGGGCTGACAATCGTGGGAAGTTGGTGGTCTCACCGCATCGTGTCGCGGATCGAGGCAGGAATCCGATAGATGACCGTGATCGGCGTGCTCCTGATGTCCGTCGCCGTCTGGGTTGGGCTCGGCAGCCGTGTCCGTTCCCGGGTGACCGGTGTGACCGGGTCGCCTGGATATCCCGCGGGTCGAGGCCGACAGGAAGGTAAGCGAAAGTCGAGTGATGTCGGGCGCAGCGACGAGATCTCCCTCCAAGCCTCGGTCGTTGCCGACGTGCTCGCGGCGACGCTCGCCGCTGGAGCACCAATCGAGGCGGCGCTTCGAGGCGCAGCGGAAGCGTCTGACCAGCCGACCCGTGGTCATCTTGAGCGGGTGGTGTCTGCTCTCCAGTGGGGGGCCGACCCGCACCAGGCGTGGGCTGCTCTGCTCGACGACCCCGGATTTGCGCCGGTGGCTCGAGTGGTCGTGCGATCACACTCGACAGGGGCCTCCATGAGTGACGCGCTCGAAGCAGCGGCCGTGGCCTTGCGCAAGACACACGTGGCCGCTGTCGAGACCCGCGCCCGAGCGGCTGGTGTCCGATCGGTCGCCCCGTTGGCGCTGTGTTTCTTACCCGCGTATCTCCTGGTCGGCGTCGTACCGGTGGTCGCGGGCTTTGCTGGTGACTTGCTCCGGTGATATTGCGCCGAGGGGCAGGGAGAGTTTCTCCACATCCCTTGTCCACCGTCCGCACCGTTTGCGGTCGGCATCTGTCGCGTAAGGACATCGCTCAACGATGGTCGTTCCCAAGGCATCGAGATTCGATGCGATTCCGCAACGGTGAGGGTGCGGGAGTGTGGCGAACGGGAGAGTTGGGATGGGTCGGAAACATCGAGCAATCGCGGGAATGGGAACCACTGCCAAGGATGTGCGCGAACGGGTAGGTAACGAGGAGGGGCTAACGACGGCGGAGTACGCCGTGGGAACGGTGGCTGTCGCTGGTCTGGGAGGCGTTCTGATCAAACTGCTCACGAGCGAAGCCGTCCGCGATTTGATTTGGACGGTCGTGCAGGGAGCCTTCATGGCGATGTTGGGTTCGTAGGGCCACGGGGCGCACGGACGAACAATGAATGCCGATTACTCGCGTGAAGACGGATACGTTGTTGCCGAAGCAGCAATCGTGCTACCGGTGATGGCTGCGATCGGTGTGTCGACCGTCGGTCTTGTCTTCCTTGCACTCGTTGGTCTCGGACTTCACGACGCTGTGCACTCCGCGAGCCGTCTGGTCGCCCGCGGCGCTGCCGCATCAGAAGTGCGCGATGCCATCTCGTCGGTGCATCCCTCGATCGTCGTCACCGTCACGCCCTCCCCCCAGGGCGTGACGGTGTCGGCCCGCCGAGACATACGAGTCTTGAGCGGGTTCTTCGGTGGTTGGTCGTTCCCCCTCGAACGCCACGCAACGGTTCCATGGGAGGTGGGAGTCCACCGTGGCGCCATCGGACCATGAGGCGGGGGCCGCGTCGGTCGCAGCCATCGCGCTTATCGTGAGTGCGGTTGCGATCTTGCCGGTCGCAGGTGCGGTCAGCGCGTGGAGCATGGCGCGATCCGAAGCCGCCATGATCGCCGACCTGGCGGCTCTCGCAGCAGCCCGATCGTCGGCATGCTCGGCAGCTCAGCAAGTCGCCAGGCTGCACCGCTCCACACTGGCCGAATGTGCGTTTGACGGTACCGACGTCGAGGTAGCCGTCACTGTTACGACCGCGAGTGCATGGATGCCGACGGTGACTCGCCGCGCCCGATCGGGGTATTAGAAGGCTCGCGGCGTCAGAGCCTCACGAAAGAGCCTTGTGAAGAAGCCTGAGCACCGTGATGGCTCCTGTCTTGTCGAGAGGATCGTTTGCGTTACCGCACTTGGGAGATTGAACGCAGGACGGGCAGCCGGCGCTACAGCCGCACCTCTCAACGACTGATGCGGTCGCATCGAGCCATGGTCCGGCGTCTTGTGCACCGCGATGCGCAAAGCCCGCCCCTCCAGGAAGACCGTCGTAGATAAAGATCGTTGCGGATCCAGTGTCCGGGTGCCGAATGGTCGACACTCCACCGACATCCCAACGATCACACGATGCGAACAGGGGCAGCAATCCGATAGCTGCATGCTCTGCCGCGTGCACGGCCCCCGGCAGATCTGCGATACCCGATTCCGCCACTGCACGGTCCGCGAGCGTCCACCACACGGCTTGGGTGTGGAGGGTTCGTTCGGGAAGGTCGAGATCGTGAACCGCCAGGAGAGTCCCATCGAGGGCTCGAACCTCGTAGGCGACCGTCTGTGACGTGACCGCAACCTCACCGATGTGCATTGTTGCGTCCATGGATGGCCATTCCTGGGCGGTGCTGATGATGCGAATGTCGCTGATGTCACGAGCGAAGGTTGTGTACTCGACCTCCTCTGTCCGGGCGATCGCGACAGCATCGTGCACATCCAGCGATTGAACGGTGTGAGAAACACCTTGGTGGACGTAGACGGCTCCCGGGTGCACGTGCCGGTGCGCCGATGCGGAATCGACCGTTCCCAGTAGTCGACCGGTGTCTTCCTCAACGATGCGGACGGTCTCGCCAGCGCCCCGAAGATCGGTCATGTCGTGCGGGCGCTCCCGCGATGTCCAGTACCAGCCGGTAGGTCGCAAGCGCAGTAATCCGCGAGCACCGAGCTCGTCGAGGAGTTCACCGGAATTCTCAGGCAAGACGTGCTCGTCGTTGGTGATGGGGAGTTCGTGGGCAGCCGCCAAGAGATGGGGTGCGAGGACGTTCGGGTTACCCGGATCGAAAATCGTCTCTTCAAACGGCTGAGCGGTGAGCGCCTCGGGGTGTTGAACAAGGTAAGTGTCGAGTGGGTCTTCTCGGGCAACGAACGCTGCGAGTGCCGCGGATGTACCGCGACCCGCTCGTCCGAATTGCTGCCACAGCGACGAGCGCGTCCCGGGCCATCCGGTAGTAACGACCACATCCATGCCGGCGATGTCGATGCCGAGTTCGAGTGCGTTGGTGGTGGCGAGTGCGCGAATGCTGCCCGAGCGCAGACCGTCTTCGAGCGCTCGCCTTTCTTCAGCGAGGAATCCGCCCCGATATGCCGCGATGGCGTCTGACTCCGAGGGCGTGGATGCATCCTCGGCATGCTGCTCACGCACGAGGGACGCGACGTACTCAACGGCGCGCCTGCTGCGCAGAAATGTCAGGACTTGGCAACCCTGGTGCACCGCAGCTGAGGTCAACGCCGCGGCGTCCCGTGTCGCGGACGATGCACCATCGTCTGTGGGTGATTGCCACAGAACGACCGTCCGTTCAGGGGTGGGTGAGGAGTCTTCGGTGATGGCGGTCACGGGTGCTCCGATGAGCCGTGCGACCGATCGTTCGGGCGCACCGGATGTTGCGGACGCTGCAATGACTACGGGACTGCTGCGGTGATGTTCTGCGAGGCGGCGGAGTCGGCGCAGGACGAGGCTGACGTGAGCTCCGAATACCCCGCGGTAGGCGTGCGCTTCGTCGATGACGATGTAGCGCAGGTTGCGTAGCAGCCGTGACCATCGTTCGTGTCCGGGAAGAAGCGAGTAGTGCAGCATGTCGGGATTCGTCAGAACGACGTTGGCGTGCCTGCGGGCCCACGCTCGCTCATCGGCGTTGCTATCTCCATCGACAACGGCTTCACGGATTCCGGGTAGTGCGAGATCACGCCAGGCGCGTGCCTGATCGTTCGCCAGTGCTTTGGTCGGTGCTAAATACAGGGCGCAGGGATCTGAGAGCGCGGATCGGTCTTCATCCATGACGGCGGCAACGATCGGCATGGTGTAAGCGAGCGACTTTCCCGATGCGGTTCCCGTGGCGATGGCGACGTGCGAGCCGGCCACGGCGGCCTGCGCCGCGTCGACCTGGTGCACCCAGGGGGATTCGATTCCCTGGCCCTGCCATGCGGTGATCGCCGAGGGTGGGACCCACGACGGCCAGGGAGCCGTCGCCCCGGGCGCGGCTGCCAGGTGCAGCACGTGTCGAACGGCTTCGGGCCGAAGAGATCTCCAGGCGTGCTCCGTTGCGGATTCGGCAAACTGTTCCAACACCGCCTCATTGTGACCTCAGCGTGTGTCAGAGTTGAGC
>WLWL01000031.1 GCA_012103605.1 Candidatus Nanopelagicales bacterium
GGACGGATCTGGGGACTCGTCGCAACCTGACCCCTACGTGACGTGTGAAGATCAGTACCGCCGCGCTCATGACCAACGCGTAACCCAGAACGGAGACCCATGCGAGGGGCTTTAGGCCGTTGGTGTCGCTGACATAGTTGACTAGATAAACAAGCAAGACCCCGCTCGCCGCCAGCCAGAACCATAGGTGACGCAGGAACGGCAGAAAAGTGCGCTGGTGCGGAATTTCAGTGACCGCAGCATCATCAGCGCGCACACCGCTCCACGCGTGACCGTCCCAGTACGCCAACTTGCCGGTAGGACCGTAAGGGCAAAAACCCGGCTCGTCCGCCTCTACCGGATCGATCGGCCACGGCACAGCACGGGCAACGGTCATGACTGGTAACCCCCAACCGAAGACTTCAAAACTCCCCGGACTTTAGCCCTAACGATCGCCCAGTGGAAGTTGCGCACACCAAGACCCGACTGCCTCTCCGGCTCTTTGGCGAACGGGGACGACGTTCTGAGGCGGTTTAGACCTGTCCCCACGTGTCGTCTCTAACCCTCTGGATTGGTGATTCCACGCGGGAAATAGTCCACGACGGGGACCCTCAGTCCACGAATGCCTGAGGGCTTTGGAGACCTATCATCTCGTGTTGATCAAAGCCATCCAGAGATGCCAGGGGAGACTAAGAAACAAGTAAGCGGCCCACTCGTTTGGTTGGACCGCCCTACGACAAACTGACCCGTACTTACAGCAAACCCAGAAATAAAGTATGTGCCTATGTGGATGAAGATGAAGAACTCACGTAGCCCGTTCGTGAACGCCATCTACCTCGGCCTGCGCGACTGGAACGTACTCGCGGCCCGCGCCAGCCGCCCGCAGTTCTGGTTCTTCGTCCTCGCCGTAGTGATCTTCTCCAGTGTCGCTCAGCTCATCGCCTTCGTACTTGACCTGCCCTTCGTAGCGCTCATCGGTTTTGGGCCGTTCTCTTTCGTCGTCTTCTTGGTATCCATCGCGCTCGTCGTGCCTTCGGTGAGCATCACTGTTCGCCGCCTGCACGATGCTGGCTCCTCACCCGTGTGGGCATGGGTGGGGCTTGGTGTTTCTCTACTGGTGTGGCCGATCATTGGCGTGGGCTTCATCTTGCTTTTCGGTGCCCTTTTCGCTGCGAACGAGGCGATGGTGTTCATCGGCCTTGGGTTGATCTGGTCAGCCAGCCTCATCGCTCTTGGTTTCGGGATCTTCCTGCTCATACTGCTCGTGAAGCCCTCCTCCCCGCTGGACTCCAAGTACGGGCCAGCACCCGTGGCCCAGGCAGCCCCGCCAGCCCAACCCAAGCCCCCTGAACCCGCCGCTCCCAGCCCCAACGCAACCGCGATACCTTCCGGTGAAGACCCGGAAACCGCTACCGAGAGCGCTGACGATCGTTAGGTGAACTTCACGGATGGGCACGATCGAAGAAGTCAGTCTCATCGTGGCGAGAGGCCAAAGAGGGCTCGCGAATTAGCACAGAATTAGCACAAACCACGATTTAGCACAGGGTTAGCACAACCAAATCAGGCCACAGCAAACCAACTTTTGGGCCCATTTCAGGAGGGAAAACGGTGGCCAGGGACGGGATCGAACCGTCGACCTTCCGATTTTCAGTCGGACGCTCGTACCAACTGAGCTACCTGGCCGGGAGGCCGAACGTTATCAGGATCCCTGCGGTGCCTTTGGCCAAGACCTCAGATTTCTTGATTGGTCGGGAGCATGACGAGGTCACGAATTGTGACGTGGCGAGGTGTTTGGAGCATGTACATAAAAGCATCTGCGACGTCTTCCGAGCGCATTCCCCGACCGGCTGCGACTTCGTCATCAATCGATGCGTCACCGTTCGTCACCCCCCATAGCTCGTTAAGCACGATTCCGGGAGCGATTGCCCCAAGGCGAACCCCCGTGCCGACGAGTTGCTGCCGTGTTCCATGAACAAACGCCTGGACGGCATGCTTTGTGGCGGAATAAACGGGCTCCCAGGCGATCACCTGGTGTCCGGAGACAGAGCTTGTGACAACGACGTCGCCGGTTCCTTCGTTGATCATGTGGGGGAGAACGGTATGGACGAAGTGCATAACACCGAGAACATTCGTACGTCCGATCGTGTCTACGCGTTCTTGATCAACCTCCCAACCCTTGTCGGGCAAGTACAGCCCTGCGTTGGCGAGAAGAATGTCGAGGCGACCAAAGGACTGCAGCGCCCCCTGAAGCGCTTCGCGCGCGGTCTGGGGATCAGCGACATCGCCGGTGACAATGTGAGGGTCACCCTGCATCGTGCTCGCTAGTTCAGTGAGTTTCTCGTGGTTCCGGGCGACAAGGACAAGTCGAATGCCAGCGGCGTCGAGCGCTGTTGCGCTTGCGCGGCCGATCCCGGAACTGGCCCCTGTCACGATTGCCACGCGCTGTTCATCCATAAGAACTCCTTCTAGCGGTTGCCAGTTTGCCTCGTCGATACAACTCATCTGGTCGACTGTCGATGCGTCGGACATGATCGGGCGATAGAAAGTTGGGTCCGCCGGCTGCGAGAGTTCCAAGAAGAATGGTCGCGTTCTTGTTGGCCATTTCAGTGATCTGCAAAGCCTCTGATGGGGAGGTCGCAAGAACGAACAACCCGTGATTCGCTAAGTAGATGACCCGGGGGGCTGTGCCCTCTGAATCGAAAAACTCTTGGACTCCAGCACGAACCACGCGAGCCAAGGGAATGCCGGGATCGGTGTAGGGAATGAGAAGTTGACGACTACCCATAAGCACGATGGCGTCGGGGAACAACATTCCCTCCACGAGAAGCTGGGATTGCTGCGAGCAACCTAGAGCGTTGACCGCAGTGGGATGAGTGTGTGCGATGACGGTGGCCTCTGTAGCTTCATAGAGAGTGGCGTGCAAGATCGCCTCAACAGAAGGAGTCCGCGCTGTTGATTTCATTTTGCTGGCTTCGTATATCGATCGAGTGTGATCGTCCTGAGTCTCCTCGTCTGTCGTAGTACGCGCGAGTAGCGTCGTAAGAGTGGATATTCGAACGTCTACTAAGTCTTGGACAGTCATTGAGGCCATAGAGCAGCCACTGGCCTTGATTGACATGGTGTCTTCACCGAGGCGCGCAGAGACATTCCCCTCGGCAGAAATAGCGAGGGCTTTGCTCGAATCTCCCAACTGATGCGCGAGGGTCAACAGTGCTTCCCGGTCATCCATACGCACCGTCCCGTGTTCTCTCGACAGTTGATTCCACTACCACCGTGTTGCTCATCAAATCGCCGTATAGCCACCGTCGATAACAATTGACTGTCCGGTGATGTAGCTGGACTCTTGCGACGCGAGGAACAGTGCTGCACCGACGAGATCTCGAGGCTCCCCCATTCGCTCGCTGGGAATCATTGATGTCCATAAGCGCGCTAAGTCGGGATTGGCGTCCATGAATTGGCGTGTCATATCCGACAGCGTGTATCCCGGTTCCAGGCAGTTGACACGGATGCCCGCTCTGGCCCACTCAACCGCGAGGGACTTACCCAAGTGGCTCACTGCAGCTTTCGATGCGTTGTACGAGGCCTGGAACTGCGGGACGTTGACGATGCGACCGGACATAGATGAAATGAAGATTGCTGAGCCAGGGCGGCCTGTCGGGAGAAGTCGACGTCCAAAGGACTGCGCGGCATAGAACGTCCCGCTGAGGTTGATGTCGATGACGGTTTGCCAGTCGGCGGGCGTGACATCAATGCTGTCACCCCACATCGTGATGCCGGCCGATGTGATCAAGATGTCGGGGACTCCGAGCTTGTCGGTAACTGTTGAGAATGCTGCATCAATCGCGTCCGGGTCTCGCACGTCGGCTTGAATCCCGAAAGATTCTTTGCCCGTGTCGCGAGTCAGATCCGTGGCCGCCGCTTCGACGTCTTGGAGAATGTCAACAAGTCCCACGCGTGCACCGTTCTCGGCCAATGCGCGGGCGAGAGAGAGGCCAATCCCCCGCGCACCTCCGGTGACGATTGCGGTCGATTCACTCAGATCATGCATGCGGCTACTCCAGGTGGGGTTGGGGTGCGAGCAGGAACATTTGCGCACCCATGTGGCGGGGCCGGGAATGTCTCATCGGAGGTCCACGATGTCTCGGTAAGGATCCAAGCGTGGATCGCGTGGATCACATTCTGTGACGAGTAGATCGACCTGAGCTAGATCGAAAGACCTAACCGACGAACGACGTGACAACTTTGTTGCATCGGCTGCCACGATCACTCGTTGTGAAGCCTTGGCCAGGGATTGCTTCATCTCGACTTCTTCCATGGTCGGCTCCATAGTTCCGGCTTCTGCGTCGATGGCACTAGCGGACAGGATGCAGCAATCCATGGAGAAGCCACTCACCGTTTGTTGAGCGACGAAACCTACGAGGCTCCCTGTTCGTGAGTCACGTTCACCGCCGGACAGGATTGCGGTGATGTTCTGTTTCCCCTGAAGAGACTGAAAAGCCTCGACGCCGTAGGTAATGACCATGAGTCTCTCGACCTCGGGCATGTTCTGCGCGAGGACATGAACGGTGCTCGAGGCGTCGAACCCAACGGTCTCATGGGCGCCGAGTAGTGGCGCGAGTTTCTCGGCGATCTTCTTCTTGGCGCTGAGAGCGCGTGACTGGCGAATGGCGAACTCTTCGCTTCCCACATGAACAGCACCACCGCGGACCAGTCGTGCGCGACCATCGCGCTCAAGCACCTTGAGAGCCCGACGAATAGTCATCGGGTGGACGTTCAATCGATAGGCGGCATCCTCGATTTCGACACGACCGTCTGTGCGCAGGTCCCGCAGGAGCGCAGCCGTCCGTTCTTCCGCGGCAAGTGAACCTTGCACGTCCTCACCCGACCTTGCTGTGTTAAATTACGTTAACTTCACATTACATTACATCCATTCAGGCACCTTTGTGACGCCCGGGGAGTAGGGAATGACATCGACGACAGCCGCCGAGTTGTTGGCGCGGTCCCATCGGCTGGGAAGTGACCCTCGGAACACGAATTTCGCCGGTGGCAATACCTCGGGGAAGGGCCGTGTGCTGGATCCGGTGGACCTAGCCGAGACGGAGGTGATGTGGGTCAAGGGCTCCGGCGGAGATCTCGGAACCCTCAGTTCTGAGGGGCTATCGACCATACGGATGGATCGTCTCCGTGCACTCGTGAACGTTTACCCCGGTATCGATCGAGAAGACGACATGGTCGGAATGCTGGAGTTCTGCCTGCATGGACACGGCGGAGCTGCACCTTCGATTGACACTGCAATGCACGGTCTGGTCGACGCACGCCATGTCGACCATCTTCACCCAGATTCAGGAATCGCTCTTGCCACAGCGGAAGATGGCCCAGAGTTGACGCAACAGTGTTTCGGTGACCGAGTCGTTTGGGTGCCGTGGCGTCGTCCGGGATTTCAACTGGGCCTGGACATCTCTGCCATCCAACGGGAGAACCCCGATGCCATCGGATGCATTCTCGGCGGTCACGGCATCACCGCGTGGGGAAGTACCTCACGGGAGTGCGAGGAGAATTCACTGTCGATCATTCGTACTGCAGAAGAGTTCATCGACGCTCACGGAAAACCCCAACCCTTTGGAGGAGTACTCCCCGGAATGGAACCGCTAGCCGAGGATCGCAGGCATGCCCTGGCCGCGAGGCTTGCTCCAGTGCTGCGAGGACTGGCATCCCGTGACCGATTGATGGTCGGCCATTACACGGATAACCCCTTGGTTCTCGACTTTCTCCATCGCGAACATCATTCGCGACTGGCTGCGCTGGGGACGTCGTGTCCCGATCACTTCATTCGGACAAAGGTCCGCCCGATGGTTCTCGACGTGCCGCCTTCGACACCGTTTCCCGATCTCGTGGCCAGACTTGAGCAACTGCACGAGGTGTACCGCCGTGAGTACGCCGCCTACTACGACAGGTGGGCCACGAAAGACAGCCCTGCGATGCGTGGGGCCGACCCAGCGATCATTTTGATTCCCGGTGTCGGAATGTTCTCGTTCGGAGCAACAAAGCAAACAGCTCGCGTGGCCGGCGAGTTCTATCTGAACGCGATCAATGTCATGCGTGGAGCGGAAGCTCTCTCAACATACACACCAATAGACGAGGAAGAAAAGTTTCGAATCGAATACTGGGCGCTTGAAGAGGCAAAGTTGCAGCGTCTACCGAAACCCAAACGTCATGCGGGACGTGTGGCTCTCGTCACCGGTGGGGCGAGCGGAATAGGGAAGGCGACCGTCGAACTGCTCGCGTCCGAGGGTGCATGTGTGGTGATTGCCGACCGCAACGTCGAAGGTGCCGCGGTTCTTGCACAGGAAATCGGTGGTTCTGATGCCGCACTCGCTGTTGAGATGGATGTCGCCGATGAAATCTCAGTCCAACGGGCACTCACGGCCGCGGTACTCGCTTTCGGCGGCATAGATTTCGTTGTCAATAACGCTGGCCTCTCTTTGAGCCGACCTCTGACGGAGACGACTGTCGACGACTGGAACCTTCAACACGATGTACTGGCGCGCGGTTCCTTTCTTGTGTCCCGTGAGAGCGCGAGAATCATGATTGATCAGGGACTCGGTGGTGACGTCGTCTACGTCACGAGCAAGAACGCCTCGTTTGCTGGTCCAGCAAACATTGCGTACAGCGCAGCAAAAGCCGACCAAGCGCACCAAGTCCGACTGCTCGCCGTCGAACTCGGAGACCAAGGCATCAGGGTGAACGGCGTTGCCCCGGATGGGGTTGTCCAAGGATCGGGAATATTCGCAGGAGGCTGGGGTGCCGAGCGTGCCGCTGTCTATGAAGTCGAAGAGGAAGACCTCGGTGCCTTCTACGCCCAACGGACCCTTTTGAAGCGGGAAGTTATCCCCCATGACGTGGCGAAGGCGATTTCCGCACTAGCGTCCGACGACTTTTCCCGTACGACCGGGTCGGTGGTACCGGTCGACTCAGGAGTGGCGGGGGCATTTCTCCGCTGAGCAATAGTTGCGACCCCGACGGGACTCGAACCCGCGACCTCCGCCGTGACAGGGCGGCGCGCTAACCAACTGCGCTACGGGGCCTTGGTACAGGCCGCGTCCCCAACGGGATTCGAACCCGCGCTGCCGCCTTGAAAGGGCGGTGTCCTAGGCCGCTAGACGATGGGGACCGAGAACCTTCTCGCCGATCTCCGTCGACTCCGAACGCCGTCGGTGACCGGTGAAGCATAGGACAACAGGGCAGTCCCGGGGCACCTGGGTGCCGATGCTCGGCTCGAGGTCAAGATGGGGACATGGTGGACCTGACCCCCGAAGACTTCGACGAGCTCGTGGCTCGGGCGTTGGACACCCTTCCAGCAGAACTGGCGGCGTTGATGAGCAACGTGGCTGTCTTCGTGGAAGAGCAGAAACCGGGGAGCCCGCGACTGCTTGGCCTGTATGAGGGCGTTCCGCTGACCGCCCGTGGTCACTACTACTCGGGCCACCTACCCGACCGGATCACCATCTTCCGCAAACCCATCCAGCGACAGTGCGCTACCCAAGAGCAGGTGGTGGAGCAGGTGCGAATCACCGTGGTGCACGAGGTCGGTCACCACTTCGGAATACCCGAGAGCCGACTTCATGAATTGGGATACGGATAGTTCTGAGTACGACAAAATGGCGCCATGCGTATTGAAGATTCAGTTGTCGCGGTAACTGGTGGTGCCTCCGGGCTCGGCGAAGCCGTGGCGCGACGATGCATCGACCAGGGGGCCGCAGGCGTTGCCATCCTCGATGTCAACGCCGACGCGGCCACGTCGTTGGCATCCGAACTTGGTGATCGCGCACTCGCGCTACCGTGCGATGTCCGACAGCCCAGCGACGTCACTGAGGCGATGTCGACGGTGGTAGAAAAGTTCGGCCGCGTGAACCTCGCGGTCTCGTGCGCGGGGGTGGGCTGGGCCGAACGAACGCTTGCTAAAGATGGATCACCAGCAGACTTGGATGCCTACCGACGCATTATTGAGATCAACCTGATCGGCACGTACGACTTCGCCCGGCAGGCCGCGAGCCTGATGGCGAAGAATGAGCCCGACACCTCGGGTGAGCGTGGAGCGATCGTGATGACCGCCTCCCTCGCTGCCTTTGACGGCCAGATCGGTCAATCCGCGTACAGCGCCAGCAAGGGCGGCCTTGTCGGAATGACTCTTCCGATGTCGCGCGACCTCGCACCCGTGGGTGTCCGGGTCATGACCATCGCCCCCGGCTTGATGGACACACCCATCTACGACCCGGTGGGGGGAGCGGAGTTGAAAGAACGCTTGGTTGGCCTCACCGTGTTCCCGAAGAGACTCGGCGCGGCTGATGAGTACGCCCACCTCGTGCAGGCGATCGCCGAGAACAGCTACCTCAACGGGGAAACTATCCGACACGACGCTGCGACACGGCTACCTCCGCGCTGATCTCACGCGTGGGCGGCTCGGGTGAGGCGATCGCGTACGGCGTCCGCCAAGCCTGCGCCGGACGGCGGTACGACAACGACCGTGGACAGCTGGAGTGAATCGGCTTCTCGAAGAGCGCGGTAAAGGTCGGCTGCATACTCCTCGGTAGTGGCAGGTTTGCTGAGCCGCACCAATCTCGGCGGCGTTGGCACCCCGGATGGGGCGATGAGTCCAGCTCCCGAAGGCACTGCCTGCTCTGGGAGTTCCGCTGCTTCGACGAGGAGCACGCTGGCTCGAGGCGAATAGTGCGCAGCAAGCATTCCCGGAGCCCGCACCTGTGATGACCCACCGAGCTGCATGCCTGTGGCGTGTGCGACGTCCTCTGCCGTCACTTTTCCCGGGCGCAGAATCCTCGGTCGATCGGCTGTGCAATCAACAATGGTGGACTCGATACCAATCGCACACGGGCCCGCGTCGAGGACAACGTCATCGGTGGTGAGCCGGTCCCCGATTTCTTCTATTGCATGCTGCGCGGTTGTCGGGCTGACTCCACCGAAACGGTTCGCGCTCGGGGCGGCGATGGCAGAGAAAGGGTCATCGCGAAAAGAGCACAACTCCTGCAGGACATCGCGCGTTATCGGTGAACCGGGAACCCGAACAGCCACACTGTCTTGACCGCCGGTGATGAAATCAGCAGCCCTAGAGGAGCGGGAAAAGACGAGTGTCATAGGGCCAGGCCAGAACTCATTCATCAACGAGCGGGCGAAAGGAGGGACATTCCTCGCCCATGCGGTAGCTGCCTCGTCAGTGAGGACGTGAGCAATGAGCGGGTGGTCGGCCGGCCGATTCTTGGTTGTGAAAATGCGGCCGACGGCTGTGGCTGATGTTGCCAATGCCCCTAGCCCGTAGACGGTTTCCGTCGGCAGCACCGCGAGGTGTCCTTGCGCGAGAGCGCGTGCGCTCTCGTACGGCTGCACGCTGGTGCGGAAGGGCATCCAGAAAATCTAGTGGCCGTACTGCCTAGGCCCGAACGCCGAGGGCCCTCCTTTGGGACGCTGTCAGTTCGCTTGGCTGCTCTGGCGTAAGGGCGCGCACTTGTTGGGGTTTCAAGCTCCGGAGTTGTCGTGGCGTCATCTGGGCTAACTGGTCTCCTGTCGGTGCTCGGATGTGCCGTAGGCAAAGCCCATGGAGGTCAGCCTTGGCCAGAGATTGAACGTGGTCAGGGTTCAACGCTGATAGGGCTGCAGGCGTGAATTGCCGGAACTGCTTTGGTTTCATGGCGGGGAGGTGTTCAGGCTGCAGAACGGACATATGGCTGGGCGCTTGTCGACAAAGCTGCGCCGGTACGAGCCGACCGACAGGGGCGGGCCGTAGGGCACCCACCTGTTCACCGCAGCAATCGCTGATCTTTCCTACCTGTCTGTTAATTGCGTCCTCTCCGGTCAAACTTAAAAATTATTTGAGCGTCTGTGTGAGCCGAGCGATCTGCACGGGGATCCCAGGGCGAAATCGTATAGATGTCGGAATCCTTTGGGGGTTTTCTGGGGTTTGTACGAGGTCGGTAAAGAGTGGTCATCTATGCAACCCAAACCCGGTCTCGGGGATCAAAGTGGGGAAGACGCAGATAGGACTCGATCCGGACTAGACCCGGACGAAGGAGGAGAAACGCTATGTCAGTACCAACCATGCCCCCGGGCCCTGCCACCCAGACGGGTAACCAGGGCCCCTACGTCGGCTACCCCTACGGCCCGCCGAGCACACCGGCGCCCATGGGTAGTGAGCCGAAGAAGAAAAGTTACGCCGGCCTCATCACCGGGGCTATCGCCGGTGTTGCCGTCGTCGGTCTCGTGGCAGGCGGCATCGGTGGCGCCGTGGGATACCTGGCCGCCTCGAACGCGGCCCCTCCGGAGGCCGCCGCGGTGTCGACCCCCGTGGTCGCAGAACCAGAGGCCGCTGCGGGGACGAGCACACCCGTCCTGACCGGCATCGCTGACTTGGCTGCCCAGGTGCAGCCTGCCGTCGTTCAACTGAACGTGGGAGATGGGAGCCAGGGAGGAACCGGTTCCGGATTCGTGATCAGCGAAGACGGATACATCGTCACGAACCATCACGTGGCCGGCGGCGTTGGTGAGAACGGGACCGTTGAGGTCGTCTTCTCCGATGAGTCAACCGCCACCGGCACTCTCGTGGGATCCGATGCCGGCTACGACCTTGCCGTCGTGAAAGTCAATCGCGACGGACTGCCGTCGTTACCGCTGGGGACATCGTCCGGCGTCCGTGTCGGGGACGTAGCCGTTGCTCTTGGCTCACCGCTGGGGCTTCAGGGCACCGTGACGTCCGGCATCATTAGCGCCCTCGAGCGACCGGTAACGGCCGGTGGTCAAGGATCGACGTCCTTCATCAATGCGATCCAGACCGATGCTGCGATCAACCCGGGGAACTCGGGCGGACCGTTGCTGAATGGCTCCGGTGAGGTGATCGGCGTGAACACGGCGATCGCGACGTTGGGTGCCGTCGGTGGAGCTGCCGGAAGTATTGGACTCGGCTTTGCGATCCCGATCGACACGGCGCAGCGCATCGTTGACGAGATCATCTCCACCGGCTCATCGAGCACACCGGTGATCGGTGTTTCCCTGGACACGTCTTTCCCTGGCCCGGGAGCCCGTGTCGCTGAGGTCACGCCGGGATCGGGAGCGGATGAAGCAGGACTGTTGGACGGTGACGTCATTACCGCTGTCAATGGCGACGTCATCGCCGAGTCGACGGAACTCATCGTGTCCATTCGATCCAACGCACCCGGAGACTCCGTCGAGCTGACGATTCTTCGCGATGGACGCACGCAGGACGTGACGGTGACGTTGACCGCTGCCGAATAGAACAAAGCGTCTGTTGACGCGAAGCGGTGCCGGGACTCGACTCCTCCACGAGTCCCGGCGCCGTGGCGTGTTGGTGCTCGGCAACCACGTCAAGGTGCGAGTCGCCCGGACGCTTGGCACGCTTACGGCATGCTTCCTGTGACTGGCGCCATCGATATGGCGCGAACTCGAGTCGCCCAGGGGTTCCGTCGCATCATTTCCGGTGATCCGGAAGGAACCCCCGAATGGGTGCGACAGTTGGCCGACGGAGTTGATTCCGGCTATTTCGGCCCGGGGTCCGCGGCCTGGACGGTGCACGGGTCTTTGCCCACGCTCGTCGGGGGAGTGAGGGCGCTGTTGATGCAAGCCCTGCACCCCGGAGCGCTCGCCGGAGTGGTGCAGCACTCGCGGTATGAAGAGGACCCGCTGGGCCGTCTGGCAGGAACCACCCAGTGGCTGACGGTGGTGACGTTCGGCGACACGGCGATGGCTGATCGTGAGTGTGCTCGAGTGCGCGGAATGCATCGAAAAGTTCGAGGCATGTATCCGGTAGACGGAGAGTTGCGCGAGTACTCGGCCGGTGATCCCGATCTCTTGCGTTGGGTGCACGTCGCGTTCACCGATTCCTTCTTGGCAACCCATCGTGTGTGGGGTGGCCCGATACCCGGAGGCGAAGACGCCTACGTGCGGGAGTGGGCGAAAGCCGGGGAGCTCGTCGGTGTGGACGATCCGCCGCGGTCCGTTGCCGAACTCCAGGAGCAGATCCGCGGCTTCGGCCCCGATTTACGAGGCGATCAAGCGGCGTGGGACACGGTCAACTTCATCCGGTCGGCGCCGGTGCCGCTTCCCGCCAAAGGCCCCTACAGCGTTTTGTTCGCAGGAGCGGTCGCGACCATCCCCGAGTCGCATCGACGTCTGCTGAAGTTGCCGCGGGTGCCGATCACCGCGGTCAAGCCCGCTGTCTCGGCCCTGCTCGGTGGGATGTCGCTGGTCCTGGGCCCGACGTCGCCGTCGATGCGCAATGCAGCAGACCGCATCGAACGACTCGACAAAGTCCAGCTGGCCTGAGGCTTAACGCTCGAGAAGCTCGGTGACTTGGTCGAGAGAGGGCAGCGAGGGGACCGCCCCCTTGATGGTTGCGGCGAGAGCCCCGGCAGCTGCTCCCCAACGCATGGCTTCCGCCATGGTGGCGCCTCGAGCCAAACCCGACGCCAATCCGCCGCAGAAGGCATCCCCCGCGGCCACCGTGTCCACCGGGCTCACCTTGAACGCCGCCGACTGTCCAGAGCCCTCCGCAGAGGTCCAGACGGCGCCCCTGTCTCCCCGAGTGATGATGACGCACGACGGCCCCTTCTCCTGAAGGGCCTGGGCAGCCTCGACTGCATCGACCATGTTTCCGACCGGCATGCCGGTCAACTCAAGTGCCTCGTGCTCGTTGGGGACCAGCACGTCGACGTTGCGCAAGAGTTCGGGCGGATAGTCGCGAACCGGAGCGGGGTTGAGCACGACCCGGGCGCCGATGGAGCGCCCCGTCTCGGCTGCGGCAACCATCGCATCGATCGGCACTTCTCCCTGGGTCAGAACCACGTCGACGGCGCCGAGCGACTTCAGGTGGGAGGCGACCGCTCCAGGATCCACGGCGTTGTTCGCACCGGGAATCACGATGATTCGGTTCTCTCCGGTGGAGTCGACTTCGATGAGGGCGGTTCCGGAGGTCCCCGACGCCTGTGCGATGCCGCGCGCGTCGATGTTCTCGCGGCGAACGACGTCGAGCAACCAATCCCCCGATCCGTCGTCACCGACGGCCCCGATCATGTGAACCTCGGACTCCAGTCGAGCTGCGGCGACGGCCTGGTTCAAGCCTTTACCACCGGGATGGCGCTGCAGGGATGTCCCGAAGACGGTTTCCCCAGCGCTGGGCATCCGGTCGAGTTCGACAACGAGATCGATGTTGAGACTGCCCACCACGGCAATTCGATTGTGCATATACGCGATACTTCCACGCGTGACGGGCGTTCGGGCGGCTCTGGGTGTGGACTTGGGCACAGGTTCGGTGAAAGTCGCCCTCGTGGATGAGGCCGGCGAGACCCTTCGATCTGCCTCCCGGGCATACGACCTCTCCTCTCCCCACCCCGGGTGGGCCGAAGCCGACCCGATGGAGTGGCTGCACGCGACGACGGCGGCAGCCGGCCATGTTCTCGATGACGGCGAAGGCGCAGCTGTCGTGCAGGTGGGCTTCAGTGGCCAGATGCACGGCGTGGTGTTGTGCGATGAGAGCCTCGAGCCGGTGCGCCCTGCCATCACGTGGGCGGATTCACGCGCGGGCGACGAGGCCGCCGACATGCAGTCCGTTCTCGGCCCCGAGGGTCTCGCTCACCTGGGTTCTCCGGCGGTATCAGGGTTCGCCGCGACATCGCTTCGATGGATCCGGGTGCACGAGCCCCAAGCCCTGGAGCGCGCTCGGTATGCGTTGCAACCGAAAGACTGGCTGCGTGCCCGTCTCGGCGGGATGGTGGCGACCGAGCCGAGCGACGCCAGCGGAACCCTGTTGGCGAACGTTGATGAAGGCTCCTGGAATGACGATGCGATCGCCTGGTCGGGAGTCGACAGGGATCTGCTTCCACCGATCATCGGCTCGTCTGATTCGGCCGGAGAGATCCACCTCGCGGGACGAACTTTTGAGTGCGTCACTGGAGCATCCGACACCGCTGCCGCGATTGCCGGACTGGGTTTGTCGATCGGAGATGGTTTCACCGCGGTGGGGTCGGGATCACAGACCGTCTCTCTCGTACCTCAACCCTCCGGTGGCATCAGTCACGGAACACACCTGTTCGCGACAGCGGGGGCACCGGGGTCGGGGTGGTATCGAATCGGTGCGGTGCAAAATGCCGGCATCGCCATGCGTCAAGCCCTTACGTGGCTCGACGCCACCGCGGAGCAAGCGAATGCGGCGCTTGACCAGGGAGTGCAGGCATCCGACCCGCTTTTCGTCCCGTACGTCGCGGGGGAACGTACGCCCTTTGTCGATCCTGCATTGAGGGGTGCGTGGCGTGGCCTGGGTTTGAATACCAGCAGAGAGGCGATGCTGCGAAGTGTCGTCGAAGGTGTCGCGCACGCGGTCGCCTTAGGTATCGATGCAGTACTCGGTGCGGGTGCCCAGCTTCCTGATCCGCTTCCCCTCATCGGTGGTGGATCCGTCGACGTGAGGTTCCGCCAGTTGATCGCGGACGTGTCCGGTCGGCGACTCGCTCCCCGTGACCAGCCGGACGCGGCGGTGGTCGGTGCGGCGCTTCTCGCCCTGGGAGTATCAGCATTGCCGGCGAGTGGAGCGGACGATGTGATCGAACCGCTCAGTTCCGCCCACGAACTTCTCGCTGCTCGCCAACAACGTTTGGTGGAGTACGTTCAGCACGGTCACCAACAGTGAGTGACGAGCATTTTCGAAAGAGGTAGCGGCGATGGAGACTGTTGCGATTCACACGGTGGCGATCGGGTCCGACCACGCCGGCTATGCGCTGAAGACCGCGATTGCGGATTTCCTGCGAGAGAGCGGCTACGAGGTCACCGACGTCGGAACCCACTCCGATGATCGGGTCGATTACCCGCACTTCGCTGCCGCCGTTGCGCAAATGGTCGTTGATAGTGATGTCGAGCGGGGAATCTTGGTGTGCGGGAGCGGCCAAGGCGTCAGCATCGCGGCGAACAAGGTTCCCGGAGCCCGAGCCGGAGTGGTCCGTGAGGTGCACGACGCCGAGATGCTGCGCAAACACAACA
>WLWL01000197.1 GCA_012103605.1 Candidatus Nanopelagicales bacterium
TGCGATTCGTGTGGGGAGCGGCCGCCGCGGTCACCATCACGGCGTATTGCTTGTGGGCTTTCGACGTCGCTCAGACGCCGTCGAGTTTCCCGTGGGCGGCGTGGAGTGTTCTGCCCTTCGTGCTCGCCATCCTTCGGTACGCGATCACGGTGGATCGAGGGGCGGCCGAGGCGCCGGAAACAGCTGCTCTCGGCGACCGAGTCTTGGTACTCCTCGGTGGTGCCTGGCTGATCTTGTTCGGACTCGGAGCGGTGGGCGTATGACCGTGGAATCGCCCCTGATGGCCGCCAACGGTGATCGTCTACTCACCGGCTGGGGCCGCACCGCCCCGTCTCGGGCAACTGTTCAGTCACCATCCACGTACGACGATGTTGCTGCAGCCATCCGAGACGCGGGTCCCCGGGGTGTGCTCGCGCGAGGCCTCGGGCGCAGTTACGGCGACGCAGCACAAAGCGGTGGGGCCACAGTTTTCGACATGACGGGCTTGCACAGGTTCGAACTTGATATCGATAGCGGCACCGTGACGGCAGATGCTGGCGCGAGCATCGACGAGATTCTGCGAGCGATCGTGCCGGCCGGTTTTTTCGTCCCCGTCACGGCGGGCACTCGATTCGTCACCGTCGGTGGGGCGATTGCGGCCGACATTCACGGCAAGAACCACCACGTCGAAGGTAGTTTCGGAAGTCACGTTGTCTCGATGCGTGTTGTCGACGGGACGGGCCACGAGTTGGTTCTGTCTCCCACGGACGCGACGACCAAGGACATGTTCTGGGCCACCGTCGGTGGCATGGGTCTGACAGGAGTGATCGTCGAAGCGACGTTCCGTCTTCTCGCTATCGAGACGTCGAGCATGAGTGTGGACACTGTGCGGTGCCACGACCTCGACGACGTGATGGCCCGCATGATCGAGGCCGATGACGACTACCGGTACTCGGTCGCGTGGATCGACAGCGTCGCACCGTCGGGACGGGGTGTGCTCACCAGAGGTGATCACGCCCGCCGTGAGCAGTTGACGCGCAAGCAAGCGGATGCCCCTCTCGCGTACGCGACACCGGCCTTGCCAAGCGCTCCTGCTTTCATCCCGAACGGCCTGTTGAACTCTGCGTCCGTGCGTGCGTTCAATGAGGCGTGGTTCCGCAAACACCCGAAGAGCCGATCGAATGAGATCCATTCGATTCCGGGTTTCTTCCATCCACTCGATGGGGTGCGCGATTGGAATCGGGTGTACGGACCGCAGGGCTTCTTGCAGTATCAGTTTGTTGTTCCCGATGAGGCTGGATGGATCGTCGAACGCACCTTGTCTCGACTGCGAGACGCCGGTGCTCCTAGCTTCCTGACGGTTCTGAAGCGATTCGGGCCTGCCAACCCCGCTCCCTTGTCCTTCCCTCACGCGGGATGGACGTTGGCGGCAGATGTTCCGGCGGGCAATGAAGCCTTGGCTCCGATCCTTGATGAACTCGATGAACTCGTCGCCGAAGCGGGCGGTCGGTTGTACTTCGCGAAAGACTCCCGCCAATCACCCTCGATGGTGGCGCGCACGTATCCACGACTGGCGGAGTGGCACAGTGTCCGCGATCAGATGGACCCGCGGGGAGTATTCACGTCCGACTTGGGAAGAAGGTTGTCGCTGTGATCGATGCTGTTGGTGAGCCGCAGTCGGTGCTCGTGCTCGGAGGGTCGAGCGAAATCGCGCTCGCGACGGTGGAGGCCTTGCCGCGGACCCGGCTTCGTCGAGTGGTGTTGGCGGGGCGGCCGTCGGCAGAAATCGATCGAGCTGCGGAGCACCTGGGTGCGTTGGGCATTCCCTCGGTGGAAACGACCCTGTTCGACGCAGCCGACACCGGCAGCCACGGTGCGTTCGTTGATGCCGTTTTCGATGACGGGGATGTCGACATCGTGCTGCTGTGTTTCGGCGTCCTGGGAGATCAAGCCGAAGCGGAAGCCGATCCGACGAAGGCCGTGGAGGTTGCCACGGTCAATTACACGGGCGCGGTGAGCGTGGGGCTGAATGTCGCGCAACGGTTGCGCCGGCAAGGCCACGGAAAACTCGTGGTGCTTTCGAGCGTGGCGGGGGACCGCGCGCGTCGGTCGAACTACGTGTACGGGTCGACAAAGGCCGGTCTGGATGCTTTCGCTCAGGGTCTCGGCGACGCCCTGGTGGGCTCCGGGGCGTCCGTATTGATCGTGCGCCCCGGCATGGTGCGCACCCGAATGAGCGATGGCTTGCCCGAGGCGCCGATGACGACCGATCCCGATGTGGTCGGCACAGCGATCGTGCAGGCGCTGCGCAAAGGCAAGAGCGTCATCTATGTACCCGGCCCGTTGCGGTTCCTGATGACCGCCGTGAAGGCGGTGCCTCGACCGTTGTTTCGACGCTTACCCCAGTAGCGATTGGCATTGCAGTCGGCCGCGGCATGTGAATCACGGCCCGTGCGAATCAGGGAGCGGGTGACGGGAATCGAACCCGCACTGTCAGCTTGGGAAGCTGATGTTCTGCCATTGAACTACACCCGCGTGGGGTGCCCGAGTCTACTTGCCGGCGCGCCTGGCGAGTTCTACTCCCAGTGA
>WLWL01000198.1 GCA_012103605.1 Candidatus Nanopelagicales bacterium
CGTGGCGAACAAGGCCGACGACGCGGACACCGAACTCGCGGCCGCATCACTGTGGTCCCTGGGGCTGGGCGAGCCTTTCCCCACGTCGGCTCTGCATGGTCGCCGCGCCGGGGACCTGCTGGACGTTCTGGTCACCATGCTCCCCGAAACCGGCAAGGGGATCGGTCGTGACGGCGGTCCTCGTCGGGTTGCTCTGCTCGGGCGTCCCAACGTCGGCAAGTCCTCGCTGTTGAACAAGTTGGCCGGTGGCGAGCGAGTGGTGGTCGACGACGTCGCGGGGACAACGGTCGACCCGGTCGATGAGCTCGTCGACATCAAGGGAACGTGGTGGTGGTTCGTCGATACCGCCGGTGTCCGCCGCAAAGCCAAGCAGTCCGCCGGTCACGAGTATTACGCAACCCTGCGCACCCAGTCCGCTCTCGAACGTTCCGAGGTCGCGATCGTTTTGATCGATTCCTCTCAGCCGGTCAGCGAGCAGGATGTTCGGATTCTGTCGATGGCGATCGACGCTGGTCGAGCGGTCGTCTTGGCCTTCAACAAGTGGGACCTGGTCGATGAGGATCGACGCCGATACCTGGATCGAGAAATCGATCGCGATCTGGCGATGGTCGCGTGGGCGCCGCGGGTGAACGTTTCGGCGTTGACCGGTCGCCACATGGACAAGCTCACGGCCGCGCTAGATGATGCCCTCGCCGGTTGGGAAACACGCGTGTCCACGGGCAGGTTGAACAAGTTCTTTGGCGACCTCACGGCTGCCCACCCCCACCCGGTGCGCGGCGGGAAGCAGCCGCGGATCTTGTTCGGCACGCAGGTCGGCGTCGGCCCGCCATCCTTCGCGTTGTTCACGACGGGGTTCCTCGAGGCCGGGTATCGGCGCTTCATCGAGCGCCGATTACGGGAGGAGTTCGGTTTCACTGGCAGTCCGCTCCGCATCATGATGCGGGTACGGGAAAAGCGGCGACGCTGAGGCTGGACCTAGTCGCCTGGCGGCCTAGCTCTCTTCGACGATCTCGACCAGGGTGTATTGCAGGCTTGAGGCATCCGCTGGTGGGTTCTCCACCTCGGTGATGGACACGTCGATCACGTACGACGTCCCTTCTTGGTAGTCGAAACCCTCGATGGTGTCGTAGAACAGCTGGTAGTTACCGTCCTCGGATTCGGCGACCTGCAAGCACATCATCGGAGCCACGCCTTCACACTCCACGCGCTCGGGCCCGATCCACAAACGCGTGGTGTCGGGGGATTCGCTGCACCCGGAAAGTGCTACGCCAAGAACGACACTGGCGAGCGTGAGACGAACAACACCGGTCATGAGCGCAGCATAGGAGCCAGCCAGGCTGGTCTCGACGGCGACAAACGCACAGAATTTTCCAGGAAAGGCGCCGAGAATCCCTCTACGCGAGGACTGTTACTGCCATGCTTTCGCAGAAGAGATCCGTCTACCTAAGGGAGATGCACCATGAAGTTCTTCAATGCGCGCGTGTGGCTGATCGTTTTCGGCGTCATGGGTCTCCTCGGTGGAGCCTTGAACGCGATTGGCGCGGAAAGCGTCGCCCTCGCTGAGTGGGGAGACCTCGATGGCCAGGCCCTCGACATCGCTATTGCCCTAGAAGTTGCCTGGGGAGCAATCCTGTCTGTCTGGGCAGCGTCCGTCATCGTCATCACCCTGAGCCTTCAGCGGGCGCGCGGACGAGCCCGCTTTGGCGCCATCTCGGTTATCGCGGTGTTCCTGAGTCAAATCATCGTGGTTGGAGCGCTCGGCAACCTGGGCTACGGCGAAGGCGGAGGGCCTCCGCTCCCGGCCATTATTGCGTTGATCATTGGAATCATCACTCTCATCTCCTGTATTCGAGATTGGAACGCCACCACTACGTCGACGCCCGAGCCCTCCGCGTAACCGGCACGTCGGTAGGACCAAGGGGCGCACCTGCCCCACGCGCTTCCTGAGCCTGTGGCGGTAGGCGCGGTTGCGTGTAGAAGGGTCCTCTCGAGGGGTTATGCCCGAAGGCAAGCAAGGACGGCTGGCCTGTAACGTTCTCCTGCCTCGTGGAAATGGGGTAGCGGGCTGTGGCGCAGCTTGGTAGCGCACTTGACTGGGGGTCAAGGGGTCGCAGGTTCAAATCCTGTCAGCCCGACCACGAAATCCCTCCTGGATTGGGGTATCCAGGCAACGAACGACAACGGTGGGACCACGTCGGGCCCCACCCTGGGCCCCACCCGGGGTGCTACGGGCCCTGCGACAACCCCCGCGGTCTGGTCTTTGCGAAAGACGGCCCTACTCCTGCGCCCCCTGGGTAGCCTTTCCGGTGTGAGAGTTGTTGGCGTGACTGTTGTGGGTGTGTTGTTGCTCGCAGGGTGTGGCTCAGATAGCGACACGGCATCGGAGTCGGCCGGCGATGAGCCATCGTTGCTGTATGTGCAGGATGCGGACGGCGGCACCCTTGATGGTGACCAGCTCACGATGGTCGAGGTGAGTCCGAACACTGGCTGGTTCACGGACCGCCCGGCCCGTGAAGCCGGACAGATAGCAA
>WLWL01000032.1 GCA_012103605.1 Candidatus Nanopelagicales bacterium
TGCAATACCCAACGCCGTGATCGAGGCGACGGCGATTGCTCGCGTAGCGAAAGCCTTACCCACGTGGATTCCTCCCCTTCAAGAACGTCACCCTCACGTCGCCGGTGCCACGTGAATACGAGATGAACGTACGCTGACGTGAGGGTAGTCACAACGGCCCCAGAGGGCAACGACTTTCCCGAAACAAGGCCCCCGCCCCCAGGTCGGTCTCCCCTAGGGCGCCCGCTCGGAGTCACGCCGGGGCGAACCGGCGCCTTCCCTACGAGATGGGCTCCGCGGTCAGGGACTCGAGGAGGACTTGGCCTGCCCACGGAGTCGTCCGGCGAGGCTCTGGATCCCCCCGACGATTCCCCCCGGCGCCGCGAGGACCACCAGAACCACCAGCAGGCCGTAAATGAAGTTGGGTGCGTTATTGGTTATCTGATCCTGCCATCCGCGATCCGCGGACACGTCGAGGACGAATTCCGGAAGCCACACCAAGATTACGGCTCCGATGATGGCCCCGATGAAGGAGTTCCGTCCTCCGAGAACGATGCCGACGAGGAGGGAGAGCGATAGCCCGAGCGTGAAGGCACCCGGACCCACATAGGTCAGGATCTGTGCGAAAACGGCTCCTGCGAGGGCTGCGAACAGACTGCTGACCACGAAAGCGCTGATCTTCGATCCTGCGGGGGAAATTCCCGACACCGCCGCCGCGATCGGGTCGTCTCGCACCGCCTGCCACACGCGTCCCTGGCGGCCCCGGACCAGATTCAGGGCGATGAAGCCCACCACGCAGGCGACAGCGATGGCCATGGATGCTTGCCACTGCTCGATCGCGAAACCGGCATCCACCCCCGCATCGACTCCGGCGAGGTCGAGGTCGGCCGCCGGATCGGTGATATCCGCGCCCTCACTCGCCTCGCTGCCACCATCGAGGCCTGCATCGAGGTCCGCACCGGCATCAGACTCGATATCCGCCTCGAAGCCGTCCTCGGTGGTGAAATCCTCGTCGGTCAGGAAATCGTCATCACTAAGGAAGTCGTCCTCACTGAGCAGATCCTCCTCGGGGATCTCCTCATCGATTCCCGCCTCGAAGCCGTCCTCGGTAGTGAAATCCTCGTCGGTCAGGAAATCGTCATCACTAAGGAAGTCGTCCTCGGTGAGCAGATCCTCGTCGGAAAGATCACCGGAGTCACTGTCGAGTTCATCGCTGAACTCGTCTTCGAAATCACCGAAGTCGTCCGGCAACTCCTCGTACACCGGTTCCTCGTCCAGCGGCACCTCGCCACCGTCGTCCACGGCTTCGTCCGATGTATCGCCGCTGGTGTAGCCGCCCGCCGGATACGGAACCTGAAGCATCAGGCCGTTTTCTCCGCCGAGAAGTTCGGGGAACCGATTGGCGATCGCCGGCACTCCGACGGCGATACCAAGAGTGAGACCCGCGAGGTACGGCCCGCGCAGCCGGGCCGCGATCCCACCGATAGCCGCGCCGAAGACGACGCCGCCGAATCCTGCAAAGACCATCGACCACACGGCATTCCACGGGGTTCCCAGGATCGGAACCGTCTGCCAGTTCATGGACGTCAACGCGAAGATGTATCCCCCGATGGCCATCAGCGCGCCATTGCCGAGCGAGACCTGACCGGACAGGCCCAGCAGGATGGTCATCCCGAACATGGCCGTGGCGTACATCGCAGCGGTTGCCAGGTAGTAACTCATCAACGGCTCGATGACCTGGTTCACCCAGGTAAGCAGGCCCCAAATAACCAGTGCGGTGACGGCGTTCACCCCGAGGCGCGCACCCGGGAATCGCTGAACGAGAGCCTCCATCGACTACACCGCCCGCGCCTTGTGATGGGAGAACACTCCCTCGGGCTTGAAGAGCAGGTTCAGCACCAAAAGCACCAGCGCAACCAGCGGCGCATTGCTCGAATCGCTGTAGCCGGAGACCAAGGCGATCACCAGACCTGTGCCGATACCGAAGGCCACGGCTCCGACGAGGCTGTCCAGGCCACCGATCACTGCGGCGGTGAACGCGAAGACGAGGAAGATGTCGAAGCTGGTGGGCGAAAGCGTGGACAGCGGTGCCACCAGCACACCTGCGACGGCTCCGACCAGACCGGCGATGGCCCATCCGAGCACCAACATCCGATTCACGCGAACACCGGACAGTCGAGCGACCTCCGGGTTGAACGCCGATGCCCGCATCGCGAGACCGACATTCGTTCGGGTGAAAACCACACTCAGAGCAAGAACCAAGACCACGACAGATGCGAGCACGAGGAGGTCGTAGGGCGAGAACGGCCAGATCCGCCCGAAGACCTCATAACCAGAGTTATTGATGGGGGGCGGGAAGGCCTCGGGGTCTCCTCCCCACACCATCGCCGCGAGCGCCTCGAGGGCGATCAGAACACCGAAGGTCGCAATGATGGCGCCCGATGTGTCCAGGCGCTTCACCGGGCGGATGACAAGGAAGTGAACGATCACGCCGACGACGAGGCCGGCCGCCATCGCGATGATTAACCCCAGGAACCACGATCCGGTCAACTCGCGGACGGTCAACGCAACGTAGGTCGTGAACATCGCTTGTCCGAGTTGAGCGAAGTTCACCACCCGGGTCGAGCGCCAGACCAGAACAAGCGCCAGCGCCATCAAAGCGATGATTGCTCCGGAGGAAATACCGCCGAGCAAATAGTCGATGAAGTCGATCACGGCACGATCCCCCCGTTCGGGGCGCAGAACGTAACTGGCGGTGAGAGCCGTGATGGCCTGCCAGGCCTAGTAGCCGAGGTAGGCATGACGCAACTCCTCGTCTTGTGCGATCTCCTGGGCCGGTCCGCTCTTCACGATCTCGCCCAGGTTGAGAACGATCCCGGTCTTCGCCACGCGAAGAGCCGTGGCCGCGTTCTGCTCCACCAGCAGTACCGCCAAGCCCGAGTCGCGAGCCATGAGCTCAACGAGTTCCAGGATCTGGGTGACGATCAGCGGTGCGAGGCCGAGCGAGGGCTCATCGAGGAGGAGCGCTTGAGGCCCAGTCATGAGGGCGCGACCAATCGCCAACTGCTGCCGTTCTCCGCCACTCAGGGTGTCGGCTCCGAGGTCTCGGCGCTCTCCGAGCACCGGGAACAGCGCGTAGACGCGCGTCAACGACGTTGCCCGCTGGGCGTGCGTTCGCCACATGCCGCCCAACTTCAGATTCTCTTCCACGGTCAGATCGGAGATGGTGGAGCGGCCCTCGGGCACCAGAGCAATGCCCGTGCGAACGATGTCCTCAGGCTTGCCTCCCGTGATGTCCTCGTCGTTGAACAGAACCCGTCCCGTCAGCGGTTTCTCCAGACCAGCGAGTGTCCGCATCAACGTCGACTTCCCTGCACCGTTGGCGCCGATGACAGCGGTCACTCGTCCGGGCGGTACGTCCAACGACACGTTCTTGAGGGCTTCTACCGCTCCGTAATTGACTGACAGCCCGTCGATCCGCAGCATCAGTGCACCGTCTCGTGATCGTCTTCGTGATCGTCTTCGCCCAGGTAGGCGGCCAAGACGGCCGGGTCGTTGCGCACTTCCTCCGGCGACCCCGCGGCGATCACTTTGCCCGCATCCAGAACCCAGATGAGGTCGCAGACCTCCATAACGAGTTCCATGTGGTGTTCCACCAGTAAGACGGTGCGCTCGGGCACCCAACTGCGGATCAGTCGACCCAACTCGTGCATGTCCGCGGCACCGATGCCACCCGCCGGCTCATCCAGCAGGAGAACCTTTGGGTCGCTGACCAGAGCTCGGGCCAGCGCTACACGCTTTTGCACCGGATAGGGCATCTCACCGGGCAGGCGGTCCGCCTCGCCGAGAACACCCAGTTCTGCCATAGCCGCCTCGGCCTTCTCCCGAACGTGTCGCTGCTCGGCGTCGGTCCATGGCATGGCGAGTGCGTCCGCGACGATGCCTGAGCGCACGTGACCAGAGGCTCCCAACATGACGTTCTCGCGCGCCGTCAAAGAGGGGAACAGGCCGACACCCTGGAGAGTTCGGGAGATTCCCATCTTGGTCAGGTGGTGGGTCTTCACGTGGCGGAGCCGGTTGCCTTCGTACTTCACCTTGCCGGAGTCCGGTTTGACGAAGCCCGTCATCACGTTGAAGACGGTCGTCTTCCCCGCACCGTTGGGACCGATAAGGCCGGTGACCGAACCCTCAGGAATTCCGATACTGACGTCGTCGAGAATCTGCAGTCCACCGAAGGAGACGCTGATGTCGACCGTCTGAAGCAGAGGATGGGTCAATGGAAGGTGGTACTTCACAGCTTCCCTCCCCTGGTCGGCAGTGGCCTCGGATGCTGACGGCGTCCAGACAGTAGATCCTGTAACTCACAGACGATAGTCGGTCAGTCGAGTGGGCCGATCAGCGTGCTGGCTGGCGGGCGTTCGGTCACGGGCACCGCTCGGTAACTCCACTGCCGGTGCTCCGACAAGCGAGCTAGTTGAACATCGGCGCTGAAGGCATCGGTGGCTGCGGGTTCTGCCGTTCGCGTGCGCCGGCGCTCGGCGGTCGCGAGGATCTCGACGGCCATCACCGACAGGTCGTGGATGTTCTGGTGTCGATGGGCGCGACGCCCAAGATCCACCTGAGCAATGCTGTCGATCCCCCACTCGTCGTACACATCGAGCAGTGTGGAGAACTCCACTCCGTATCCGATCGGCACGTGCAATCGCTCGAACACGTTCCGCCGAATCGCCCACTCTCCCGCGAGCGGTTGCACCATTGACCCCAACTCCGGACGAAAAAGGGTCAGCCATGGCCGGGCCATAAGTTCGGTAACGCGTCCACCTTCCAGCGTGACGTCGCCGTCAATGTCTAAGACCCGGTCATAGAAACCACGACTCAGGACGACCCGGGGGTCTGCGAGGAGAGGTCCGACCACCCCGAGGACGAAATGTGTGCCCCACTCGGTCAGGTCCGCATCAATGAAGGCGACCACATCAGCGGACGTGACGAATTGCGACTTCCACAACGCCTCGCCCTTGCCGGGGTGAACACCGAGGTCCGGTCGAACATCCGCCACCGAGTGGACCCGAGCTCCCGCGTCGGTAGCAACGGCCGCGGTGCGATCCGACGACAGCGAGTCCATCACCACAAGTTCATCGACGAGCCCGCCAAGTTCTGCAGCGATTGCCGACACCACCTGTCCGATGGTGCCTTCCTCATCTCGGGCAGGAATGACGACGGCAAGAGTTGATTCACCCTTGATCGACGTAATGCGACCGTGACTCCAGTCGGAGGCGACCGACATCATCACCGTAAATACCGATCAGCTGATCGCATCAACGACGCCACGCTCACCACGCTGTCGAAATGCAGCACTCGGCCGAGGAATTGTCGTTTAGAAGTCGTCGTCCTCGCTCTTGGCGGGATCGATCGGGATCCCCGGGCCCATCGTGGAAGACAGCGTCGCCTTCTTGATGTAGCGCCCCTTGGCAGCGGACGGCTTCATCCGATTGATCTCATCCACGACGGCCGTGAAGTTGTCATTGAGCTGTTCCGCGGTGAAAGAGGCCTTGCCGATCGGGAACTGCAGGTTGGCGTGCTTATCGAGACGAAACTCGATCTTGCCCCCCTTGATATCGCCGACGGCCTTTGCGACGTCCATCGTGACGGTGCCAGTCTTGGGGTTCGGCATCAAACCTCGGGGGCCGAGAACCTTACCGAGGGTGCCGACCTTGCCCATCATGTCTGGCGTCGCAACAACGGCATCGAAGTCGGTCCAACCACCCTTGACCTTCTCGAGCATGTCGTCCGCTCCGACAAAATCCGCACCCGCCTCGCGAGCCTCATCGGCTTTCTCGCCTCCGGCGAACACGAGTACTCGGGAGGTCTTTCCCGTTCCGTGGGGAAGGTTGACGGTGCCACGGACCGCCTGGTCCGCCTTTCGCGGATCGACGCCCATGCGCATGGACACATCGACGGTCGGATCGAACTTCGTGGAAACCGTGTCCTTGATGATCTTGATGGCGCCCATAGGGCTGTAGATCTTGTCTTCCTCGATCTTCTCGAGGGCTTGCTGATATGCCTTGCTGCGCTTCATCACTGCTCTCCTTATCGGCAGGTGTGGTGTGCGAGCCGCGCTGGCTCTCCCACGATGGTGATTATTCAGTTGTTGTGTGAATAGTCCGCAAAAAGAAGTACGGAATTACAAAGACTACGAGACCGTGATGCCCATCTGACGGGCCGTGCCTTCGATAATGCGCATCGCGGCGTCCACGTCATTGGCATTCAAGTCCGGCATCTTGGTTTCGGCGATCTCACGGACCTGGTCCTTGGTGATGGACCCGGCCTTGACGGTGTGCGGCGTCCCCGAACCCTTCGGAACACCTGCAGCCTTCAAGATCAACTTGGCGGCTGGTGGGGTCTTGAGCACGAAGTCGAACGAGCGATCCTCGTAGACAGTGATCTCGACAGGAATAACTTGCCCGCGCTTGTCCTCCGTCGCGGCGTTGTACGCCTTGCAGAAGTCCATGATGTTGACGCCATGCTGGCCGAGTGCCGGGCCAACAGGCGGTGCCGGGTTGGCTTGACCAGCCTCGATCTGCAACTTAATGAGGCCTTCGACCTTCTTCTTCGGTGCCATCTTCTCTCTGCTTCCTTCAGAGCCGGCGGGTGCCGGCCACTTGTGTGCTCGACCTAGTTCTTGTGGATTTGATTGAACGCCAGTTCAACCGGGGTTTCGCGACCAAAGATCTCCACGAGCCCGGTCACCTTCTGAGCCTCGATGTTGATCTCGGAAATCGTGGCGTGCAACGTAGCGAACGGACCATCGACGACGGTCACCGAGTCACCCACGGAGAAGTCGATTTCTACCGGGGCGACCGCGGCCGCGGCATCGTCGGCGACGCTCGTCGTGCCCGCGGCAGCAGCCGGCTTCTTCTCTGGTGCCGGAGCCAGGATGTTGACGACCTCGTCCAACGACAGGGGCGCCGGTGAATGGCCGTTTCCGACGAAGCCGGTCACACCGGGAGTGTGCCGAACAACGCCCCAGGACTCATCCGTCAAATCCATCCGCACCAAGACGTAGCCCGGGAACTTGTTGCGCTTCACCTGCTTGCGCACACCACTTTTGATTTCTGTGACTTCCTCCATGGGAACTTCGACCTGGAAGATGTAATCCTCCATGTTCAAAGTTGTCGTGCGAGCCTCGATATTGCCCTTCACCTTGTTCTCATAACCCGAGTACGAGTGAACGACGTACCAATCACCGGGGGCGATGCGCATTTCGCTGCGGAACGCCTCGGCGGGATCAACCTCATCGTCGTTGCTTTCCGCCTCATCATCCGCGTCGACAGCATCCGCATCGGCAGCACCGGCCGCGTCAACGATCTCTTGCGCTTCCGCCACAACGTCGGCTTCCGCCTCGGCTTGAGCCTGGTTGACGATAACGTCATCGGCTGTCACCTCATCGGCGACGAATTCCGACGCGCTCGCGTCAGCGTCCGGAGATACGTCGCTTGTCTCGGCTTCCGCCGGGGCTGCGTCGGTTGTCTCAGGCACCGCGAACGGGTCGACGACGGGTTGGTCCTGCTCGGACACGGCGGGTTCTCCTTGGTTCTTTCGATTTGCTCGGGTGGGGTGGGGGCTCGTTGGTCTACTAGCCGAAGACGAAGAGCACTCCCTGGGTGAAGACGTAGTCGTAAGCCGCGATGATGCCCGCCATCACGAGGACGAAGAACAACACCACGGTGGTGTAGGCGATCAGTTCTTTTCGCGTCGGCCAGATGACCTTGCGGAGTTCAGCAATGACCTGTCGAATGAAAAGCGCAAGCCGGGAGAAGAAGCCGCGTTCGGACCCAGCAGACCCACCGCTGGGCTGCTGACGCTCCTGGACTTCCGCCATGACCGTGCCTTCCTATCGCTTACTACTGTCCGGCTGTTCACCGATCAGCAGGGCCGAAGGGACTTGAACCCCCAACCGCCGGTTTTGGAGACCGGTGCTCTACCAATTGAGCTACAGCCCTCGGTCGGGCCACGACGTTCACCCTGTGGGCAGGCTTACGCCGAGGTACCGCGGGACGAAGTGTACGGAGGGGTCCGGGCGGCCGGCGACCCCGGGGCTGCCTGCTGACAGGATGGGCCGGTGACATCCCCCGCCCACCGTATTTCTCGGCGCATCGGCTCCATGAGTGAGTCGGCCACTTTGGCCGTGGATGCGAAGGCCAAGGCCCTGGTGGCGGCCGGTCGGCCGGTCATCGGCTTCGGAGCTGGCGAGCCCGATTTCCCCACACCTGAGTACATCGTCTCCGCAGCCGTCGACGCCTGCCGCGATCCGCGGTGGCACCGGTACAGCCCCGCAGGAGGACTACCGGCATTGAAGGAGGCGATCGCCCAGAAAACGCTCCGCGATTCTGGATGGGAGATCGGAGCCGATCAGGTGCTTGTCACGAACGGCGGCAAGCAAGCCCTCTACAACGCCTTCGCAGCCCTACTAAACCCGGGCGATGAGGTACTGCTCCCCGCGCCCTACTGGACGACCTATCCGGAGTCGATCGCCCTTGCGGGCGGTGTCCCGGTGGAGGTTCCCACCGACGAAACGACCGGCTACCGCGCATCCATCGAACAACTTGAAGCAGCTCGGACGCCACGAACGACGATGCTCGTATTCGTCTCTCCCTCCAACCCAACCGGCG
The DNA here is from genome assembly GCA_012103605.1 of Candidatus Nanopelagicales bacterium. Classification (GTDB taxonomy): domain Bacteria; phylum Actinomycetota; class Actinomycetes; order S36-B12; family S36-B12; genus S36-B12. Next base: position 8,649 of record WLWL01000032.1, read on the forward strand.
CCGTCTACTCCCCCGCGGAAGTTGAGGCAATCGGCACCTGGGCCGCCGACAACGGTCTGTGGGTAGTCACCGATGAGATCTACGAGCACCTCGTCTACGGAGACGCCGTCGTCTCGTCGATGCCGGTGGAGGTTCCGCCACTGGCTGACCAATGCGTCGTCATCAATGGAGTGGCCAAGACCTACGCGATGACCGGATGGCGTGTCGGCTGGATGATCGGACCCACCGATGTCGTGAAGGCGGCCACCAACCTGCAGTCACACGCAACGTCGAACGTCGCCAACGTGTCGCAAATGGCCGCGCTTGCCGCGGTCAGCGGGGACCTGACTGCCGTGGAGGACATGAAGGTCGCCTTCGATCGACGTCGTCGCCTCATCGTCGAGGCACTCAATCAGATTCCTGGCATCGAATGCCCCACGCCGGAGGGAGCGTTCTACGTCTACCCCTCGGTCAAGGGAGTTCTGGGCTCGGACATTCGTGGCCATCGTCCCGCGTCGTCTGCGGAACTGGCGGCGCTCTTCCTCGACGAGGTCGAGGTCGCCGTCGTGCCCGGTGAAGCTTTCGGTACGCCCGGGTATCTGCGTCTGTCGTACGCGACATCGGACGACAAGATCACCGAGGGGATCGCTCGTATCGCGACCCTCCTTAGCGAGTAACGAACATTCGCAATCTGGGTGCGTTCGCGGAGTGATCTTTCTGCCGAACACCACCACTACAAGATGCATCCGATCAGTCGCGGCTCCGCGACGAGCTCGACACCGAATCTGTCCGCAACGCATGACCGCATCCATCGGGCAAGTTCGAGGACGTCTTCACAGGTTGCGCTTCCCGTATTACTGATCGCCAGCGTGTGCTTGGTCGACACCCGGGCACCGGATTCGGACAACTGAAAGCCGGGGTCGATTCCACTCGCTGCGATTAACCACGCTGCGCTCACCTTTACCTCGTCCGAGGACGACGAGGTCGAGAAGCGTGGACACTCGTCGGGCAAGGTGCGCGCCACGGCGTCGCTGACAATCGGATTGACGAAGAAGGAGCCAACGCTCCAGGTATCGCGGTCGTGCTCATCGAGCACCATGCCCTTGCTGCGCCGTAACTCCAGAACGGCCTCACGCACTCGCACTCCGTCCGCGCTCGCCCCAACGTCGACACCTACAGCGCTCGCGAGTTGCGGGTAGGAGACGCACACAGACTCATCGACAGGGAGATCGAAGGCAACCTCAAGCACAACGAAGCGGTCCGGCTCTTGCTTGAAATGGCTCGTGCGATAACCAAAGCCGCACTCCTGCGCTGACAGTTCCTGCACGGATCTCCCGGTGCGATCCCAGACGCGGACACTGACGAGGTAATCGGAGACTTCTGCCCCGTACGCCCCCACGTTCTGGATGGGTGATGCGCCAACAAGGCCCGGGATACCGCTGAGTGGCGCCAAGGCTGCAGATCCAGCGGCGAGGCTTCGCAGCACAAGTTCGTCCCATTCCTCACCGGCTGCCGCAACGACGCGTAGAAGCCCCTCCCGACCAACGGTGGTGATTCCCGTCGGCGCCACCTGGACCACGGTTCCGTCGAAGGCCGCATCGGAACACACGACGTTCGAGCCACCGCCGAGAACCAGAGCCGGCCGTCCGAGGTCGTCGCACTCGACGATTGCCTCGATGCACGCCGCCTCGGTGCGTGCCACGATCCACGTTCCCACGACACCACCCACACGCAGGGACGTGTGCTCGGCGAAACTCCCCGGCCCCAGGTCAACAGGTGACGTCACGTCACGCAGCCTAGGAGGCGTTGCCGGCCTGTGAGCGAATTGCCGGCTTACCGCGGAGCGAGCAGGTGATCTTTACCGCGGAAGCGCTGGAGTAGCCGGTCGTACGTCTTCTTCGACTGCTTTTCCCGAAAGGCAGGGTCGGAGTCGTGATACCCGTGGTGCCGCCCCTGGCGGATCGGCAGCGAATCTGACGGAATGGCCAGAACCCCTCCGGCCTCGCGAAGCGCCAAGCTCCATTCCATATCGGCGTTGCGGTAAAAGCGCGCCTTCGGGTCGGGTCTGACCACCTCAATGGCCTCGCGCTTGAGGGCCATCAGGTATCCCAGGATGGCGTCTACTTCTCCTGCCTCGGCACCATCGAAGGAGCGCCATCCATCATCGACGTTGACGTTCACGCCCTTCCATCCGGTGCCCACGACACCATCACGACCGAGAACTTCCCGCATGGGAGCGAACGCATCACCTTCGATGATTGTCGACAGATCCATGATGACGAACACCTCGCACCGTGACAGGTCAATGGCCGCGGACACGACGCTCGACCAGCCGAGCGACGCGAGTGTGGGCCCCATATGCAGGACTCGAAATCGTTCCGGTTGATCGTCGGCGAACACCTCGGCTCGCATTCCCGCGTCATCGGCATTGGCGCAATCGATCACGAGGACCATGGCTTCCGCTGGTGCGTGGTCCTTGAGAGCTTGGAGGCACACGTCCGTGTCATCCGGCCAACCATCGACGATCACGCAGATAACCGTCGGCGCCTCGACGGGAGCTGACGACGCCAGCTCGTGCACGTCCCGGAGTACCTCGAACGGAGGCTTCTCGACGAGCTCGAAGCCACCCGCTGTATCGACGACCGTCCAGCCGGCAGCATCGATCTCGGCTCGAATGGCATCGGCCCGCGCGAAGTCCTTCGCCAATCGTGCGTCCGCTCGCGCGGCAGCGAGCGCCTGAACGTGATCGGGAGCATTCACTGTTCGATCACCCCACGCGGACGCGGGCGATGGCTTTACCGAGAACGGAAACGTCGGCGCACATCGCTTTGAGTGAGACGCTTGCGATGTTGCCTTCCACTGCCGTCACGGTTCCACTCACGTGGAGTGTCGCGCCGACTCCATCGTCCGGGACGACCACGGGCCTGGTAAAGCGACAGCCGTAGTCGACCAGAGCCGACGGGTCTTCGCACCAGTCGGTAACGACCTGAATTGCCATGCCCATCGTCAACATCCCATGCGCGATGACATCGGGCAAACCGACCTCGCGTGCGATCCGCTCATTCCAGTGGATGACATTGAAGTCTCCGGAGGCGCCGGCGTATCGAACGAGCGTTTCCCGTGTGATTCGGAAATCGCGCGAGGGAATCTCGTACCCGACGTCGACGCCGGTCATGCCGTCTCACTATCGGTTCCCCGAGCAACGAGCACCGTGTAACTCGTCACGACATGCTCACCGTCGGTAGTCGAGATGTCCGTTCGGGTGGTGATCATGTCGTTGCCGGCCACGGATCGAATTCCATCGATCGTGACGTGACTGAGTAGCTCATCACCGGCGACGATCGGTCGTGAATATTCGAACCGCTGATCGCCGTGGACTACTCGTGAATAGTCCAGGCCGAGATCGGGATCAAGGGCAACCGACTCGGCGGCGGCCATCACGAGTCGAACGGCAAAGGTGGGTGGAGCCACGACATCGGTGTACCCGCGGCTTTGGGCCGCGTCGACGTTGAGACTTACCGGCTCGGTGACTCCGAGCGCCTCGCTGAACTCTCGCACCTTCTCTCGCCCCACGAGATAGGGAGCGCCCGGAGGGTACGAGCGTCCGACGAAGTCGGGGTTAAGTGCCACGGGTGCCCTTCGGGCTCTAGCGGGTTTCCTTGTGCAGTGTGTGCTTGTTGCACCGCGGGCAGAACTTCTTCACCTCGAGCCGGTCGGGGTCGTTCCGCCGGTTCTTCTTGGTGATGTAGTTGCGCTCCTTGCAGTCCTCGCACGCCATGGTGATTTTCGGACGGACGTCCGTTGCCTTGGCCATCTGATCTGCCTCTCTCCGTGCGCTGCGAGCGCCCTTGCGTGTTCCTAGTCTTGCTTACGGCGGTTCTTGCTGTTGGTAGCGGGGGCGGGACTTGAACCCGCGACACAGCGATTATGAGCCGCTTGCTCTGCCAGGCTGAGCTACCCCGCCCTGCACGATCCGAACCCACTGCTGAGATCGGCCCGTACTCCGAGCCCCAATACGGAATCGAACCGTAGACCTTCTCCTTACCATGGAGACGCTCTGCCGACTGAGCTATTGGGGCGTGAAGCCGGTAAAGCGTACCCGGGGGCGCACCATCTGCGAACCCCAGCCCCAACCTGCCGAACCAACGATCGTTGGCTTCAATACAGCTATGGCGTCACCCGCTTCTCCAACCTCCAGCAAAGCCGGACACCGGTGGACCGTTGCCGACATGCCGAACCTCACCGGCCGGGCGGCCATCGTCACGGGCGCCAATTCCGGCATCGGCTTCTACACCGCTCAAGCCCTCGCTCACTCCGGCGCAGACGTCACCCTGGCCGTTCGCGATGAAGCCAAGGGAGACAGGGCGCGCGAGCTCATGGAGCCAACGTCAGGAGCCATCCATGTGCGCCATCTCGACCTGAGCGATCTGTCGTCCGTCCGCAGTTTCGCCAGTGAATGGTCACGCGATTACGACGGGGGCCTCGATCTGCTGATCAACAACGCCGGAGTGATGGCGATCCCGTATCGGCAAAGTGCCGACGGTTACGAACTGCAGTTCGCCACCAATCATCTCGGGCACTTCGCGCTGACAGGGCTGCTCTTGCCGGCACTGGTCGCTGTTCCCCACTCCCGCGTCGTCAATGTCTCTTCAGGCGCTCATCGGATGGTTCGCCGGATCAACGTCGACAACCTCACCGGCGAAAACGGGTACAGCAAGTGGAATGCGTACGGGCAGAGCAAGCTCGCGAACTTGCTGTTCACCCTCGAACTCCAGCGTCGCCTCGAGGCCGACGACCTCACCGTGACGTGTTCGGCAGCACACCCCGGGTGGGCGGCCACGGGTCTGCAGAGTGCAGGCCCCACCATGAGCGGCTCCTGGTGGGAAGCGCGGATCGCCGAACTCGCCAACACCGTTCTCGCGCAATCCGCCGAAAGTGGGGCGCTGCCGACACTCTTCGCCGCGACCATGCCCGCACTTCCAGGCAACTCCTACATCGGACCGGATGGTCTCGGTGAAATGCGAGGACATCCGAAGCCGGTGGGTCGGTCGGATGCAGCGCAGGACCGGCAGCAGGCTGAGCTGTTGTGGCGGGTAAGCGAGGAACTCACGTCCGTCACGTTTCCGTTCAACGCGTAACGTCAGTCGACCAGGGGAATCGTTTCTGACATTTCCATGAACGCGCGAGTGGAGTCGAAGTCGACGATGCCGGCATCGGAGCCGAGTCCGGTGGCGACCAGGCTGCCGCACGCAGCCCCAAAACAGGCTGCCTGCTCGACGTCCCAGCCCATCGCGGTCGTCAACATGAATCCAGCATCGAAGGCGTCGCCGCAGCCCGTCGTATCAACGACCTCCACCGCGAATGCAGGGACCCGCAGTTCTGCTTCCTCGACCCGGTGGATGCTTGCGCCCTGATCACCCATCTTCAAGATGACGGTTGTCGCTCCCATGTCGAGGAAGAATCCGGCGAGGTCGCTTCGAGTGGAGAGGCCGGAGACCATTTCTGCTTCTTCGATGTTAGGCATGAAGTAATCGAGGTAGGGCATGCACGGCCGCAGAATGTCCGCCATGCCGTCTTTTTGAACGCCGAGAACGTCCATCGTGGTGGTGGCCCCTTGCTCTTTCGCGGCGGCGAGAACTAGTGCCGCGTCGGGTCCGTCGAACGCCGGCATCAGGAAGGTTCCACCGACGTGCACAACATCGAACGCCCCAAGCGCAGAGAGGTCGATGTCCTTCGCCGAGAAGACCGCATTCGCGCCCATCACGTGCAAAGCGGGTCGCTCTCCGTTCGGACGGATGGGCAGCATGGTCGCCGAGGTGGGCACATCGGTGTGGGTTCTCATACCCGATGAATCGATGCCGTATCGCTCCAGGATGCCCCGCATAACCTTTCCGAGTTCGTCATCGCCCGTTGCGCCCATGCTGCGGACATCGGCGC
>WLWL01000199.1 GCA_012103605.1 Candidatus Nanopelagicales bacterium
CTTCGACGATCACCGCATCATTCATGGAATCCACCGTACGCCTCGACGGTGCGCCCTAGGTCGTGATCACACCCAGCGGTGCCAAGAGTTCTTGAATCTGGGACGTCCGCAGCATCGCGACGGCAACAAGGATCAGCAAGACACCGCTCAATCCCGCTATTTGAATGAAGGTCCTCGACTTCCTCGGCGCGTGGACCAAGATCGCGGCGACCACCGCTCCGGTCACCAGTCCCCCAAGGTGGGCTCGCCAATCAATCCCCGGTGCGAGGAACCCGATCACCACGTTGATTCCCAACAGGACGAGAACCTGCGTGACGTCATACCGCAACCGTCGGCCTGCGACCACCAGCGCGCCCATGAGCCCGAAGATCGCGCCGCTGGCTCCGACGGACACCGTGGTGATGTCGGAGAAGAAGTACGACGCCACCGCGCCACCCAATGCCGACAGCAGGTAGAGAGCGGTGAACCGCACGTGTCCCAAAATGCGTTCGAGGGTTGGCCCCAGGGCGAAAAGCACATACATGTTGAAAGCGATGTGCAGGAACGAGCCATGCAAGAACGCGCTTGTCAATAAGCGATACCACTCATCTCCGGTAACGATGCCGACCGGCCACATGCCCCAGCGTTCGGCGACGGCGTTGATTCCGACCGAATACTGGTAGGCGAAGACCAGCAGGTTGATGACGATCAGGGTGTAGGTGACGTACGGCTTGGCGATGGTGGTGGCGCCGGCAACCGTCGTCGGTTCCACCGGTCGTTCCGCCCGTATGCAATCCGGGCACCGGTAGCCGACCGGCGCTTGGATCATGCACTGTGTGCAGATCGCCTTGTCGCATCGCGAGCAACGAATCCACGTCTCGATGTCCCGGTGCCGATAACACCGGGGAGCGCGCGGGGCTTGTTGCTCGCCGGAAAGGTCGCTCACAAGAAAGAGTCGGACTCGCTAGTCACGGGAAATGGAGATCGACTCGATGACCACGTCCTGGGTGGGACGGTCTTGAGCTCCAGTTTCCACGGCGGTTATGGCGTCGACAACGTCGCGTGATGCTTGATCCGCCACCTCACCGAAGATGGTGTGCTTGAAGTTCAGCCACGTTGTCGGAGCGACGGTGATGAAGAACTGAGATCCGTTGGTGTTGGGTCCCGCATTGGCCATCGCCAGCAAGTACGGCTTGTCGAAGGTGAGCTCGGGGTGAGGCTCATCGTCGAAGCGGTAACCGGGCCCACCGGTGCCCGTCCCGAGGGGGTCGCCGCCTTGGATCATGAATCCGGGGATGATCCGGTGGAAGATCGTGCCGTCGTACAGCGGAGCCGTGGACTTCGCCTGCACTTTGGGGTCGGTCCACTCCTGGGTGCCTTCCGCCAAGCCGGTGAAGTTGCGCACCGTCTTGGGGGCTTGATCGGGAAAAAGGTTGACCTGAATGTCGCCGTGATTAGTTGCGATAGTCGCCGTAGTTGCCATGGAGTGATCCTGTCACGCCACTAAACAGCCCGCAGACATGGCCCAACGCATCCGCCCTGAGTGTTCGTTGGGCTCATGGCCTGGGGGTCACCGGTTCACATCCTTCCTCCGCCACAAGAAGACGACCCGGGTTCGAATGAACCCGGGTCGTCCGTCACGACGGTGGCTTTAGGCCGCGTTCGGATCCATACCGGAGAACTTGAGCACGGCTTTGCTTGCTCGATCAATCCACGTTGTCACCAGCTTGTCCCCTGCGTTTGCTCTCTTCGTGGTTGATTCTCCGTAGACAGCATCGACACGAACCACACTGTTGCCCACGACACGAACCGCGTAGTTCACGCCGGGATTGGCATCGTCTGTGGAGAACGAGTAGCCCCCGATGTAGGCGCGATTTCCTGCGACGGTGCTTTCGGACCCGTCACTGCCACCTGAGGCGAGGTAGAACTCACCCGGTGTCTCCCATTCCACTTTTGGGTTGTCGGGGCAGGAGGTGGCCGCGAGTTTTTTCGCAGCGGCAGCCGCAGTATCTGCACTCTTGTACTGCCAGATTGTGATGGAAAGTGTTGCAGTGATGGGACCTGATGCGCCCTTCCCAGCGAAATAACCCACCGCCCCCGCCGAGTCTGCCTTCGGCAACGAGATGGGTTTTTTTGTCATAGAGGGGCAGACCAACGGCTTCATGGGTATGAAATCGTTGTAGTAGAAGTTTTGTGTCCATGCGCCCAACTGCACGCCCGGATGTGCGCGCAGAACTGCCTGCTGCAACTCACGCTTGTTCATGTAAGTGGCGTCATAGGCCAGTGCGTTCCCCGCCGCACTGATCACCCCAACCGATGCGGTGAGTGCAATGGCCATTCCGGCACTGAGTACGCGACGTCGCAGCTTCATTCGAACTCTCCTGTTCACGTGGGGACGCGACCGTGGAGGCTAGGGGACTCGAACCCCTGACTTCTGCCTTGCAAAGGCAGCGCTCTACCAGCTGAGCTAAGCCCCCTGACGTACTCGCTCTCGCGCGACGCCGAAGGTTACCGGAGCACACGGCTCCCG
>WLWL01000033.1 GCA_012103605.1 Candidatus Nanopelagicales bacterium
TGAGCCCGGAGGAGTTCTATGCAACGCTGGATCAGTACCCCACTGTTGCCTCTGATCAGGACTGGTTCGAAGGAGACGTTCTCGACGTCCCATCGTTGATGCCGAGTAAAGACCTGACCTTCACGGACGTCCTCTCGGCGTCTGCTTCCTAAGCGCGGCTCAGGCGAAACAGGCGCTGCGTGGGTGATCGAGCCCCCTTCACAGCAGACAGCCCCCGGTAGGAGGATTCCCGGGGGCCGCCCTTAGAGGGAGGAGGAAACTGTGAACTTGTCTTGCCATCCAGGTCGGTCCGGATTCTCACCTGACCGTCTCAGACATGCTTGGTATACCCGCTCTCTCGCATGGTTAAACACCATTTAGGCCAGGTGAGACAAATTCATTGCACATGTTCCACTCATAGGCATCTCTCAGCCCCTTCGGGCCAGTAATGAGTGATCACCGAGTGAAGGACGAATCTTGACGTGAATGGGTCACGGACCGTGTGAACGGTCCGATACGACGGGGTTGAGCCTGTACGAGATTGCGAAAGCGCCGTCGAGCATTGACGTAAGTGCAATGAGTAGCACCTGCAGGAAGCTGTGCAGAATCGAGACGAACATGATGTTTCGTAAAACTTTTTTGGAATGTGTGCATCCAAACTCGTGAGTGCCGACGAACTCCTATTAGACCGATGCGCGACGGCCCAGTGCGCGCACAAAAAACGTAGGAGTTGTAATGAAGAAAACCACGAAGGTTCTCGGAGCTGCGGCAAGCGCCGCTATCTTCGCTGCTGGAGCTGCTGTTTCGGCGCCCGCCGTCCAGGCGATGGATGGCAACACAAGTCTCGCGAGCGTTCTTGATGTCGGCAATGCCGAGTTCGATAACTCCAGCAAAGACTTCGACATCTTGACCAAGGCTGCAGAAGCTGTTCTCGCTGCCAAGCCCGATTCCCCCGTAGCGCTGCTGGCAGACGGTGACACCGCACTCACGGTGTTCGCCCCCACCGACAAGGCGTTCAAGAACCTTGCGTCCGCTCTTGCCGGTCACAAGATCAAGAGCGAGTCGGATGCATTCGATGCAGTTGCTGGTCTGGGAATCGACACGGTCGAGACCGTGCTCCTCTACCACGTGATCCCCGGCGCGACGATTACCTCTGACATTGCGCTGGAGTCTGACGGTGCGGTTCTCGCGACCGCTCTCGAGGGTAAGAACACCAAGGTTCTCGTCTCGGACGATCCGTCGATCCGTCTGCGTGACTACGCACCGGACTTCAAGAACGCGAAGGTCATCTTGTCTGCCGTTGACATCAACAAGGGCAACATGCAGGTGGCGCACGGCGTCGACGCCGTAATGCTTCCTTTCGCTCCGTAATCCTTGAGCACACGCATCGTGGCCCCCTCCTGAAGTGGAGGGGGCCACGATGCGTGGGAAAGCCGAAGCGAATTACTGCGTATCCGAAACAAGGGGTGCCCGACGCCCGCTCCGCCTTTTTGGCAAATGCTTTTGCGAACGGAGACCACGTTTTGCGGGGACGTGGACCTACGCTCACGCGTCCACTCCGGTCCTATGGACCAGTGATTCCTCAAGGAAAACAATCCATTCCTGGGAGTGTGAGTGCACCTGCGTCCTGAAAGCCTTGATCCCTGGCAGTCGTCGGTGCGAGCCCGACCGGCCCAGCAGCACTGCCCTGTGACTGCCTGACTGATGCGCGTACTGTGTCGCGGGATCCGATCTTGCTCACCAGGAGGCTCCATGCGTTTGACCCGGATGATGGCGTCAAGTTCGATACTGGCTCTCGTAGTTACGGCGGGGTTAAGCGCTGCACCCTCCCACGCAAAGTCGGTATCGGTGGACACCTTCTATGAGCGTATGGGCGTTGCCGCCGAGCAGTGGCAGGCCCGAGCCGAAGGCCGGAGCTTGACGACGATATTTCGTCTGCGCGGGCCCCTCGGTGTTCGGTCGACGAACACGATGACGATCAATCCTGACGGCAGCATGAAGGCAACATTCCTGCCGCCTTTTGTCGACACCAAGCGGTCGGTTCGATGCATCGATACCACGACCTGCTGGACCACCACTGCCGATGATCGTCAGTGGCACCGCCTCGCACCTGATGCGGTCACGATCGTCGGCAAGCAACTTCCCGGGGTCAACAAGCCGAAAAATCCCGCTCCGGAAACAGTGACGGCTCGGATCACGGGAAAGGTCTATCAACTCGACGATTCTGCGGACGACCAGCAAGCATCACTGAGGGTTACCGATCGAAAGAACTCGTGGCGCGCTGTGCTGAAAGCAACCGACCGCGAAGGTCAAGAACAGAACTATGTGTCCTCCGCGGTTCGAATGAACCCCAAACCTGCCAAGATTCGCAGACCCGCCGCGGGACAGATCGGCGAGCCGGATAACCAAACGACCATCACCTTCAACCAGTACACAGGTGGAGTGGAGATAGATCTGGGGACGATCAACTAGGTGCGCTGTCGGTGCAAACCACGACGCCAACACCTGCACGCCTGGGGCCTCACATGTGGTCCATGACGTGTTCAAAATCCCGCCTCCACTTCGACCCCCTTTCGTGGGGCAGCCAACGCTTTATTTGGGGGCGTAATCGCCAGCAGGCTGAGAATCAGACTTTTAGATCGCGGTGACTTGCTGCCGGGCGTGTGCCATAGGTTAAGCCGCCTACGTCCGTAAAGCACCCACGTAACGAAGTGGAGGGAAGCATCTTGTCTTCAACGGTTCGAGAGAAAATTTTGAAGTCTATTCGTGGCGGTGAAGACCTGGCCGGTCAAAATTTTTCAGGCGTCAATCTGTCCGAAGCAAATTTGGACGGCGCAAAACTCCCGGCTACCGACTGGACCAAGGCCAATCTGCGTGAGGCCTCACTGCGCTTTGCCATTCTCACGAATGCCGACCTCAGCGGCGCGGACCTAAGCAACGCGAACCTGTTTGGTGCCGATATGCGCTTCGTCAACTTCCAGGGAACTGTGCTCACGGGTGCTGACATGGCAGGCGCCGACTTACTGGGTGCGAAGAATTTGCCCCGAGACGTAGGCAGCGATGGATCACGAGCGAAAACGAGTCATGGAATCTCTGGTGGGGAGGGAGAAGAAAAGGCCTCCTTTGATGGTCAGCGCCGCTGTTTGGGCTGTGAGGGGTACGTGGCGGAAGAGGCAAATTTCTGCCAGGAATGTGGGATGCGTGTCTCAACATCTCCCTAGCTTCGGAGTTTGAGAGCCACCTCGTCTCTATTTGCCATGAAAGCAAGTCTCTTGTGCGCTTATGCGTTCGTGAGCGGGGACGGGTCGTGCCGCCTTGGCTCGATGCTCCCGTGCTCACATTAATTGGCAACGCGCCACCAAAGGGTGTCGTAAATCTCGTTGGATGCGCAACAGGCAGTAGTCACGACTAGCGACCCAAGGACCCTGTTCAACGCTCGGTGCACGCCAGGCAACAAGAGGTGTCACTGACACGCTGGCTCCACCGCCACACAATGCTGAAGACCCCCGTCCGCTGGACGAGGGTCTTCAGCAATAAAGGTATGAAATCAGGCGACGCGAACCTTCTCAGCCTGGGGTCCCTTGGGGCCCTGGGTGATCTCGAATTCGACCGTCTGGTTCTCGTCGAGCGACTTGTAGCCATCGGAATCGATCGCGGAGTAGTGAACGAAAACGTCCGGACCGCCATCAGCCTGCTCGATGAAGCCGAAGCCTTTTTCTGCGTTAAACCACTTAACGGTGCCTTGTGCCATGGTGCTTAATCTCCTTAACGAGGGACGTGGCGGGCGGAATGCCTGTCACGTGGTGCAGCCCTATCGCGCCTACGTCCTCGAGGGAAATCGGTGCTGACATGCCTTACCTGGAGTACACAGTTCCCTATGAGTCCCCGTGATCCAAATCCGGGTCCCCAAATGCCCTGAAATGTCGCGCGCAAGACTAAGCGCGCCCGGAAGGAGTCGAACCCTCAACCAACCGGGTAGAAACCGGTTGCTCTATCCATTGAGCTACGGGCGCCTGTGATGTCAGTGGTGCCTGAGCAAAGAAGCACCGGGCTTACTGTCTTCGTTGAGCGGGCATGAGGGAAGTCTAATGCGGGTGCATCACGTACGGGATTCCGTCGTGCGTGCCGCTCGCTGAGGTGGCGGTGAACGTCCGGTGCCACCAGATCAAGAAGATGGACCAGGCGATCAGCAGGCAAGCCGATCCCAAGAGAAGCGCGCCGAGAACATCCGTACTCCAGTGCTTTCCGAGGATCATTCGCGCTGGCCCCTGAAGCAGGCCGATAACCAGAAAGGTCGAGCACAACCACGGAGCGATGATTGGTGGCAGTAAGTACCACCCGATCACTGCGGCAGCGCACCACACGGTTATTCCCGTCAAAGTGTGACCGGAGGGAAACGACAGTGTCTGTTGCAGCGCCTCGTGCGTGACCCAGGGTGGTCTTTCTCGTCCAACGCTGAATTTCACGAGGTTGCCGAGCGCGATACTTCCCGCCGATAGTGCGAGGAAGAAGACGGCCCAGGGCCACGCTCGTATGTAGGCGAGAACGAGGACCGCGACGGCGATAAAGGCGATATTGCGAGCGCCGCCGAACCACGCGAGGAATTCCGCAAATGAAAACAGCCACGGATGATCAACGCCGGCGGCGAAAAAACTCTCGGTGACCCGCAGGTCGGCACCCGTGGGGCTGTCGATATTCATTATGACGAGGACAGTCCAAGCGAGAAAGAGAACTCCCGCGGCGGCGCCGACCCAGATGAGACGTATGGCAACAGTGCGGCCGGGCAATGGGCCCTGGAGGATTGCCGAAGGTCGCGTCATGAAGCGGGCGACTACCAGGAGCCGCCACCGCCACCGCCACCGCCACCGCCCGCGCCACCTCCGCTGAAACCAGAGCTTGACGACCGGCTCGGGGGTGTCGTGGCGGTGCGGATCCCTCGACCGAAGTCAGACACCAGGTAGGACCAGATATAGGCGTTCTCAGCAAAGAATCCGTAGCGACGCAGTTCCTCGGGCGTGAGATCCGGGAAGCCTTGAGACCAGGCCTCGTTGAGGTCGAAGATCACCGCGTACGGGAGCATCGTGGCGAAAATCGCACTGTCAGGAAGTCCTAATTTGTGCGCGAACTCTCGACGCGATTCAGAGGTGTCGGTGCCGAGAACCTTTTTGAGGCCCTCGACCTTGGCGAGGAATTGAGCAGATTGCACCGTCTCGGTGCGAGGGGTGATGAGTCGGGCCAATCCGAATCCGATCAGACACCCCACACCCGCAGGGATCAGCACCGCGGTGATGTTGGTCGAGCCAAACACTCCGAGAAGAATTCCGAGCCCGAACATCGTGATGCCGGTGAAGGCCAGGAAGTTCCACTTCTGGTCGGGCTTGCCACCCTCGGCATTTCGTCGACCGGATTTTCTGGCTTCCGCGAGCAGGCCTTTGTAGGCCTCGGTCCAAGTGGTGGCGAGCGTGGAGTCGTAATCATCGATGACTCCGCTCCCGGAGTCGGAAACGATCGAATCAACCAGTGCCTCTTCCCAGGGGCGGATGGGGTCAGTCCCCGATGTAAGTTTCGTGACGGTGAGCTTCTTCCCGTCCTGACCAAGATCCACCCAGCGGCGGGCAGCGAGGTCGACGAGCGTCGCGACGATGGCGCGCGATCGAACATCGCTGTCTTCGCCCTTCCACGCCACTCCCATCTCTGCAGCGGTCAGGCCGTCGGGAGGTGAGTACTGCGGGGGAGCCAACGGGATCGCTGCACCCTTGTTCTTGCTTCGCGTCGCGATCGCCACGATGGTCGGCACGACGATCGCGATAGCGGCGATGACGAAACCGATGAGGAGTCCGAGCACCAGTCGATCGGCCTTCGGCGCTTCGATGACCTCCTCGACGGGCGCGGTGAAGGCTTCCGAGGGGAACGCGAGAATCCCCGTCAGGCTGTCGCCGGTGTAGAGTCGTGCAGAGGAGAAGACCGCGGATTCGGTGCCAATTTCCACATCGCACGGAATCCTCGAACCTGTGGATCCGACGAAACACTCGTAGGCGAGGATCGGGCCCGGCCCTTCAACTCTCACCCGCGCCTGATCGATCGGCGCCTCCCACTCGCCGCCGATGAAGTCCCAATACACCTCGACGTCGCCCGGCTCGAGCTCAGCGATCCCGATCGCATCGACTTGTTCTTGTGTGTACTGGGTCAGGCCGTTGGCGACGGTGTATTGGATTTGGTATTCGTGGGCTCCGGTGATGGTGACGTCGGGATCACCGATGCGCACCCGAAGGTAATCACCCTCGTCGGAAATTTCGTAGGGCTCCGAGGAGCCGTCTCGGGTGACCGAAAGGACGTCTATTTCGTAAGCGCGAGCGCTTCCGTCATCGAGATAATCACGGACGGGAATGTCGCGGAATATGCCGCGGCGCTCTGCGCTTTCAAAGTCATAGACGATGGTCTCGGAAATGTCCATCACGGTGTCCGCGCCGATGGTCACATCGACGTCGAAGGACGAAATCTCCTCGGCGTACGCACCCGGTGCGAGCGCGAGAGAGGTAGCTGCGGCGCCGGCAAGCGCCCACATCAGCGCGCGACGCATCAGAATTCCACGCTGGGTGCGTCTCGTCGATCCTCGTCGGGCTCGGAGTACATGTCTCGCTGAGTCACCTTCGCGACTCCGGCGAACCACATCCCCGGAACGGTGGTGAGCGCGGTGTTCAACTGCACAACCGCCTCGTTATAGAACTGGCGAGCAAACTGCAGTTCGCCCTCGACCTGCTGGAGTTGGCGCTGAAGCTCGATGTATCCCTGGGTAGCCGTCAGCTGCGGGTAGGCCTCGGCGACGGCGAAAAGTCTGCCGAGAGCCTGGGTAAGCATGTTGTCCGCAGCGGCGGTTTCCTCCACGGTCCTTGCCTGGCCGATCGACGCTCGCGCATCGGTGACCGCCTGCAAGGTGCTCTGCTCGAAGCCCGAGGCTCCCTTGACCGTTTCCACCAGATTGGGAATCAGGTCGGCGCGCTTGGTCAGGAGGGTGTCGATGCCGGCGAAGGCTCCATCCACCTGAACGTTCAGGCGGCGCAACCTGTTGAACTGAAGAACACCGACGATGAGAAGCAGAACGATGAGAACGATGATGATGATGGCTACCCAGGACATACACACCCTCCACGTGTCGCTGACGCGGACCTCAGTCTTTCACGGGTGCGGATGCTCGGAGTTGGTTTCGTCCAATGTCGCACTGCGGAGTGAACGCGGCAGGGTGAGGGAGGCTCCGCACGCGCCGAGGGCGAGGAAGCCGGCGAGCAGCCACGCGAGTAGATAGTCCCCGGTGACGTCCCGCAGTACACCGCTTGTCGTGGCGGCTGCAGCGGCGCCGATCATGTGGGCGGCGAAGACCCAACCGAAGACGATGGTTCCTTTCTCTCGACCGAATGCCCTGGTGCACAAGATCGCGGTGGGTGGGACGGTCGCCACCCAGTCCAGGCCGAAGACGACCATGACAACCAGAATCGGGGGATCGACCGCCGGCCCGAGAATCGCCGGCAGAGCGAACAAGGCGAGGCTTCGAAAGCCGTAGTAGATGGCGAGAAGCTTGCGGGGGTCGAATCGGTCGGTAAGCCAACCCGAGCCCAGCGTCCCAATCAAGTCGAAGAGCCCCACCACGGCGAGAAGGCCAGCAGCCGCGGTTGCGTGCATTCCTTCGTCGTGTGCGGCGGGGATGAAGTGCGTGGAGACGATCCCGTTGGTGGTCCAGCCGCAGACGAAGAAAGTCCCCGCCAAAATCCAGAAGGTGCGGTGGCGAGCAACCTCGACCAGCGTGCGAATGGTTGTTTTCGCAGCCGTCGCTGCGCTGCCCTCGGTGTTGTGTTCCTCGACCGGCGGATTGTTCGGATCGGCGCCGTAGGGAAGAAGGCCAACATCACTCGGTCGATCAACGAGGACGAACCAGATGACGGGTATCAGCGCGAGCGCGGCGATGGCGATGCCCCAGGAGGCTGTGCGCCATCCGGTGGCCTCGATGACGTTCGCGATCAGGGGGAGGAAGACGAGTTGTCCCGTCGCCCAGGCAGCGCCCATCACGCCGAGCATCAGCCCACGGCGTTTGTCGAACCAACGGTTGACGACCAAGGAGCCGAAAATGAGCGCCGTGGCTCCGACGCCGAGTCCGACGATGACGCCCCACAAGATCACCAGATGCCATGGGTCGGTCATCACGGTCGTCAGGCCGGTGCCGATCGCGATCAGAATTAAGGCGCCGGTAGCGATGTTGCGCACACCGAAGCGCCCCATCAAGGCAGCGGCGAAGGGCGCGGTGAGTCCGTAGAGAATCAGGTTGACCGCGACCGCGATGGAGGTGACGGATCGTGACCAGCCGAACTCGTCCTCGAGAGGCACGACGAGCACCCCGACCGACGACCGGAACGCGGCAGACGTCATCAACACCAGGAAGGTGACTGCGGCTACCAGCCACGCGCGGTGAAAACGAGCCACGTGCCGAGCATACGGACGCCGTTCACCAGAAGTCCTTTCCACAGCGCACGCTGGGTGCGCCATGTCATCCACACCAACGCAGGCGTTCTTCACGATCAGGGCCACAGCGCCGAGGCTTGTCGCAGGAGAAACGACCAGCGAAGGAGTGATGAGCAATGAACGACCTGATGATGACGGTGGTGGGAAATGTGATTCGAGACGTCGATCTGCGCTTCACGGGAAACGGTGACCCGGTGGCGTCGTTTCGTCTCGCTTCCAACACTCGCCGCTTCGACCGAGACAGCGAGCGGTGGATCGAAGGCGATACGCACTATCTGTCGGTGACGTGCTGGCGCACGCTCGCGACGAACGTAGCGAACTCGATAAAGAAAGGAATGCCGGTGGTGGTCTACGGGAGGATGCGTAGTCGTGAGGTGGAGCGTCCGTGCGGAGATGGCTCGCACACGGTGCGCTACCAAGACATCGAGGCATACGCCGTCGGGCCGGATCTCGCACGCGGCACCGCGGACTTCACGCGCGTCAAGAGCGCCTCGGTCGCGGAGAACGAGACCCGAGTGATCGCCGACGTGATGGCCGCGGCCGCCATCGCCGAGGAAAGCGGTGACGACATCAGCGATGACACGCGAGATGGGCACACCCTCGCGTCAGCGTGAATCCGCCCCCACCCTCGTCGCCAGAGTGTGTCGTGGGATTGCTCGGGCCGCGGGCCCCGGCTCGAATTCCGAGCCACGGAAGGCAACTAGGCTTCCGGCCTGACGGAAGGGTGCCCATGGCCGAGTTCATCTACACACTGCAGAAGGCGCGCAAGGCGCACGGCGACAAGGTCGTCCTAGACGACGTCACGCTCGCCTTCCTGCCCGGCGCCAAGATCGGGGTCGTCGGCCCCAATGGAGCGGGCAAGTCGAGTCTGCTGAAGATCATGGCTGGTGTGGACGACGTGTCCAATGGCGAAGCCACACTCATGGACGGGTTCACGGTCGGCATCCTGATGCAGGAGCCGCAACTCGATGAGTCGAAGACAGTGCTGGAGAACGTCCAAGACGGGGTTGCCGAAACCAAGGCGATGGTGGATCGCTTCAACGAGATCTCCACCGAATTGGCCGATCCCGACGCCGACTACGACACGCTGCTCGCGGAGATGGGCAAACTCCAGGAGGCGATCGACCACAAGAACGCCTGGGACCTCGACGCCCAATTGGACCAGGCGATGGACGCGTTGCGGTGTCCCGACGGCGACGCGGACGTCACGGTGCTGTCTGGTGGCGAGAAGCGTCGAGTGGCGTTGTGCAAATTGCTGCTGCAGGCACCGGATCTGCTGCTGCTCGATGAACCGACCAACCACCTTGATGCCGAGAGCGTGAACTGGCTCGAGCAGTACCTCGAGCGCTATCCCGGAACCGTTGTCGCGATCACCCACGATCGATACTTCCTCGACAACGTTGCCGAATGGATCCTCGAACTCGACCGCGGACGCGCCTATCCGTATCAGGGCAACTACTCGACGTATCTCGAAACCAAGGCCGCCCGTATGAAAGTGGAAGGTCAGAAGGACGCAAAGCTGCAAAAGCGCCTGACCGAGGAGTTGGAGTGGGTGCGATCCAACGCTAAGGCTCGACAGACCAAGTCCCGATCACGGCTGCAGCGATACGAAGAGATGGCTGCCGAGGCCGAGAAGACCCGCAAGTTGGATATGGAGGAGATTCAGATTCCTCCGGGTCCGCGCCTAGGCAACGTCGTCGTCGAAGTGGAGCACTTGACGAAGGCTTTCGGGGACCGCATCTTGATCGATGATCTAACGTTTTCTCTCCCGAGAAACGGGATCGTCGGTGTCATCGGACCCAACGGCGTGGGCAAGACGACGTTGTTCACCATGCTGGTGGCGGCCGCGAATGGGGAGACGGAGAACAAAGACGAACTGCCCACCATGGGTGAGATCAAGGTCGGAGAAACCGTCTCCCTGTCGTACGTGGATCAGTCACGAGCTGGCCTCGATCCTGCCAAGAACGTGTGGGAAGTCGTCAGCGATGGCCTGGACTGGATCAAGGTGGGCAACGTCGAGTTGCCGTCCCGGGCGTATGTCTCGGCATTCGGCTTCAAAGGGCCCGACCAGCAAAAGCCCGCCAAGGTGCTCTCCGGTGGCGAGCGCAACCGATTGAACCTCGCGCTCACGTTGAAAATGGGCGGCAACCTCTTGCTGCTCGACGAGCCGACGAATGATTTGGATGTCGAAACACTCGGGTCGCTGGAGAATGCACTTCTGGAGTTCCCAGGGTGCGCGGTGATCACGTCTCACGACCGCTGGTTCCTGGACCGGATCGCCACGCACATCCTCGCGTACGAGGGTGACTCGCAATGGTTCTGGTTCGAAGGAAACTTCGACGCGTACGAGAAGAACAAGATCGAGCGCCTAGGCGAAGAAGCTGCTCGGCCGCACCGAGCCACCTACCGCAAATTGACGCGCGACTGATGACCGTTTTCGACATCGAAGTTGCGAAGCGCTTCAAGGACCTCGATCCCTACGATCACGTGAGCAACGCGACCTTCCTCGACTACGTGATGGAAGCACGCGTGCGCGTCTATCGCTCCCTTGGAATGTATGACCGAGGAGTCGTAGGGCAAGTGGTGGTCCGTCAGGAAATCAACTACCTGCGCCCCATCCGGTTCTCGATAGAGCCCCTCCTGACGCGAACGTGGTTCTCCCACATCGGCACCTCCTCGTTCACAATGGAGACGCAGTTGATCGACGAGGGGCAGCTGGCTGCGGATGCGAAATCCGTCATGGTGTGTTTCGATAAAGATGCAATTACTTCCCGTCCGATTCCACCCGAATTCCGGCTGCTCATCGAGGAGCACCTCGAAAAATGACCCAGGGAGGCCCCGTGGAGACCACGATGCGTGCCATCTCGCTGAACGAGCGAGAAGCTCGGGTCCTTTCCCTGGTGGGCACTCGACTCACAGAGTGGGACTCCGGAATGACCGCTCGCGTCATCGTCGCAGACTCCGCACTCGCTGTTTACGCCGTTCTTCCGATGGACGTGATGGTTGCGCTTGCGGTGCCGGCGCAGGTGGACGAGGACGCGATCGGCGACGACGTCACAACCTCGCTGGCGACGTTCGTTCGCGGCGTGAGTGATGCCGTCGCTGCGAATCAGTCGGTGCGTTTCGACACGGCGTCACTGCCGCAGTTGACCGCCTCGGTTGGTCAAGGCCTGACGCTGGCGAGCCTGCCGCCCGGCGACGGATGGCAGATGCCTATCCACGGAGTTTCCAGTGACATCACTCCCCAGATCCGCGAAGCGATCGAGGAGTTCCGCGAGCGGACGAAGGGATTGCCCGAGTATCAGGCGGCTCCTATTGCGGAGGAGATCTGGTCGCGTGCTGCGTGGGCGGGTCTTCCGATGCGCGTGCTGCACGCGGCGAGACGATTGCGGCTCATGACCGATGAACCGTTGCGGGTAACCGCCGCGACCTGTGGCCCGTGGAAGCGTCTGTCGACGCCACGGGGTCAAGTCTTCTCGTACACCGCCGGTATCGAAGCCCGTCTCGGGCTGCGCGTCGTCAGGTGACGACACACTTCACTGGCGAATCCACACGGCCGTCTCGGGGCCCATCACCAGGTGCGATGACTCGTCGTCATTCAAGGTAGCAATGTCCGGGTCGGATGCCAGGACGACGTCGGTACCCCAACTCGATGGCAGATGAATCGTCGCTTCGGTCATGTTGATCACGATGGCGACAGACGGGTGCCCCGGGTCGGCGGTGAAGCGTCGCATGGCCAGAACGCCCTCGGGTGCTCCGTCCATCCACTCCATCGGGCCCTGTCCGAGAGCAGGTTCGCTGCGCCGCTGCGCCAAGGCTCGTCGGTAGAGCGCGAGCGGCGACGCATCATCGTCTTGTTGCTGATCAACCGCGAAGTCCCGCCAGACATCCGGCTGGGGAAGCCACGACCGCCCCTGAGGGCTGAAGCCGTAACTTGGCTCATTCGCCTTCCACGGCAGGGGAACACGACATCCGTCACGACCGGTGTCGGTCCCCTTGCTACGAAACCACACAGGATCTTGGCGAGCGTCGTCGGGGAGATCAAAGACCTCCGGCAGCCCGAGTTCCTCACCCTGGTACAGGTACGCCGAGCCAGGCAGTCCGAGAAGAAACATGGTGGCGGCCAATGCTCGGCGTCGTCCGCGTTCGTCATCGACGACCGTCGGCTTGGTGACCGGAGATCCATCTTCGGTCGGTCCAAATCGGGTCGCATGCCGGATAACGTCGTGATTGCTAAGTACCCAGGTCGGTGGGGCATCGACCTTCGCATGACTGGCAACGGTCGCATCGATGGACTCTCGCATGCGCTCGTGGTCCCATCCGGCTGCGAGATAGTCGAAGTTGAACGACGTGTGTAGCTCATCGGGTCGCTGGTAGAGAGCCAGTCGCTCGGGTGTTGGTGCCCACGCCTCGCCGCACAAGATCCGCGGTGGGTCGTACGAGTCAGCCACCACTCGCCACTCACGCCAGATGTCGTGCACCCCGTCTTGATCCCAGTAGGGCGCATCAGGAGCGACTCCGAGAATGTCCGTCTCGACGATGGAGTCGTAGTCCATGTCTGGCAGATCCGGGTCTTTAACCAGTCCGTGGGCGACATCGATGCGAAAACCATCGATGCCTCGATCGAACCAGAAGCGCAAGATGTCGCGAAACTCGGAGCGAACCTCCGGATTCGACCAGTCCACGTCGGGCTGAGTGCTGTCGAACAGGTGTAGGTACCAGTAGTCGGTGGTTGTCCCATCATCAAGAATCAGACGCGACCACCCAGGACCGTGAAAGACGCTCCGCCAGTTGCTCGGCGGCTCGTTGGCTGACTCCCCGCGTCCGGGGCGAATCATGTAGCGGGCCCAGGCGGGGGAGCCGGGCTCGCTCGTGAGCACCTCGCGCCACCAGTGGTGGTCGCTGCTGGTGTGGTTCGGAACGATGTCCATGATGATGCGCAATCCGCGTTCGTGACAGGCGGCGATCAATCGATCAATGTCGGCCAGGCTGCCGAGACGCTCATCGACATCGCGGTAGTCGGCGACGTCGTAGCCACCATCGCGCAGTGGCGATGTGTAGAAAGGTGAAATCCACAAGGCGTCGATACCGAGGTCGACGAGGTAGTCCAGCCGATCGAGAATCCCCGGCAGATCACCGATGCCGTCACCGGTGGAGTCGGCAAAGCTGCGGGGGTAGACCTGGTACACGACCGCGTCCTGCCACCACTCACGATCACGCCTGTAAGCGCATACATCGTGGTGCGTTGTCATGGGATTTCTCCGGGGTCGGGGGTTGGGTCGTGGGCCGCGTCAGGTCGTTGGGTGCGCGGTGAACACGTCACCGGCGGGGGGCTCGTCGGCCACATTCTGCATGGCGAATGCGGCCCCTTGCAGATATTGCCACAAGATTCGCTCCTGATCAGGGGGAAGATCTTGCTCGTCGACGGCCGCCCGCATGTGGGTGAGCCACCGATCCCGAGCTGTGGAGTCGATGGAGAAGCCAGCGTGGCGCATACGCAGGCGGGGGTGACCTCGTTGATCGCTGTAGTCGGTCGGGCCACCCCAGTACTGCTCGAGGAACGACCGAAGGCGCCATTCGGCGGCATCGAGGGAGCCGGGCGGATACATGGGGCGAAGAACGTCATCGTTGGCCACGCGCGAGTAGAAGGCGGCCACCAGGCGTGTGAAGAAGTCCTGTCCGCCGAACATCTCGTACGGGCTCGGCTCTGCTGGTGCGTTCACGCCTCGATTGTGTCGGATGCGTGGTCGAGTGATGGCGAGTGGCTCATCGACTCGGCGCGCTCCACGATGTGTCGGGCCATCGGGGGGAACACGAATGCGTGGAAGGGCGCCACCGACCACCAGTACGCGTGACCGGCGATACCGCGCGGCC
>WLWL01000200.1 GCA_012103605.1 Candidatus Nanopelagicales bacterium
TGCTTGCGATCGTTGGAACAAAGTCATGAATAGCAACCATCTCGTTGCTCTTACGTGCAGGAATCTTCCCTGGCCATGACACCATTCCGGGTACCCGCAGGGAGCCTTCGAGCACGTCGCCCACCTCGCCCCGGAAGGGGCCTGGCGAGCTACCGTTGAAGTCATTACTGATGACTTGCTGCTGAACAGGACCATTGTCCGATAGGTAAATGATGATCGTGTTGTCCATGACTCCCGCTGCTTCGACGGCCGCGACGACTTGCCCAACCCGATGATCGTGCTCCATCAGCATGTCCCCGTACGGGCCAGAGGAGGACCGGCCGATGAAATCAGCGTTGGCCCCCTCGGGGTAGTGAACGTGAGACCATCCCACGTAGAGGAAGAAGGGATCGTCACCATTTGCCTTCTCGGCAATGAAGGATGTTGCAGCGTCAGCAATGTCGCTTTCGATGTGACGGCGGTATTCGAGGTCGTATGGACGAATGGCTTCAAGGCTCCCATCGTCCTTTGACTCCCAGATGTAGGCCTGAGATGCCTCGATCTGCTCCTCAGTCATGCCGGAGCGTCGCATGGTCGTCGGGTACGCGGTGGCGTCCGTCGTCTCCAAAATGCCAACGCGATAAGAGTCGAATCCTTTACTCGTGGGAATGCTTTGTTCTTCCTCACCGAGATGCCATTTCCCCACCATGCATGTCGAGTACCCGTTCTCTTTGCAGATCTCCGCAAGCGTTAGTTCACCGGCCTGCAGGGTGCTGGGTGTCCCGGCAACGATGATGCTGTTCAATCCGGATCGCACGCTGTACCGACCAGTCATCAGTCCAGCGCGCGAGGGGGTGCACCCTGGCTCGACGAAGAACTGGGTCAGCGTCAGGCTCTTTTCTGCCAGATCGTCCAGATTCGGTGTTGGCATACCGCGGAGGTCTCCGCCGCTGCCGTAGCAGCCGAGGTCGCCGAAGCCAATGTTGTCCGAAAGCATCAAAACGATGTTGGGTCGTTCAGTATCTGCTTTCCACGCAAGGTTTCCCGCTGAATTCGTCATGAGTAGAAATTATTGAGTTGGCCACCGCTCGTGTGTCGTTGAGACAAGTTGGGGGAATTCGTCTCACGGGGATAGTTACCCTTCACCCACGTCGCCAAACAATTAGGCTGAGGTAGTGAGCGACCAAGGCCTTGAGCCGCAAGCCAAAGGCGATAGATGGCGTTTTCGCGTTCCCCCTGCTTTAGCTCAGTTGGGCCGATCCGCCTGGCTTCTTCTAGGCCTAGTTGCTCTGGCAGTTGTGATCTACTTCGGTCTCGCTCAAATCTCGAGCCTGCTCATTCCACTGGTCGTTGCCGTCGTCATCGGCATGCTCTTTTCTCCGGTTGTCGATCGTCTGACCCGCGCCGGGTTGCCACCGTTCGCGGCTGCCTCTCTGGTGCTCGTCGGTTTGATCGCCATCACCGCACTCTCCATCTTTTTGGCAGTGAAGGGAATCTACGACCAGCGCGACCTGATTGCCGAGCAGTTCACCCGTGGGTGGGACATGGTCCAAGCGTGGCTCGCCGAGCGAGGCATCTCTCTTGACAACGTGGACCAATCTGTCGAAAGCGTGAGCGCAGGAGTGACGAGTAGTGCCGGTGGATTCATCCAAGCGGGGCTTTCCTCCGTCTTCTCCTTCATCGTCGGATTGCTCATTGGCGTGTTTCTGCTCTTTTACGTCCTCAAGGACTGGCACGTCATTCGAGACTGGGTCGCCAACCACCTCGGGCAGATCCCACCCGACCTCGGTGCCGGCATCATCAACGACGCCACCCGAGCGATCCGCTCCTACTTCGCCGGATTAGCCATCACCGCCGCCCCGGTGGCGATCATCATCGGTATCGCCATGCTAATCCTGGACATCCCTCTGGCCTTCACCGTCATTCTCGTCACCTTCGTGACGTCCTTCATCCCGTACCTAGGGGCGATCGTTAGCGGTGCCTTCGCCGTCCTGGTCGCACTCGGGGCTGCAGGACTGCAAGAAGCCATCATCATTCTGATCGTTGTGCTCGTGGCGCAAAACGTGGTCCAGACGCTCATGCTGACGAAAGTCACGAGCGACAAGCTCAGCATTCACCCCATCGTCAATCTGGGATCAACGGTCGTGGGTGCCACGTTGGCCGGTGTCGTCGGTGCGACTCTTTCAGCACCAGCAGTCGCGACGGCGATCTCTGTCAGCAAGCGGATCTCCCAATACCGCAACTCCTCGGAGTAATGGCTGGGGAACGCCAAGAAAGTTGGTTGCCCTCGAGCGTGAGTGAGACGTATTGGCGACTTTTGTCGCATTACAAACATCGGCTTATGGTGTTTGCTGGCTTCGTGCGAAGAGTTGAGACACGTAGATCATCCCGGCAGAGCAGGAGATTGACCGCCGCCGTGGGTGCCATCGCGATCGTCACCGTGGTGGCCGGCTGCGGGGGATCCTCCGCGACCTCGAACTGGACCTCCGGGTCCGCGGTGCTC
>WLWL01000034.1 GCA_012103605.1 Candidatus Nanopelagicales bacterium
TGCCTGCGCTCGTGCTCGTCGGCGCCCAGTGGGGTGACGAGGGCAAAGGAAAAGCAACCGACCTGCTCGGTGGTCGTGTCGACTTCGTGGTTCGGTACCAAGGCGGGAACAACGCAGGGCACACCGTTGTCGTCGGTGATCGAACGTTCGCCCTGCACCTTCTCCCCAGTGGGATCCTCACGCCCGATGTGACACCCGTGATCGGCAACGGAGTTGTCGTTGACCCCGAGGTGCTCTTCGAAGAGATCGAAGGGTTGCGCCAACAAGGCGTCGACACCTCAAAGCTCGTGATCAGCTCAAACGCGCACCTGATCACCCCTTACCACGTGACACTCGACAAGGTCACCGAGCGATTTTTGGGCAAGAGCAAGATCGGTACGACAGGGCGAGGTATCGGGCCGACCTACAGCGACAAGATCGCCCGCATCGGGATCCGGGTGCAAGACGTCTTCGACGAGTCGATTCTGCGTCAAAAGGTCGAGGGGGCGCTGGCCAACAAGAATCAAGTTCTCGTCAAAGTCTTCAATCGGCGAGCGATCGAAACAGATGCGATTGTCGAAGGGCTACTGACGTACGCCGATGCGTTACGGCCGATGGTCCGGGATACATCGCTGCTTCTGAATGAAGCACTCGATACCGACAAGGTCGTTCTCCTCGAGGGTGGTCAAGGGACTCTTCTGGATGTCGACCACGGAACGTATCCGTTCGTTACATCGAGCAACCCGACATCGGGAGGCGCGTGCACGGGAAGTGGGATCGGGCCCACTCGAATCACGCGTGTGATCGGAATTTTGAAGGCGTACACCACACGTGTGGGGTCCGGACCGTTCCCAACCGAATTGTTCGATGACAATGGCGAGCGTCTGCGCACCATCGGTGGAGAGCGTGGCGTGACCACGGGACGAGACCGTCGATGCGGCTGGTTCGATGCGCCCATCGCCCGATACGCAACACGAGTCAATGGTCTGACCGATATCTTTCTGACCAAACTTGATGTGCTCACGGGGTTCGAGAAGGTCCCTGTGTGTGTGGCGTATGACGTTGAGGGCACGCGCATGGATGAATTGCCGGAGTCTCAGACGGCGTTTCATCACGCGAAGCCGATCTACGAATACCTTCCTGGCTGGGAGGAAGACATCTCGCAGGCTCGCTCGGTCGACGACCTACCGGCGAATGCTCGCAGTTATGTGGAGTTCCTAGAGAGTGTCTCGAATTGTCGAATTAGTGCGATCGGGGTCGGCCAGGACAGAAACGCCACTATTTCTATCCACGATTTGATCGACTGATTCGGATCTCGGCGCCCGTGTGGCTGGGCACCGGGAACAGTTTCTGGGACCGACTTTCGGACTGATTGCTGCCCGCATTGTCCTGAACATTCGTTCGGTTCTACGCTTCGTTCACCACTTGGCATAACGAGGAGTTGGCATGTCGTTTTCCCCCGATCCCACCCAGGGCAAGCACGTCTTCGACCTGGACCGTCAGTATGTATTCCATTCGTGGAGCGCCCAAGGTGCTTTGAACCCGATGTGTATCGCGGCGGCCGAGGGTTCCTACGTGTGGGACTACGACGGCAACAAGTGGCTGGACTTCTCCTCTCAACTGGTGAACGTGAACATCGGTCACCAGCACCCGAAGGTGATTGCCGCGATCCAAGAGCAGGCCGGGAAGTTGTCGACGATCGCTCCGCAGCATGCGAACGATAAGCGTGGTGAAGCTGCCAAGCGCATCGTCGAACTCGCTGGGCCGAATATGGCGAAGGTCTTCTTCACCAATGGCGGCGCCGATGCGGTGGAGAACGCGATCCGCATGGCGCGGATCCATACGCACAAGCACAAGGTGCTGTCGACCTACCGCTCCTACCACGGCAACACAGGCGCGGCGATTACCGCGACCGGTGATCCGCGGCGCTGGCCGAATGAGTACGCGAGCCAACACGTGCACTTCTTCGGCCCGTACCCGTATCGCTCACCTTTCTGGTCGGGCAGTCCCGAGCAAGAGACCGAGCGTGCGCTGCAACACCTCGAGCAGGTCATCCAGTTCGAAGGCCCGAACACCGTCGGCGCGATCATTCTGGAATCCGTCGTCGGAACCGCCGGCATCCTGGTGCCGCCGCCGGGGTACCTCGAGGGTGTGCGGGCGCTGGCGGACAAGTACGAGATCATGTGGATTGCCGACGAGACGATGTCTGGCTTCGCACGCACCGGCAAGTGGTTCGCCTTCCAAAACTGGGATGCCCAGCCAGACCTCATCGTGTTCGCGAAAGGTTCCAACTCCGGCTACGTTCCGGTGGGCGGTGTCGTCATCTCCGCGGACATCGCCGCCACGTTCGACGACCGCGTGTTCCCCGGTGGCCTCACCTACTCCGGGCACCCACTCGCCACCGCCTCCATCGTCGGATCCATCGATGCGATGCGCGAAGAGAAGGTCAATGAGCACGCCGCCGAGATCGGTGAAAAGGTCATCGGCCCCGGCCTGCGCGACCTGATGGACAAGCACAAGGTCATCGGTGAAGTGCGCGGCCTCGGCGTCTTCTGGGCGCTCGACCTGGTGACAGACCGAGCCACCCGGGAGCCGTTGGCGCCTTACGCCGGCACTTCGCCCGCGATGACGGAACTGGTTACCGAGTGCAAGAAGCGGTTCTTGATCCCCTTCACTAACTTCAACCGGATGCACGTTGTCCCACCCGCCACGGTCAGCGAAGCCGAGGTCACAGAAGGCCTTGCGATTTTGGATGACGTCTTCGGCATCATCGACGCCCACTACACGGGAGCCTGAGGATTGCATCAGCGTCTGTGCTGGTGATAGAACGAAGCCGGTAGGTTCGAGCGCGTGAAGGTCCTGATCGTCGGCTCGGGCGCCCGCGAACACGCCATCGTCCGAGCGCTCATGCGGGACGAGAACGTCAACGGGATCGAATGTGCTCCGGGGAATGCGGGCATCGCTGGTGACGTGACCACGCTCCCACTCGATGTGACCGACACACAAGCGATCGCGGCGCTCGCACTCGAGCGCGGTATCGATCTAGTTGTCATCGGTCCCGAGGCTCCGCTGGTCGCAGGTGCAGCCGACGCTGTTCGCGCGAAGGGAATCGCCTGCTTCGGTCCGTCCGCGCAGGCGGCTCAACTAGAAGGCAGCAAGGCGTTCGCCAAGGAAGTGATGGCTGAGGCCGGTGTACCGACAGCCATGGCGTTGGTGTGTACCGATGAGGATCAGATCGACGGTGCCCTCGACACCTTTACTCGGCCCGGAACCCCGTACGTTGTGAAGGACGATGGTTTGGCCGGCGGCAAGGGTGTTGTGGTTACCGACGATCGTGCTGTCGCCGTCGCCCACGCGCGAGCGTGCCTTGCCGGCGGGAGTGCTGTGGTGATGGAGGAGTTTCTCGATGGCCCGGAGATTTCTCTCTTCGCGATCACCGACGGAACATGCGTCGTGCCCTTGCAGCCCGCGCAGGATTTCAAGCGTGCCCACGACGATGACGTCGGCCCGAACACCGGCGGCATGGGTGCGTACTCACCGCTGCCGTGGGCGCCAGCCGACGTGGTCGACGATGTGACGGCGCGGGTGTTGCAACCGATGATTGAGGCAATGGCCGCCCGAGGAACTCCGTTTGTCGGACTGCTGTACGCCGGACTGGCGATGACATCGCGTGGTATTCGCGTCGTCGAGTTCAACGCGCGTTTCGGTGACCCGGAGACCCAGGTTGTGCTGGCCCGACTGCAGTCCGGGCTCGGCGGCCTGATGATGGCCGCAGCGACAGGCCATCTGGAGACCCATCCCGCTCCGGTCTGGTCGAGCGATGCGGCCGTCACCGTGGTGATCGCCGCCCAGGGGTACCCGGAGAGTCCACGAACGGGTGACGTGATCGCCGGTCTGGGTGATGCCGCCGCCAGCGCGGGAGTGGACATCTTGCACGCGGGGACGAGGGTGCAGGACGACGGATCGATAGCCGCATCAGGTGGGCGGGTGCTGTCCGTTACGGGGGTCGGCGACACGTTGCATCAGGCTCGGGAGCGCGCGTACACGGCTGTCGACCTCATCATTCTCGAGGGCTCGCACCACCGCCGCGACATCGCGCTGGCCGCTGCCACCAAGGAATAACACCCCTCATCGGCTCGTCGGCACGGTGTCACGGGCAACGTGGAAGAATGTCGGCGTGAGCGTGCCAAACGTGCTCGCCGAGCGCTATGCGTCCGGGGCCATGCGGGCTATCTGGGCACCCGAATCAAAGATCATCGCGGAGCGGCGGCTGTGGATCGCGGTGATGCGGGCTCAGTCCGCAGCCGGCCTCAACATCTCCGACGAGACCATCGCCGACTACGAAGCGCGGGTGGGCGATGTGGACCTGGCGTCTATCGCCGGCCGCGAGCGGGTGACCAAGCACGACGTCAAGGCGCGCATCGAGGAGTTCAATGCGCTCGCTGGGCACGAGTCCATTCACCTCGGCATGACTTCGCGCGATCTGACCGAGAACGTGGAGCAGATGCAACTGCGGCAATCAATGGAGTTGATCCGCGACAAGTCGGTGGCGTCACTCGACCGTCTCGCCGGCTTGGCTGTCGCGTACTCCGAAACTGCCATGGCTGGTCGCTCACACAACGTCGCCGCTCAAGTCACCACGATGGGCAAACGCTTTGCCACGATTGCGCAGGAGATGCTTCTCGGGCTGGACCGCCTCGAAATGCTCATCGATCGATATCCGATGCGCGGCATCAAGGGACCGGTCGGGAGTGCGCAGGACATGCTTGATCTTCTCGACGGTGACAGCGACAAGCTCGCGCAACTCGAGAGTGGTGTGGCCGAACACCTCGGGTTCGACGCGGCGTTGGTGAGCGTTGGCCAGGTGTATCCGCGGTCCCTGGACTACGACGTCCTGAGTGCGCTGGTGCAACTTGCGTCTGCTCCGTCGAATCTCGCTACCACGGTGAGATTGATGGCCGGTCATGAGCTCGCCACCGAGGGTTTCCGTCCGGGGCAGGTCGGCTCGTCGGCGATGCCGCACAAGATGAACGCTCGCTCGTGCGAGCGCATCAACGGTATGCACGTACTGCTACGCGGCTACGCGACGATGACCGCCGACCTCGCGGGTCAGCAGTGGAATGAAGGGGATGTCTCGTGTTCGGTGGTCCGCCGAGTTGCACTGCCGGACGCTTGCTACGCGATGGACGGCCTGTTGGAAACGTTCCTGACGGTGCTCGACGGTTTCGGGGCCTTCCCGGCTGTGATCGATGCCGAGCTCGAGCGCTACTTGCCTTTCCTCGCCACCACCAAAGTGTTGATGGCCGCCGTGCGATCGGGTAAGGGCCGGGAGAGTGCACACGAGGCGATCAAGGAGCACGCTGTTGCGGCAGCGTTGCAGATGAGAGACGGCGAGGACACCGATCTGCTCGCCATGTTGGCGGGAGATGAACGCATCGGCTTATCGCGGGAAGAAATCACCGAGATCATCGCTGCGCCATTGGACTTCACCGGTGCAGCCACGGAACAGGTTCGCGTGATTGCCGAGCGCATCGAACTCCTTACTGAGCGATTCCCTGATGCGGCGGGTTACCGGCCGGGGGACATCCTGTGATGACAGCACCGGTGGTGGACTACGGTCTGCCGGCCGAGTACGAGCACGTCTACAGCGGGAAGGTCCGCGACCTGTTCTCCACTCCGGATGATCGGCTGCTCTTCATCGCGAGCGACCGGATCTCCGCGTACGACTGGGTGCTCCCCACCCTCATTCCGGATAAAGGCAAGATCCTTACCCAACTCTCCCTGTGGTGGTTTGAACAACTTGCGGACATCGTCCCGAGTCACGTGTCGCGAGCTTCGGCTCCGGCCTCTGTTCGAGAACGCGCGATGGTGTGTGAGCAACTCGACATGTTCCCGGTGGAGTGCGTGGTGCGCGGCTACCTGGCAGGGTCGGGGCTCGCGGACTACCGGGCCACGCAGAAGATCTGCGGGCAGGGACTACCCCCCGGCTTGAAGGACGGCTCGCGGCTACCGAAACCTATCTTCACTCCGGCGACCAAGGCCGAGATCGGTGAGCACGACATGAACATCACCTTCGACGAGGTGGTGATCGCGATCGGGCAAGAGGAAGCGCAGCAATTGCGTCGCATCTCATTGGCCGTTTACGAGCGAGCCGATGAGATCGCCCGCGAACGAGGCCTGATTCTCGCGGATACGAAGTTCGAGATTGGATTAGGGCGCTCAGGCAAATACGCAGGGGACTACGTGCTCGCAGACGAAGTACTCACCCCAGATTCGTCGCGATATTGGCCAGCTGATCAATGGGAGCCGGGTCATGCGCAGCCGTCTTTCGACAAGCAGTTCGTTCGCGACTGGTTGACGTCTCCAGAATCCGGATGGGACCAGGATTCGCAAACCCCGCCCCCTGAATTGCCCGATCACATCGTGGAGCAAACGCGAGCGAAATACATCGAGGCCTATGAACGTCTCACCGGTGAGGCCTTCTCGTGAGTGCCTGGTTGATCACGGGTGGAGCCGGATACATCGGAGCACACGTCGTCCGCGCCCTGAAGGACGCTGGCATGAGTGCGGTCGTCATCGACGATCTCTCTCATGGGCTGGCTCATCGCGTGCCCGAGGACGTGCCGCTTGTGCAGGCTCGTATCCAAAATCGTCGCGCCCTGTCCCAAGCGATTGATGATTACTCGATCACCGGGGTTATTCACCTCGCAGCGTTGAAGGCCGCTGGTGAGTCTGTCGATATGCCGCTGGAGTACTACGCGGAGAACGTCGGCGGAATGGTGGACCTTCTGTCGGTGATGAAGGAAAAGGACGTTCGAAACTTCGTGTACTCGTCATCTGCCGCCGTCTATGGAACGCCGGCAACTAACCCCGTTGCCGAGGACGCCGAGCTGATTCCGGAGAATCCGTACGGTCAGACCAAAGTGGTGGGCGAGTGGCTGGCGCGCGATGCCGGAGCCGCGTGGAACCTGTCGTGGGTGGGGCTCCGCTACTTCAACGTGGCCGGTGCCGGAGCCGACTCACTCGGCGACAACAGCGTCAATAACCTGATCCCTATGGTGTTCGCCGCACTCGATGCCGGACGTCGCCCGCAGATCTTCGGTGATGACTATCCGACACCAGATGGCACCTGCATCCGCGACTACATCCACGTGGTGGACCTTGCCGAGGCGCATGTGGCGGCGGCAACTCGTTGCGAGGGTGGGAATGCCGCCGATGTCTTCAACGTCGGACGTGGGGTTGGAAGCTCGGTACGCGAAGTCATGGACGTCATCAGTTCGGTGACCGGAGCAGATGTCGGTGCCCAAGTGGCTCCGCGCAGACCAGGCGACCCTCCGGCCACGTTCGCGGCCACGGATTCGATCGGCGACGAAATGGGCTGGCACGCGTCCCGCGACCTCGAGGACATGGTGTCGTCTGCCTGGCGCGCGCATACGCTGGAACGGTGAGCACGCCACCTGTCGTTCGCCTCGATGTCTGGGGCGTATCGGGGATGCAGATTCCTCGCAGTTTTCTGCGCATGGGGAGTCAACGTCGGGCCGTTCGCTCGCTGCCGGGTCTGCAGTTCGCCAAATTGATGGGAACCGGATCGGGCGAAACGTTCACGATGCGCGATGCTGACCCGACCCATTGGGCACTGCTCACCACCTGGGTCGACGAGGACTACGCGAGAGCATTCGAGGAGTCCGGTGTCTGCAATATCTGGACTGCCGCGTCAGATGAACAACTCTGCATCACCATGCGACCGCTGGTCACCCGCGGCAAGTGGTCCGGTCGCGATCCCTTCGCCGTGCCGGACACCAAAGCCGATCCTGGACCGATCGCGGCCATCACCCGCGCGCGCATCAAGGTCAGCATGTGGCCCAAGTTCTGGTCTTCCGTGCCGCCCGTGAGCTTGGATCTGCGGTCGGATCCCGGAGTGCTGTTCACCCTAGGCATCGGTGAAGCGCCGGTGGGTTTGCAGGGAACCTTCAGTATTTGGCGGGACGCGAAGGCGATTTCGGATTTCGCCTACCGCCGCCCAGCGCACGCGGAAGTGGTGCGCAAGACGCATGATCTCGATTGGTATGCAGAAGAGATGTTCACACGGTTCCAAGTCGACAGGGTGCGGGGTACCTACAACGGTCAGGACGTTGTCATACCTTCCAGCTGAGCGACGAATACCGGAATGTCTCGCTTGATGTTGCGTTCGTACATTCGGTAGGAAGACCAACTGTTGCCCAGGCGTTCGAAGATGGCGCGCGCGCTATCACCCGTCACCTCGGTGAAGGTGCACGGGAGGATCTCGCCGTCGATCTCGATTGTTCCTTCGTTGTGTTCGCGGACGTTGAACACCCAGCCCGGGATCTTTTCCTGGCCAGCATTCGACCCGGCGATCCCCCAGCCGCGCATGTCGTCGGTTTCCACCGGAACTCCCAACAGTGGTGTGCGCCGCCATTGGCCGGACTTGCGTCCGAGCGTGGTGATCCACACGACCTGGGCGCCGCCCGGAAAGCGGCGCATGAGTCGGCCACCGGAGATCCGGTCCAGAAAGCGGTGGCTGATCGTGGTGGCGCGCAGGGTGGTGCCCCACAGCAGGTCGTAGCCGCGAGATCCCATGAGATTGACTCTAGGTGAGCTTCCAACAGATCGTGCGGGGCCGGATAGGATTGGGGTCTTCCCCGTTGCATTCGCTGTGTGCATTGTGTGAAGGATGGGGTGCTCGTGGCTCGCGTCATAGTCGACGTCATGCTCAAGCCGGAGATCTTGGACCCACAGGGTCGGGCTGTGCAGGGCGCTCTCGGCCGCCTGGGGCTTTCTGGAGTCGCTGATGTTCGGCAAGGCAAACAGTTCGTCATCGAGCTCGAGGGGGAACTCGACGACGCTCGGCGGGCCGCACTCGAGGAACTCGCGGGTGAACTACTCAGTAACCCGGTGATCGAGAACTACACGATGACGGTCGTCGACGATGAGGCGGGCGCGTGAGCGCTCGCATCGGAGTCGTCACTTTCCCCGGTTCTCTCGATGATGCGGATGCCGCTCGGGCGGTGACGATCGCCGGTGGTGAGGCGGTGTCCCTATGGCACGGTGATGACGACATGAAGAACGTCGACGCGGTCGTTCTTCCGGGTGGCTTTTCCTACGGGGACTACTTGCGGTGTGGTGCGATCGCTCGCTTCGCGCCGGTGATGGGCACCATCATCGACGCTGCACATCGCGGCATGCCCGTGTTCGGTATCTGCAACGGGTTCCAGATTCTGTGTGAGACCCATCTACTTCCCGGTGCGCTGACGCGAAACGATCATTTGCACTTCGTGTGCCGCGACCAGAAACTTCGAATCGAGAACACCACTTCAGACTGGACCCGTGACTTCACGCCGGGCCAGGAAATCGTCATTCCCTTGAAGAACGGGGAGGGCGGTTACGTTGCAGACGAGGACACCCTCGATCGGCTCGACGGAGACGGCCGTGTCATCGCGCGGTATCTGGACGTCAACCCCAATGGGAGTCGACGCGACATCGCCGGTATCACCAACGAGCGCGGCAATGTCGTTGGCTTGATGCCGCACCCCGAGCACGCCATCGAGTCACTCACCGGACCGAGCACCGACGGATTGATCTTCTTCGCTAGCGCACTGTCGTCGCTCATGGCTAGGGCCGGACGATGATCGATACCGTCGATCAGGCGGTGACGACTCCGGAGGTCGAGCAGCCGTATCTCGAGCTCGGATTGAAGCCTGAGGAGTACGAACGCATCCGCGAGATTTTGGGGCGTCGTCCCACCAGCAGCGAACTTGCGATGTATTCGGTGATGTGGAGCGAACACTGCTCGTATAAGTCCAGCAAGGTGCACCTGCGGCAATTCGGCGAGAAGGCTCCACCGTCGGATGCGCTCCTGGTGGGGATCGGGGAGAACGCAGGCGTCGTCGACATCGGAGATGGCTGGGCGGTGACGTTCAAAGTTGAAAGCCACAACCACCCGTCGTACGTAGAGCCATACCAGGGCGCTGCGACCGGCGTGGGCGGCATTGTTCGCGACATCTTGTCGATGGGTGCACGCCCTCTCGCGGTGATGGATCCTCTTCGCTTCGGACCCGCGGATGCGGCGGATACGAAACGAGTCCTCCCCGGGGTCATTGCGGGCGTGGGTGGCTACGGAAACTGCCTCGGTCTACCCAACATCGGAGGGGAAGTTGTCTTCGACGAGTCCTACGCGGGCAACCCTTTGGTGAACGCTTTGTGTGTTGGCGCTATGCGACACGAGGACATTCACCTGGCGAGCGCGAAGGGCGTGGGCAACCTGGTGGTGCTCTACGGCGCCCGCACCGGCGGCGATGGCATCGGAGGTGTATCGGTTCTGGCCTCGGAGACATTCGACGACGAAGGCCCGGCAAAGCGCCCCAGTGTGCAGGTGGGCGATCCGTTCATGGAGAAACTCCTGATCGAGGCCACCCTCGAAGTGCTGCATGCCGGACTGGTGGAGGGAATTCAGGACCTCGGCGGTGCCGGTATCTCGTGCGCCACCAGCGAACTGGCGTCCAACGGTGACGGTGGCATGCACGTGTGGCTGGATCGAGTGTTATTGCGCGATCCGACACTGAGCCCTGAAGAGATCTTGATGAGCGAATCGCAGGAGCGCATGTGTGCCATTGTCCGACCGGACAAGGTTGATGACTTCATGTCTCACTGCCGCAAGTGGGATGTCGAAGCAGTCGTGATCGGTGAGGTCAACGATTCCGGCCGGTTGACCATCGATTGGCACGGTGAGCGGATCGTGGACGCTCCGCCGCGCACGGTGGCCCACGAAGGCCCGGTGTACGAGCGACCGTTTCATCGCCCGTCCTGGCAAGACGCGTTGCAGGCAGATGAGGCCACGACCATCGACCGTCCCGAACCGGAAGAGTTTCTGAGCACACTTTTAGAACTTCTCACCTCTGCGAATCTCGCCGACAAGTCGTGGGTCACCGACCAATACGACCGCTACGTGCGGGGAAACACAGTCCTCTCCCAGCCCGAAGACTCCGGGATGATTCGGGTCGACGAAGAATCGGGGAGAGGCGTAGCTATCGCGACCGACTGCAACGGACGCTTCGCGAAGCTTGACCCCTACGCGGGTGCTCAGTTGGCGCTCGCGGAGTCGTATCGGAACGTGTGCGTCACCGGAGCCGTCCCGCTCGCGGTGACCAACTGCTTGAACTTCGGGTCGCCGGAAGATCCAGAAGTGATGTGGCAATTCGCGGAAGCGGTGCGGGGTTTGGCCGATGCGTGCGCGGCCTTGCGAATCCCGGTGACCGGCGGCAACGTCTCGTTCTATAACCAAACGGGCGACACAGCGATCCTGCCCACGCCTGTTGTCGGAGTCTTGGGCGTTATCGACGATGTCGATCGCCGAACGCCGATGTCCTGGGGACCGGACGGTGAGCTCATCTATCTGCTTGGCGACACCCGCGATGAGTTTTCCGGTAGCGAGTGGGCACACATCCGAGGACATCTGGGGGGACACCCACCGTTGCTCGATCTTCAGCGAGAGAAGGTGCTGGGCGAGATCCTCGTCGCTGCATCGCGCGACGGAATGATCACTGCCGCCCACGACGTTTCCGATGGAGGTTTCGCAGTCGCTGTCGTCGAGATGGCCCTTCGTAGTCGCATCGGTGCGCGATTGTGGCTGCCTGATGAGGTCGATCCCTTCGTCCAACTGTTTGCCGAGTCCGCCGGACGGGCGGTGGTGGTGATCCCTCGTAGCGAGGAACTCCGCTTCACCGAAATGTGTGCTGCACGAGGAGTGCCTGCTTCCCGGGTGGGCGTCGTCGACTCGGGTCTGGGTGCCGATACCGGACATGAGGACGGCACCCAGGTGTTGCAGTTCGGAGAGTTCTTCACGGTGTCACTCGATCGGTTGAGAGATGCGAACACCGCGACCCTTCCGGCGTTCTTCTCCTGATGGGGGACAACGCTTGGATCGAACGCGCCGCTGTGGTGCTCGATGCACTGGCGTCCGGTCGGGAGCCACCGAGAGACGAACAGCGTGCGGCCGTGAAAGGTGCACTTGCCGAATTGGTGGCGAGTGCACCGGGCAAGAGTGTGGAAGTGCGCATCCCCCCGTACGCGGCGGTACAGGTCATCGAGGGTGCAACGCATCGGCGCGGGACACCGCCGGCGGTGGTGGAGATGAATACCGAGACGTGGTTAGCCCTCGCGCTGGGCAGACTCACCTGGGCTGAGGCCACGAGGGACGGCAGGGTTCACGCGAGCGGAGCCCGATCCGACCTGTCCGAGCTGCTCCCCTTGGGGACTCCACGCGGAATTTGACTTAGTTAGGCTACCCTAAGTAAGGTTTGCCTTACCTGAGTCAACCGATCGGGCAGTCACCACACCAAAGGACGTTCATGACCCGCGCAAAGCTCTTTCCCCTGATAGCCGCTCTGCCGGCTATCGCCTTCGCCCTGGCTGCCTGCGCCGGCTCCAGCGACGATCAGTCGGCCAACTCGCCTGACTCGGCTGGCTCAGTTGCCGGCGAGCCCGTGGTCGTCTACTCCGGGCGCAGTGAAGAACTGATCGAGCCGTTGTTTGAGAAGTTCACGGAAGAAACTGGTGTACCCGTCGAGGTCAGATACGGCGACACGGCGGAGATGGCGGCACAGATCATTGAAGAAGGTGATGCATCACCCGCTGACGTCTACTACGGACAGGATGCCGGCGCCCTCGGCGCCCTCGACGGTGCCGGAATGTGCGCGCCACTGGAGGACTCAATTGCGAACTTGGTTCCGGCGACGTACCGGTCAGCCGATGGGACATGGACTGGAGTAACCGGCAGAGCCCGAGTGATTGCGTACGACTCGACGCAACTTTCTGCAGGCCAGGTTCCGACATCTGTTTTCGACCTTACCGATGAGCAATGGCGCGGACAAGTGGCGATCGCTCCAACGAATGGATCATTTCAAGCTTTCGTCACTGCCATGCGAGTCGCAGCCGGGGAAGACGCGACGCGCGAGTGGCTGCAGGATTTAGTCGACAACGATGTTCAGTTGTACGAGAAGAACGGGCTCATCCGCGACGCCGTCGATGCAGGAGAAGTTCAGCTGGGTCTGATCAATCACTACTACTGGTTTGAGAAGGCTGCGGAAGTCGGGGAAGACGCGATGAACGTGCAACTCGCTTTCGCCGAGCCTGGTGACCCTGGAGCCTTGGTCAACGTGTCGGGGGCGTGCGTCGTGCGACCCACCGACAATCCCGACGGTGCTCGCGTATTGATGGAGTGGCTGCTATCCGAATCGGCCCAGCAGTGGTTCGTCGAGACGACCTTCGAATACCCGCTGGTCGCCGGTGTCGAAGGACCCGACGGTGTGCCTCCCCTTTCGCAGGTGCAGGGGCCCGATATTCCCCTGGCCGAATTGGAAGACCTCCCCGGCACGTTGCTCATGCTGCAGGATGTCGGTCTGACGTAGGAGTTGATCGTGTATCGCCGAACGGTGAATTCGATGCGACCGCCGCTGCTCTTGATGGCAGCGGCGGTTGTTAGCGTCGCCGTCGCGGCCATCCCGCTGCTGTACCTACTGGTGCGCACGTCGTCGGCTGGTTGGAACGCAGTGGTCGAAGCGCTACTTCGAGACAGAACTCTTGAAACAACCATCACGAGTGTTGCTCTCGTGACGTTGGTGATCGTCGGCTGCTTGCTGATCGCCGTCCCCACGGCGTGGTTATTGGCCAGGACGAACATCCCCGGACGTGCCTTCTTCCTGGTGATGGCGGCACTTCCCCTCGCGGTTCCCTCGTACGTGATGGCCTACGCGTGGATCGCCGAGTTTCCGAGCATGTCGGGAATCGGGGCAGCCGCACTGGTGATGGTGCTCGCTACCTACCCCTACGTCGCCATCCCATTGACGGCCGCCCTTCGGTCCATCGACGCCGGACACGAAGAGGCCGCTCGATCCCTCGGGTTGGGACCTCTGGCCGTCGCGCGTCGTGTCACCCTTCCCCTTGCCTGGCCGGCCGCAGCCGCCGGTGTGCTGCTGGCAGCGCTGTATACGTTGAGCGAATTCGGCACGGTGGCGATCTTCCGCGTCGATGCCTTCACCCGAGTGATCTACACGGCCTACCGTGCATCGTTTGATCGCACGACAGCGGCGGTGCTGTCCCTCGTTCTTGTCTGCCTGGCCTTGTTGCTCGTTGTGATCGAGGCGCGCATTCGAGGAAAGTCACAGCGTTGGCGCATTGGATCAGGCGTGTCGCGGCCCGCACCTCGGCATCAACTCCGCACCCGCGGCACGGTGCTCGGTGTCGCATGGCTGGTGGGGGTCGCGATCTTGTCGCTGGGTGTTC
>WLWL01000201.1 GCA_012103605.1 Candidatus Nanopelagicales bacterium
GAACGCGAAGAACCGGCTCCTGCCTCTACAGTGAGCCGGTGATTTCGGTTGTTGCAAACCTTGTTCGCGGTGCCCTCATCGGCGTGGCCGAAGTTATCCCCGGGGTCAGTGGAGGAACGATCGCCCTCATCGTCGGTATCTACCGAACGGTCATCGATGCGATCGCGGATGCGGTGCTCGCCCTCCGACAACTCCTCGGCCTCGCTGAGGGACGACCGTCCGGCTCGGCCTGTGTGCGGACGCTGCGCGGTTTGCCATGGCAGCTGTTGATCCCCGTGGGGATCGGCATGGTGGCAGCAGTCGTTCTGGGTGCGCGTTTCATCGAACCGCTCCTGGAGGAGTACCCGATCCAGATGCGGGCACTGTTCTTCGGACTCGTGCTCGCGGGAATCTGGGTCCCGGCACACATGGTGCGCAGGCGGGGTGGCTGGAGCGTGAAGTACGTGGCGTTCGCGGTTGTTGCGGCGATCATCGTGTTCGTCATCACCGGGCTTCCGCCGGCAGTGGTCGACGATCCGAGCCCGATCGTCGTTGCGCTTGCCGCCGCGGTCGCTGTCTGTGCCCTCGTACTTCCCGGCGTCTCCGGATCCTTCTTACTGTTGTCACTCGGCCTGTATGAACCGACGTTGCAAGCGGTCAACGAGCGAGACCTCGTGTATCTCGGGGCGTTCGCTGTGGGGGCCATCGTCGGACTCGGGTCGTTCGTCACGCTCTTGACCTGGCTTTTGAACCACCGGGCGGCGGTGACGCTCGCGGTGCTGACAGGACTGATGATCGGCTCCTTGAGAGCACTATGGCCATGGCAGACCGACGACCGTGATCTGTTGGCGCCGACGCAAGCCGTGGGGTCAGCCGTCGTTGCCATGCTCATCGGCATGGCCGTTGTGGCGGTGCTTCTCGTGGTGGAACGTCGGCTGGGATTGAGCGAGGAACAGGAGTCGTCGCACGTCGAACCTTCCTGAGGGTCACCTCGAGGGCGGATCAGTGCCCGACGGTGCGGCGTCTGTCGATGTCGTTGCGGGTGTGCTGAGGGCAATGACGACCCCACCGATCACCACGGCCACCCCGAGAATTTCTCGCGCGGACGGAATCTCACCGAAGAGAACGATGGCGTACACGATCGCTACCGGTGGAACGAGGTAGTAGTAGAAGACAACGCGAGATATTGGCAGTTCTTGAAGAAGTCGGGCAAGCAATACGTAGCCGATGCAGGTGACCACGAGAACGAGAGTCGCCAATCCCACCCAGGCGTTGACCGTCGCGTTCGTCGCCTCGTCGAGAGCCGCGGGTGCCGCCCACGAGAAAAGAAGGATGCCGGGCCACGTGCCGTGAAAGGTCACCGTGAGGGGGTGGTACCGGATCAACAGCGTCTTGATCGCAACCGAGTAGACGCCCAGGCTCACCGCAGCGGCAATGAGGTAGACCGCACCTTTCGTCGTCGTCGAGGCTTCGCTGGATCCGAGGATGTAGACACCGATGAAGCAGACGATGACCCCGACCCACCTCAGCAGCGGAATACGTTCCCGCAAGATCACGGCCGCCAACACCATCGAGATGAGCGGTGCGGTGTTGACGATCGTCGAAGCAGTTCCGATGGATGACTCAGCAACCCCAGAATTCAATAGCCACTGGAAAGCCGAAATCCCGAGTTGGCCGAAAACCGCGGCCCGAAGCACGTCTGGCCACGGAATGCGCAACCGCGCGCGGAAACCGAGGGCGAGCAGTGCCAGCGCCACCGACGCGAAGAGCGCCCGCAACCAGACGATGGATGCAGGATCGAAACTGGTTTCCGCGACACGAATCGCAGGGAAAGAGGCCGCGAAGGCCGCTGTGGTCAGGACAAAAATGACGACGATCTGCGTGGAGTGGAGAGACCCCTTCGCGGTCATGTGGTCATGCGTGGCGAGTAGTCCCACGATGCGAGTGTCGACGGCACGATCGTGATGGCCACCTCGCTGTCAATTCGACTCATCAGCCAATCGCTGAGGTCGGTGCGGTCATCGCCCTGGTAGCGCTTGATCAGGCGACGCAGTGTTGGCTCGACGTCGTCAGTGGATAACGATGCGACCCCGGTTCCGCGAACCCCGCGGTAGGGAGGAGCGTCGGCCGCAACCTCGAAACCGATGCGATCGTCCTTGCTGAGTCGCCGAGCGAGCACCGAGCCTTGCTGCGTGCAGCACCGCAGCGTTGTGCCGAGAGGAACGAACCACAGGCTTTGCACGAGAGGGCCGGATGATCCGTTGCTGGCGACGCGGACGGGGATGACCGCCGCTGACAGGAAGTCACGTATCTCCTGTTCATCCCAGGGGCCGGAGGAAATCGTCGTCACCGCACAACCCCCTTGAGAACGTCGCCCTTACTCACGTCAGGAGTATGACAGTTGCTCAGATAGCCTTCGCCCTCCATGAGTTGAGGATGCGAGCGGAAAAAAGGAGCGGCCGGTGGCTGTGCTCTTC
>WLWL01000202.1 GCA_012103605.1 Candidatus Nanopelagicales bacterium
GCGGTAACTGAGTTCGGCGATGACGAGCGTGAGAGCGATGCGCACGACGAAGGTGACGGGCTCGCTCCACTCCACGTCGATACCGGGGCGCGTCACCATGAATATCGGCCAGTGCCACAGGTAGATGCCGTAAGAGCGCCTGCCGATATAGCGAAGAATTCCCGTGCCGAGCGCCGGCCCCAAGAAAGAAGCCGGGTGAGTCACCGCAGCGATCAACGCTGTGGTGAAGAAGGCGAGGGCGAGAAAACCCCCGCGATACAACCACGGTGTGAACTCACCGACGAAGAGATAGAAGCCGATAACGGCGGCGAGGGATGCCACGCCAATCCCGGTGATGATGAGTTGTGCTCCGCGTGGAACCTGGGTGCTCAATCGCCCAGGCCTCCACATCGTGGCCAGCGCTGCGCCGACCAACAGACCCATGCTGTGCGAGTCGGTACCGAAGTACGCGCGGCTGGGGTCGGCGTCGACCGGGTAGCCATTGCGTATCGATAAGACCGCCATCCACACCGTCGACGCGATCGCCAACACCAGGGCGAGTCGACGAACGAGGGGACGTCCTCCCGACCGCATCAGCAGGAGGGCGAACGCCGGCCAGATCAAGTAGAACTGCTCTTCGACGGACAGTGACCACAGATGCTTCAACAGTGGTGGTCGTCCGACAGACTCGAAGTAGGACTGATCGACGAAGATGTACCACCAGTTGTTCACGTAGAAGACCGTCGCGAGTGCGTCTTCGCGGAAGGCGCTGAGTGCGTCCTGGT
Organism: Candidatus Nanopelagicales bacterium; assembly: GCA_012103605.1. GTDB lineage: Bacteria > Actinomycetota > Actinomycetes > S36-B12 > S36-B12 > S36-B12. Next base: position 765 of record WLWL01000202.1, read on the forward strand.
AGACGATCAGAACCGCAACGCCGACTGCGATCAGCAATACAGCAACCGCAGGGAGGAGTCGGCGGGCGCGGCCGAGGTAGAACTTGGCGAAATTGACGCGCCCGGAGCGGTCGTACTCCTCGAGTATCAGTGAGGTGATCAAGAAGCCACTGATGACGAAGAAGACGTCGACACCCAGGAAGCCTCCGGGCATCCAGTCGATTCCGGCGTGGTAGAGCAGCACCCCGATGATGGCCACAGCCCGAAGGCCGTCGAGTCCCGGGAGATAGCCCATCTCACCGAAGGAGCGGCCCCGGTCGAGCTTCCACGGCATCTGCTCATCGACGTGCGACGACGTCGATGGCGCAGTCATTCAGCCATGGTAGGTCAGTTAGGTCGGCAGGGGTCGGATCACGAACTCGGAGCCGAGCGGAACCGATCGAGAGCAGGACCGACCGACGCACGAAGTGCCGAGTCGGTGACGCCGAGGCCTTCGACGGGAGCCAGGCACAGGATGCCGACTTTCCCCTGGTGCATGTTGCGGTGGACCTCCCACGAGGCCTGGCCGGTCTCGGCCAGCGGGAGGACCTTGGACAGGGTGGGATGGATCATTCCCTTGGCGATCAGGCGGTTCGCCTCGTGTGCTTCCCGATAATTGGCGAAGTGGCTGCCCACGATGCGCTTGAGATTCATCCACAGATAGCGGTTGTCGTACTCGTGCATGAAGCCCGACGTGGATGCGCACGTCACGATGGTGCCGCCTTTTCGGGTGACGTAGACGCTGGCGCCGAAAGTCTCACGCCCCGGATGCTCGAAGACGATGTCGATGTCGTCTCCGCCCGTGAGCTGCCTGATCTTCTTGCCGAGCCGTTGCCATTCCTTGGGGTCCTGGGTGGTCTCGTCTTTCCAGAACTTGTACCCCTCGGCCGAGCGATCGATGATCAGGTCGGCTCCCATGGAGCGCACAACCTCGGCCTTGCTCTCGTTGGAAACGACACACACGGGGATAGCGCCACCGTTCAACGCGTATTGGGTCGCGTAGGAACCCAAGCCTCCTGAGGCTCCCCAGATGAGAACCACGTCTCCCTGCTTCATCGCCCCACCGTTGTGAGACACCAGTTGACGGTAGGCCGTGGAGTTGACGAGTCCCGGGCAGGCTGCTTCCTCCCACGTCAAGTGCTCCGGTTTGGGAAGGAGTTGATTCGCTTTCACAATGGCGAGTTGAGCCAAGCCACCGAAGTTGGTCTCGAACCCCCAGATGCGCTGCTCGGGATCCATCATGGTGTCGTTGTGACCGAGGGGAGACTCGAGCTCGACCGACAAGCAGTGGGCAACCACGCGATCGCCCGGGTTCCACGTGTGGACTCCGGGACCGGTCTGAAGAACGACGCCGGAAGCATCGGAGCCCAAGACGTGGTAGTCCCGGTTGTGCCGGGTCGCGTCGGGGTTGGTCCGGGCATAACGATCGAGGAATCCGAAGGTCGAGACGGGCTCGAATATCGAGGACCACACCGTGTTGTAGTTAATCGACGACGCCATCACCGCGATGAGGGCTTCGCCTGCTGCGAGCTCGGGCGTGGGGACTTGTTCGATGTGCAGGGATTCCCGGGGATCCTTGTCGCGGGATGCTCGACCAGCGAACATCTGCTCGTCGGATTTGTGAAGCGTGGCAGCGAGGTACGTGTCTGGAATCGGCATGTCACCGATCGCGG
>WLWL01000203.1 GCA_012103605.1 Candidatus Nanopelagicales bacterium
TTTCCTGCTGGCTCTGGCTGGCATGGATGTAAAAGAAGAACCACACGAGGAGGAAGATCATGGGAATCGTTCGAAAGGCCGCAACCGCCGCCGCAGTATCCGGCGCGGCCACCCGCGCCCACAACCGCAACACGCCCAGTCAGCCGGCGGCAGCACCCGCGCCCGCCGCTGCTCCTGCGGCGCCCGCAGCGCCAGCCGACGACACCTCGGCGAAGCTCGAGGAACTCGCTGACCTGCACGCCAAAGGGGTTCTCAGCGACGAGGAATTCGCAGCGGCAAAGGCCAAAGCCCTCGGCATCTAGGGGTGGGCTTTGTGCGCCGGTTTCTACCGGCGTGAATCGAAATTAGCGCTGTTCAACTGCCGGTGCGCCATACGGCGCATCGGCAGTTGTGCTGCGGCGCGCCATCGGGAACTGCGCCGCGATACCGAAGAGCGTGATCGCAACCACCGGGATGCCCACCAGTACGACGGCGCCCAGAATCCCGGGGTCCATCGACTGAAACATGAACGTGGTTGCTGCTTCGACCATCACGTATTCCCTCCCGCCCCAGGAGGGTGTCACTCGGCACGCGCTCAGCACAATGCTGTGAGCGGGACAATATGAGCGAATTTGTCTCATGCCATCGCCGGTCAGGCGCGGTGGAGGTTCCGTGGGCACCTCGACGGCGCGGTTTCCCCCACGTATTCCCCGACATAAGCGGAGCGGGGGGCGTTTCTTTCAGAACGCCCCCCGCTCCGACTGGTCTATGGAGCCCACACGGGTCTTTGTAGGCCGTTCAGTAGCGCTCTTTCATGAAGGCAAGCGCCTTGGTCGCGAGATCATCGGAGTCGGTCCACAGGTTCCGCCAGATGCGCAGTGCATCCGACAGTGCTGGATCGACCACGGCGGAGGAGAACGACTCGAACGCGATGGGTCCGGTGTAGTTGATCTGCTTCAGAGCCCCGAAAAACGCATCGAAGTCGACGTTGCCCGTCCCCAGGTACCCGCGATGGCTCTCTCCTACGTGGACGTAGCCGAGGCGATCACCGGCAGCGAGTACGCCCTCGACCATCCCGTCTTCCTCGATGTTCATGTGATACGTGTCGAGGTGGATAAAGACGTTGGGGCGATCGACTTCCTCCAGGTAGACCATTCCCTCTTTCGCCGTATTCATCAGGTTCGACTCGTATCGGTTCACGATCTCCATGTTGAGGCTGACGCCTTTGTCGGCTGCGTAATCGGCCATGTCCCGCAGGGCATTGACCGAGTTCTGCCGGTTTTCCTTGGACGCCGGCTGCTCGAAGGGTTGAAGGCTGGCGGTGATGGGGCCGTCGATAATCGTTCCGCCCCAGGCAGCGACCACGTCAATAGCGCGGCGTCCACGATCCAGACCTGCGTCCACCTTTGAGGTGTCCGTGCTGGAGATGTCGGTGTCGCCGTTGAAGACCAGACACCCGGTGGCGGTCAAATTGAACTCTGCGAGCAGATCCTTGGTCATCACCGGATCGACCTTCTCCGGCTCGGCGACCAGAATCTCGATGAAGTTGTAGCCTGCGCGACTTGCGCTGCTCGCTGCGAAGCGCGCACTCTCGGGTGACCAATCGCCGGCCCAAACGAGCGAATGCCCGCCGAACTGCACGTCAGTCGAATTCTCACTGTCGGCCATCGAATGTCCTTTCCGTTCCCCGGACCCTCCGTCCGGCGATGTCAGATGTCCTGTTTCCCCCGGGGATAAATGTATGCATAAAGATTGACGTATGAATAGAAATGCAGTAAAAATTGTCAAAATTGTTGATGGCGCCGTGCCCCCTGTGGGTGGCGGTAGAGGAGGAGGCCCCGATGGGCGTTGTGTCGCTCGATCAGATCACTGCACCAGCATTCGAGCAGCGCTACGGCGTCCCCGCCATCAATATCTTCAACGACCTCACTCTCGAAGGAGTCCTCGCCGGAGCGGTCGAAGCCCGCTCGCCGATGATCGTGCAGACCTCGGTCAAGACCGTCCGCAGTATCGGGGTAGAGGTGCTCGCAAGCATGTGGCGGTCGATGACCGCCGGTATCGAGGTTCCGGTCACCCTTCACCTGGACCACTGCCCGCACCGAGACGTCATCACCGAATGCTTGGAGCACGGGTGGAATTCGGTGCTGTTTGACGCATCGGAAATGCCGGTAGCCGAGAACCAGCGACAGACAATCGAGGTCGTCAAGGAAGCGCACGCCGTAGGCGCAGCCGTCGAGGGGGAGATCGAGGCCATCACCGGTGTTGAAGACGATCACGGCTCCGACGACGAGGCGCAGCGCGAGTCCCTCGAAACCTCGCTGACCTTCATTGAGGAAACCGGGGTCGACGTCTTCGCCCCGTCCATCGGCAACGCACACGGCTCGTATAAGACGACGCCGGTCATCGACTTCGATCGCGTATCGGACATCGTGGCCCGCCGGCCCATCCCGATCGCGCT
>WLWL01000035.1 GCA_012103605.1 Candidatus Nanopelagicales bacterium
TTCGTACCTGTCCAGCAACTCCGTGCAATAAGGGAAGAAACTGGGATCGGGGATGATGTCGTCTTCAAGGATTATTCCGCGTTCTTCATGATCGAAGAACCAGGAGATGGCGGTGCTTACTCCCAGGCCGCAGCCAAGGTTGTCCTCCTGAAACAGTGTCTGGACGTTCACCTCCCAATCGATCTCGTCGACAAGGTTTCGACATCGCTCGACCATTTCTCTTTCGTCCGGACGATCGCGGCGTGGCCCATCAATAGCAACGTAGATATTTCGAGGCTCGATTTCCCGCAAGCGTTCGATCAAGACGCGCATGTGATCGGGGCGATTGAAGCCAATAATGAGTAGTGGCTCGTCGATCTGCATTCGGGTAGTGGGATCGAGTGAACTCATTCGTCTGTCGGCTCCGACAGCCTCCGGGTCTTCTCTTCCAACAGCGCGATCTCCTCGGCCAGCCGTCGGATCTTGGCTTCGTTTCTACTCAACTCGTAGCTGATCTGGACGCTGACGAGTACGAGGAGCACGATGGTGATGAAGAACAGCAGGTTGCTCGGAGTTTCGACTCCCAGTTGAGCGGTCAGCCAGTAGAGCGCCGAGGGAACGAGCGCGAAGAACAGGGCCGCGGCAGCGAAGAACAGCCACAACACTGCGTACTTCTCCTTCAACACACCCCGTCGAAGGAGGTCAATAATGAAAACCACGATGATTACCGCGGTGATCGCGGCAAGGATGTTCGGGGTCATCAGCTCACATCCTTCTTGCCGGGGTTCCGACGCTGCAAGAGTGTGACGAACAGAGCCAGCGATGCCCGTCCGAGGTACAGGGCGGACCACAGGGCGTTCTTGCTTGGCCGTCCGATGGCTCGGTAGTACATCGTGACGGGAGTCTCGCGAATGACAAGGTCATTGCGGATGGCGATCGCGAGCGAGCCGACGGTGTCACCCAGATACTCGGCCGGGTACTGCTGAGCAAAGAGCGAGATTGCTCGAGGACCTGCCGAGCGAAAGCCCGAGGTGCTGTCCGTGATCGGCGTCTTGGCCATCCGAGACAGTGCCTTCGATAGCAAGACCATCGCCCACTTTCGGGGCCCTCCGACGAAATACATCGAATCGGGGTGGAAGCGCGTGCCGACCACCACGTCTGCCTCATCAAGGCCGGAGATCAGACGCACCAGGTCGGTGGGGTCGTGCTGGCCGTCGGCATCCACTTGGACAAGCGCGTGATAGCCGTTGCGCTCAGCGAACAGAAAGGCCGTCCGCATCGCACCACCAACGCCCACGTTAAATGGCAACGATGCGACCTGCGCTCCGGCTTCTTGAGCGAGTCGGGCGGTTGCATCCGTGGATCCGTCGTCCACCACCAACACATCGGCATGGGGAACGAGTTCACCCACCTGATCAATGACCTGGGTGATGGAACCTTCTTCATTCCACGCCGGGATCGCCACCAAGATTCGGGCACTCGTCACGCGTCCACGGTAGTCCACCGACGGGGCCGGATACCCTCGTGCCGCAACGGTTCCGGTAGATGTCGACTTGAGGGGTTGTGAGGCAGGGGTGAGATTCCCAATCGGTTCGGCGTGGCTTGGAGAAGGTGAGCCCACGTACTTCATCGCTGACATAGCGGCCAATCACGATGGCGATCTCGATCGGGCTCGCGATCTGATGACCCTCGCCAAGCAGGCGGGGGCGGACTGCGCGAAGTTTCAGCACTTTCGCGCTCCTCACATCGTCAGCGACTACGGATTTCGTAATCTCGGAAGCCAACTCGACCACCAAGCGGGCTGGCGAAAATCAGTATTCGAGGTGTATCAAGACGCGTCTCTGCCCTGGGAGTGGACGGAGCATTTGGCTGAGCATGCTCACGATATTGGCATCGAATTCATGTCGGCTCCCTACGACTTAGAGGCTGTAGACCACATTGATCCATACGTGAATGCCTACAAGGTCGGATCGGGCGACATCAATTGGATCGAGGAGCTCGAGCACATCGCCGCGAAGAACAAGCCCGTGATCATTGCGACCGGTGCTTCGATGATCGATGACGTGGATCGAGCCGTGGCGGTTGTCCGCGCCGCGGAGATTCCTTTCTCGATCATGCAATGCAACACGAACTACACCGGGTCCATCGACAATCTCGGCTTCGTGAACCTTCGGGTGCTCCCGGAGTATTCCCGCAGATATCCAGACACCGTCCTCGGATTGTCCGACCACACCCCAGGTCACGCGACCGTGCTGGGAGCGGTGGCCCTCGGAGCCCGAGTGGTCGAAAAGCACTTCACCGACGACACGTCCCGCGAAGGTCCGGATCACGGCTTCTCTATGAACCCCAACACGTGGCGCGCGATGGTGGACGCAACCCGTGAACTCGAGTCATCCCTTGGTGACGGGATCAAGAAAGTCGAGGGCAACGAGGACACCACCGTGGTCCTGCAACGCAGATGCGTTCGGGCGTCCCGCGATATTCCCGCCGGCACGACACTTCAACGGTCGGATCTCGACGTACTGCGACCTGCCCCTCGTGAAGCTATTCCGGCACATGACGTGGGCGACGTGGTCGCTCGAGTGTTGACGGTCGATGTCGTGACGGGCCAGGAGATCGGCTGGAACGATCTCTCCGGTGTCTGACGAAGTTCCGGCCATGCATGTGCTCTATGTGTCGCACACCAGCGGCGTGCATGACGATCGCTGGATCGAGGCAATGCGCTCATCTGGCTGCACCGTCACACCCTTGCAAGTCGATCCTGAAGGCCGCGAGGCACGCAGCCGAGTGATGTCACTTACGACGGAACTTGGAATCGACATCATTGTTGCCGGACCCCTCACCACGTGCACCTCACACCTCATCGGCCTCGATGTTCCTCTGGTGGGACTGTCGTGGGGTTTCGACCTTCACGAAATGGCAGATGATGAAAGCAACTCCGACCTCTCATGGATGGTCGGCCTCGCAGGGCTGATCGTGGACTCTGAACCCACACGGTCCATCGCAGAGGATCTCGGTGTTTCGCGTGACCGCATCGAACTCATTCCCTGGGGAGTGGACCTCGATCTATTCGACCCCGCAGGTCCACGAGCGGAGCATCCCGCATTGCCAATGAACTCCCGAGTGGTGCTCTCGGCGCGGTCGCACGAGCCTCTCTACCGAGTCGGAGATATCGTTACCGCCTTCGAGGGAGCCCGGAGTCTCGTGAACGACGACGTGTATCTCGTGGTGCTGAACGACGGTCCGCTGACCGAGGAGATGAGGACTGGCGCAGGAGACCACACGCTCTTTCTCGGCCGAGTATCCGAGAGTGAACTGGCCGCATGGCTGCGACGAAGTGATCTGTACGTGAGTGCTTCGGAGACCGACGGCTCATCCGTCACACTTCTTCAGGCCATGGCGTGCGGCACTCCCGTTCTGGTATCCGATATTCCTGGGAACCGAGAGTGGGTCCACGCGGGCCTGACCGGAGGCATCTTCCCGCTGGGTGATATCGGAGCCCTGACACAGGCCCTCACCACAGCTCTATCCGGCGCTGACGTGGACGAGTTCATCGATCGAGCCATTGCACAGGTACGTTCGCGTGCCGATTGGTCTCGTAATTCTCCTCGACTAACCAGCCTGCTTCGACGGGTCAGTGTCGCGTGACCTGCACAACGACATCCTGCAATCCCTGAGCAAAATCGCGCCACTGCGGAACCCGCAGTGGTTCCACTGCCCGGGTGATCGTCTGCACGGATGAGGGCGAGGCGTAGTCGCGAAGACTGCGAGAAACGGCATCCACGTCATCTCCACCCACGTCGATTGCCCCCACACCCACCAGAGCCTCGGCCGCCGGTTGGGTGCCACCGAACAAGACCGGTGTTCCGCGACGAATTGCTTCCACCACCGGGATTCCGAACCCTTCAATCCCGAAGGACAAGAAGACATCTGCCTCGTCGATAAGTCGTTGCACGTCGGCATCGGAGGCATCTGTCATCCACGTCAGCGCTGCGTCGTCCCGAGCGGCACGAGCAATGTCGTCATTGATTCCAAGATCGGAGGTCGACGGCGCCCCGACAAACGCGAGTTCGATATCGGCCCCTTCGCTCCTCACCGCTTGGAAAGCGGCGGTGATTTCTTGGGGGTGTTTACGGGCTTCCATGGTGCCAAGGCGGAGGAATCGAACCGGTCCCGATCGACGCGTGACGTCGACGCTTCGCGCCGGATCTAGGTGATCACCTCCCGGGTGAGCAACCGCAATGGGAAGCGTTGGATCCCGACGCAAGCGCCCGATGATGGACTCACGGGCAAAATCCGAGATGCAGAGGAGTCCGCCAGCTCGTGTCAGGATTCGGAAGTAGCGGCTCGCGTTCGCTGCCGCCCACGGGGGAATTCGATAGTTCTGCGCCTGGGTCATCGGCAACGTGTCGTAACCGATCATCACCGTTGGCAACTGCTCGGCGAATTGTTCGAAGCGGTCAAGGACCGAGGGTAGGTAGGAGACCTCGGGCAGGCACCAGACATCCAGGCTGTCGACAAGTTCAGCCGCGGTTAGGTGGCCAACATCCAGGGAATCGAGCACATCCCGCACGTGGGCGGCCAGGCCTCGCTCTTCTGCTTCACTTCTCGTCATCGTGAAGGGAAGAGACAAGATCTGCTGGGCTTGACTTCGGTCCAAGACGACGAAGTGGTCACCATCAGGGATAGCGAAGAGTGCACCAACATCCGACGCAGGCCAATGAAGGGTCAATTGCTGCAGCACTCGCTGGATTCCCGAGCCGAACGGATCCTCGAGGAACTGTTCGAGGTCCATGCCGATGGTGATCATCGTGCGTTCCCATCATCGTTCAGCCCACTTCGGTTTCCCGTGTGCCGCATGACTCCCGTGTCCAGGCCATCCAGAGCTGTGTTCCGAGGGGCATCGTCCGACGTTCTCGTCAACTGCGGATTGTGTTCCAACCATCGCAGGATGTCGTCGTAGTCGAAGAGCACTTGAGTTGACTGCAAAGCGAAGTAGACATTTCTGACGAACACAAGATCTTCTGGATTGTCCACTGTCCACCGCAAGTTTGAGTGATTGCGCCCTGCGGGATCGGTGAATGACTGGATCCGAAACTGATCGGGCCTGCGGTAAAGACCCAACGTCACATGCTCTCGCTCATGCGGATCTGTACTTTCCGCTGCGATGCGCACGAGCGCCTCAGTGCGGACAACTTCCACGTCTAATCCATCGGGGTACGTCGGCTCGAGCGTGTTGGACACGTAGTCGACATTCGCAGACACATAGGTCCGAACAACCTGGTCGACCACTGTTGGGCTAAGGAGCGGACAATCAGCTGTGAGGCGTGCAACCGCGACAGCTGACTGTTCCTCGACTACCGTGACGAAACGTGCAAGGACGTCGTCCTGTGGTCCCCGAATCACTGTCCATCCAGCGTCCTGCACCACCGAAGCGAGTTGATCGTCTTGCTTGTCTGTTGAGGTGGCGACAACGATGCCGGACAGGCTCGAGCAATGGGTAAGTCGTTCCAACTGTCGAAGGATCATGGGCTGACCCAGAATGGGTTCGAGCACTTTCCCTGGCAGACGCGATGAAGACATGCGCGCCTGCACAACACCTAGCACCTCGCTCATCGGTTACCCCGCACCACGTCCAGAAGTTGTTGCACGTAGCCGGCCGGAGACATCGCCGCAAGATAAGTCTGCCGTGCCGCTTCGAGAGCATCCACCGGCCACGGATGGTCGATACATGTTTCGAGGGCCTCAGCGATCTGCACGGGACTTGCCATCTCAGGCACCGGCGTGATGTATTCCGGGGCGCCCACATCCCTGCATAAGCCTTCGCTAGCAACCGCGGGGGTACCGAACGCAGACAGGTCTGACAGCGGGCCAGAGACACCGAGAAGAGGACTGATCCGCAGTTGCACACCTGCGTCGACGGCACACAGGTAGTCCCGGAAGGTCTGCTCGTCCACGAAACCTGTCACGTGAATATCCGCGATGTCGCTGTCACGTGCGCGGTCTCGCAGTTCGCGTTCAAGTTCGGCGTTCGCCGACCCCACGAGGTGCACCACCACCCTGCGTCCCCACTGCGCCAACCAGGCGGCCGCCTCGACAACGAGATCGCTCCGTTTGGTTCGGATGTCTACGAAGCCAAACGATGCGAGGTGCACGGAATCGGGGCTCCACCGATCGAATCCCAGACGGGAGCGGGCCGTGAGGCGCACGTCATCACCAACGGCTTCCGGGATGCGCTGATTGGCAAACGGTAAGACAAATGTTGCCACACCCGTCTCGTACTCGATTCGAGGTTCAGATACCGGCGAGTGGATCACCAGGCGTGCACTCCTCTGCGCGATTTCCCAGAAGGCGGTGTTTTGCAGCAGCCTCATGTCAGCGATCTGGTCATCGAGTGCCGGTTTCAGCCCCCCTTGCGCTGGTCCTGGACCACGCAGCATCACTTCTTGCACACCGTGTCGGTCACGCAGGGACAGGTAGAACTCCACCATCCGAGTGTCGTGCGCGACGACTATCGCGTCGATCACCTCGGTGAGTTGGACGAATGGAAGATGAAAGTGTGAGTTTCCAACCACCGCGATGACGGCATCGAAGTTGTCTGCTTGGTCAGGATCGGCAATAAGTTCATCGACGTTTCGATGGTCCGCTTCAATCCCTGCCGGTAGCGACTCCTGAACACGGGCGTCACTTGTGGTGAACACCGTCACGTCGCACACTCTCGCCAACTCGATGCCGATCGTTGTCGAGAAATCCGCCACGCCCGATGCCTGCGGAGCCCACGGAGTGGCCAATGCGATCCGTAGTCGATCGCCCGCCGCACGACTTTCCGCGGATCGGTGGGAGCGAGCATCGCCTTGACTTTGTTCTGGGAGGGAGTTCACTAGGTCGCTCACGTGCTGTTCCAGGGAACCGTGGGAATGTCTTTCGAGCATTGAGCGCTGACCGAGGCATGTCTCTGGTCGGCGCAGCACCGTCCGGATGGCCCGACACATGTCGGCGGGACTGGTGGGGTCAGCGAGAAAATCACCGCGCCCGATCAATTCGACGTGAGCGGGGATATCGCTTGCCACCACCGGTGCGCCGGCTCGCACTGCTTCGATTACCGGGAGAGAGAGTCCTTCGTCGAAGGAGGGCACCACCACGCATCGTGCACTCGACAGCAACTTGGTCATCTCCTCGTCGGAGATGCGCTCGGCCGTTACCGCCTCTCCCGGTCGCATGGCGGCAGCGATGGACCAGTGGTGAACGCGCACACCCTGGCCAGCCATGCCCAGCACCACCACGTCCCGGGAGGCATGTTCCGATGTGGCGGCCGCGACACCCGCCAATCCACCGAAGGTGTTCTTGCGCGGCTCATCGCCGGTCATGACGACTATCGGTCCGTGTCGCTGGCTCTCGATCAAGTCTCCGGTGCCACCGTGCTGGATGGCATCAGGCCATGCGACGGAGACCTCTTCGGCTTCAGCATCCGACAGAGGCAAGACGCGGGACACCTCATCAGCGACCACGTGGGAGATGGCTGAAAAGCGCCGATACAGTCGCAGAGCTTCAAGCCTCGCCGCGTACTCGGCTCGAGCAGCCGGATTGTTCGCGTAGACACTCGGGTAATGCAGCGGAATGAAATCAAAGACAAGCGCCCACGAGTCGCAGTTGCTTGCCAGAAACGGAATGAGTGGCCGTGGTGAGTGCGTCATTGGCGACGGTTGCAGCAGAAGAGCGAATTCGCCGGCATTGCGTATTCGTGACACCTGTTCGCAGGTGCCCGCGATTGCCTCGGGAAGTGGATCGAGCCCACGGTCAACGATCAACGTCACTCGATCATCTCCTGCCGTGGCTCTCGCTGCGAGCACGACAGATGCGGCAAACCGCCCAATGCCCCGAGTGCCGTAGGCCGTTGATTGAAGACTTCGCGCATCGATCGCGATGCGCGAGCCTCGCGAGGGGTTGTCTGCCTTGCGAGTACGTGCGCGGCGGATCGATGCGAGTGTCGACCGAAGTCGCAGCGCGGCGACGGTTCGGCCCAATTCGTCGTCGTGGTTGTCTAAGCGCGCCTCAAGAAACTCATCGGAGTCCCACGGCCCTGCCGCCAGCCATTCCTGGGCTATCGCCAGCTCACCCTCACCCCAGGTGGCGCTGTCAAGCACAGCTAACGGAACTTCGGGCCAGCCTCGGGGGCGCTCATCAGCAGGTTTCGACCAATCACAGGAGTAGCTCTGGTCACCGAGATAGGCAGGGTGGATCCACGTCGACATCTGCTCCGTCACGTGCCGGATATGCCGTCGCCTCACGGTGGGCGCCTTCACGGACCCAGGGAGTCGAGCCCACACCACCTTCGCGTAATGACGCGCTACGTCCCTGAACCAGGCTGGCCGGTATTTGCGGCTGTACTCCTGGTCAATGTCGCCGGGTGTCACTTGCACAGACTACGGAGGTCATCGCTTGACGAGGAGATCCGCTAGTTCTCTTTCAAGAACTCTTCAAAGAAGGGCGTCAACGCGAGGCCCTCCTCCACAGAGATATGTCCACCGTCTCGGTAGCGGAATCTCTCGCCTTCCACCGTCGAGCAGACTCGTTCAGGACATATGTGTCCGCGCAAGTCCAGCAGCGGAACTCCCGTCGACTCGGCAGCCGACCGGTACACGTAGATCATGTCAGCCTGCATCTGATCAGCGAACCCCCTAGGCATCCGGGTATTGCAGTTACCCGTGACAGTGTCGATGAGGCTGCACGCTGCCGGGTCGTACACATATGGGTCACGTGAGAAGTGAGGAAGGATCTGCAGCAGCCCCACGTCGTGACCCTCGGACTGAAGAGTAACGACACTTGCCGACAGGACACTGGCGAGATAATTGGGATCCGGTCCAGGCTCACCTGTCTCGAACGTACCTTTGTCAGCAAATTCCGCTGGCGTCCATGGCAAAGCGGACGAAGCAATGAGGACCGTCCCCCGTGGCCGTTCCGTCATTTCCTGGAGCACCGTGCTCACATGATCTGCGCATGAGTTGGGATCTGGGTCCCCAAAATCACGGACATTCATAAAGGGACAACCGTTGGCGGCCAGGACCGTCACTGGCCTCCCCGCTTCCTTGGCTACTTGAAGGACAGTATCGCTGAACTGTCCGGCGTTAGAGTCGCCGAACAGATAAATCGGTACGCCTGAGGCTTCCGTATTCCACGTGCATTCATCCCAAGGAATCTCATCAAGCGGAACATCGATTGCGCACCCTCGAACGGAGTCCACGTGCGGGTCGGTGGACGCTCGAGCAGAAGCCACCGCCGGTGACCAGAAACTCTGCGCATTCAGAACCAATACGGACATCGACACAAGAATGGGAACACCGGTACTCACCGCGATGAGCCGTCCCCATCCACCTCGGGTATCGATCGATCGATATCGCAACGGGTTTTCGACCCATCGATAGGAGAGGTACGACGGAATTAGTGACGCCACGGCAGCAATGACGGGCAGCAGCGGCACATCGGGGAAGACCGAGACGGCGATGACAATGACGGGCCAGTGCCACAGGTACCAGGAATACGACACATCCCCGAGCGCAACGGGACCAGGATGTGAGAGCAGTCGTCCAACAAGAGTGGGACGTTGACCGCTCCAGATAACCAGCGCCGTTCCCAGAACGGGGATGAGGTTGCGGACACCGGGGCCCGGAGTGCTCGGTGTGATGATCCACAAGGAGGCAAGAACCATCGTTATCCCAAGCCAGGCGCTTCCCTCGGAAACCAACCGACTGACAGCTCGCCTTGGTATGAAAACCAGCAACGCCCCTATGCCAAACTCCCAAGCACGCGCCAGCGGGCCGTAGAAGCCGACCAAGTACTGGAGTGGTCCATCAAACTCATACCCCCGTGATGTCAGCAAAGTTGCACCAAGCGAGAGAACTGTGACCAGCGCAATCACGACCACGGGCATCCGGCCACGTCTCTTGGCAATACTGAGCGCACCGATCAGAAGAATCGGAAAGACAATGTAAAACTGCTCTTCTACCGACAAAGACCAGGTATTCAAGAGCGGATTGGTTTCTGCGCGAAGGTCGAAATAGCCGCCCGTTGATGATGCGATGACGAAATTGGCCACCAGGAGGAGGGCGCCGATACCCGTTTCGGCCGCCAATTCCTGTTGGCCGAGTGGTGATCCCAGCGGAATCATGACGAGCATGACAACTGCAATCATCAAGCCCAGAGCTGGAGTCAATCGTTTGTACCGGCGAAGGTAGAAGCGTCGAAGATCAACACGGCCGTTCATTTCTCTTTCACGAACAAGAAGCTGGGTGATGACGAACCCAGAGATGACAAAGAAGATGTCGACACCGATGAAGCCACCAGGGACTGGCAACCCAGCGTGGAAGAGAACCACCACCAAAACAGCAAGCGCCCTCAATCCCTGGACATCTAGGCGCCTACATGCCTGGGTCTTCATCGTCTGCATCGCTACGTTACGCAATGGTCGCCTTCATCAGAAGCCTTGCCACAAATGAGTGGGGTCGTTGAGAAGTGTCCGATCACTGTCCACCATCGCGGTCGCGATTGCGTCGAAGTCAACGGTGTGGCGCCACCCCAGATTGAGGTACGCCGCACGCGAGTCGCCCACCATCTTGTTGGTGTCCGAGACCCGGTGATGGGCGCTCGACGTGACCACCCGTTCTCGCCAATCACCAACGCCCGCCGCAGTGAAAGCTTTCTCGACGAAGAACGAGAGCCGGTGGGAGATGCCCGTTGACAACACATAGTCATGAGGAGTCTCGGCCTCGAGAATCAGCCGCATGCCCTGCACGTAGTCCGGCGCCCAACCCCAATCTCGGGCTACTTCAATATCTCCAAGTTCGAGGGTTTCCTGCAATCCCGCGGCGATTCTGGCCGCTGCACGAGTGACCTTGCGAGTGACGAAGTGGTCACTTCGCAGTGGAGATTCGTGGTTATACAGGATTCCGGAAACGGCAAAAAGCCCGTCCTCTCTCGCCTGTCGCACGAGTTGGAGCGCCTCTGCCTTGGAACAGGCGTAGGGGCTGTTGGGTGACAACTCAAAGGTCTCATCCTGTGGTGAGCGGTCCGTTCCCTCGAAAATGTGGCTGCTGGAGGCTTGAAAGAACCGAGCAGGACGACGGAGTCCACCTGCTGCGCCCAGTAGCTCCGCCACCGCGTCGACATTGATCCGTTGAACCTCATCTTCATGACCCCACGACTCACCTGGAGCCGTGAATCCGCCGAAGTTATAGATGTGGGTTGGGGAAAAATCCCTGACCACGCCACCTAAGGCGTTGAGGTCTTCCAGGTCTAGTTCTGCGATCTGAATGTCGGGGACGTACCGAAGAAGCCGGGAGTGCGGAGTTCCTGGCTTGATCAAGCCGAGGACATCGTGATTCTCGCGAGCAAGTTGCGTGGCGAGGATGGTGCCGTCTTGCCCCGCCGCACCGGTAATCAGTACGCGCATACGCGAGCCTAAAACTGACCTTCGGGGGCGCCTCCCAGGCGAGCCATGTCTGCATCCACCATGATCTTGGCCAGTTCCGGTGGAAGCACCGTCGCTTCCCAGCCCAATCGCTGCTTGGCTTTCGACGCGTCACCGATGAGCTCATCGACCTCGGTCGGCCGAAGAAACTTCGCGTCGAACTTGACGTATTCCTGCCAATCAAGACCCACGTGCTCAAAGGCGAAAGCGAGGAAATCCCGAATTGTGTAGGCAGTGCCCGTCGCCAGAACGAAGTCCTCCGGGACATCTGCTTGCAGCATTCGCCACATGCCATCGGTGTATTCCGGAGCGTAGCCCCAGTCGCGGACGGCATCGAGGTTGCCCATCCACAACTCGGATTGCTCACCTTGGACGATGTTGGCCACCGCAATCGTGATCTTGCGGGTCACGAACGTCTCTCCCCGACGAGGTGACTCGTGGTTGAACAGTTGCCCGTTGACCGCGAACATGTCGTACGCCTCGCGGTAGTTTCGAGTGATCCAGTAGCTGTACACCTTTGCCGCGCCGTACGGACTACGTGGATAAAACGGTGTGTCTTCGTTCTGCGGAGGTGGGCTCGCCCCAAACATCTCGCTTGTGCTTGCCTGGTAAAAGCGAATACTGGTGTCCACACTTCGAATGGCTTCCAGCAAATTCAACGTAGAGATCCCCGTTGCTCCCGCCGTGTACAGGGGTTCGTCGAAAGAAACGCGGACATGAGATTGCGCGGCGAGGTTGTAGACCTCGAGCGGTCGAAGTTCGGATACGAGTTGATGCATGCGCGCAGCATCGGTCACATCGCCGTAATGGAGATGCAGATTCTTTCCCGGCAGATGTTCATCGTGGTGCAGGTGATCGATGCGACCGCGGTTGAACGTGCTGGACCGCCGGACAAGTCCGTGAACTTCATAGCCCTTGTCCAGTAGTTGCTGGGCCATGTACGAGCCGTCTTGGCCGGTCACTCCAGTAATGAGCGCTCGTCGGGCTTCCGTCACGTGATTCCACCTCGCGAATAAAGAGCGTGCCGTCGGTCGTTCTCACGACCCAGAGCAGCCTAGCCCCACGGATAGGCTGCAACCGTGCCAGGCGACGTGTACTGCGTGATTCCAACCTTCACGCCCGAATCGACGCTTCTGGACCTGGCCGCAGGTCTTTCTTCGCAATGCCCCGTTCTTGTGGTGGACGACGCCAGCCCCTGCACTAGTGACGGGCTGCTGAGGCAGGTCGGAGCCTTGCCAGGGGTAGACGTGATCAAACATTCGACGAACGCGGGAATTGGTCGCGGGTTGAACAATGGCCTCGCCGTCGCGCGCGATGCCGAATGCGCATGGCTACTCACCGTCGATCAAGACACCGACGTGCCAGCTGGTTATGTGAGAACGCTGATCGAAGCCGCGTTGAAGCTGAGCGCGTGTGAGGTGCCACTAGGAGCACTCGGAGCCGGATCGGTCACTATTGCGGGTGCGTCCATGCGTTACCCCGGCCACGCACTTGCCTGTCAGGGAATGAATGTCGCGAGCACAGAAGAGATCGTCCAATCCGGCACCCTCTGGAACATCAACGCCGTCACCACCTTCGGCGGCTTCAACGAAGCTTTCGGTATGGACGCAGTGGATGCTCACGCGTGCCTCAGCTTGCGTGAAGCAGGTCTGGTGGTGGCTACCGTTACGGACCTGGAAATCAACCACCGAATCGGATCCGCCCAGCCGGTCACCATCAAAGGACGCAATCCGGTTTTCCTCACCGGGCATTCACCTGAACGCAGAACATTGATGGTTCGCAACAGGCTGTCACTCTTTCCATCGGAGTTCCGTCAATCGCCGCGGCACGCATTTCGAACACTGCGCCGGGTCCTGGTGAATCAGGCCGGCGGCCTGATGGTGGAAACCGACAAGTGGTCCAAGGCCAGCGGATCACTTCGAGGACTGATACCAAGTCGGAAGCGATAGCCTGACAACGTGAAAGGCATCATTTTGGCTGGCGGTACGGGCAGTCGTCTGTGGCCAATCACCATGGGCGTGAGCAAACAACTATTGCCGGTCTATGACAAGCCCATGATCCACTACCCGCTTGCCACCTTGATGGCCGCCGGCCTCCGAGACATTCTGGTCATCACGACCCCAGAAGACGCCGCGTCTTTCTCCCGGCTACTCGGCGATGGCGCACCGTGGGGGGTATCCATCTCCTACGCGGTACAACCGCGACCGGAAGGCCTCGCTCAGGCGTTCCTCATCGCAGAGGAATTTCTCGACGGCGATGGGGCGGCCTTGATCCTCGGAGACAACCTGTTCTACGGACCTCGCCTGGGACGCCACTTGTCGGAATTGAATGACGTCACGGGAGGCCACGTTTTCGCTTACGAAGTGGCCAATCCGTCTGACTATGGAGTCGTGGAGTTTGATGAGTCGGGTCGTGTTCTGTCGATTGCAGAGAAACCAGAGTCTCCCCGCAGCAACTACGCCGTGCCGGGTCTGTACTTCTATGACGAGACTGTTGTGGACGTCGCCAAATCAATCACGCCCAGCGCACGCGGGGAGTTAGAGATCACCGCAGTCAACGACCACTACCTCCACGCAGGATCCCTGGCCGTCACTG
>WLWL01000204.1 GCA_012103605.1 Candidatus Nanopelagicales bacterium
AGTCCACGACCCGTTCGATGTTTCCGTCCTGGGCGAATTTCTCGGCTCGGTTCCGATCGCGGGCAGCAACCACCACCAAACGATGTCCGGTGTTGCGTGCAGGTTCGATGATGGCCTTGTCGCTGATGCGCGCGGCCCCCAGAACTCCGATTCGTAATGGCTCCATGGAACGAACTCTAAACATGCCGCCAGAGTTCACGACCGCGGGAGTTGTCATGTCGAACTACCAGGACAGATTGGCCAGCCTCGTTCAATTCAACCTAGCCAAGGCAGATTGGCCAGAGCATACGTCGGCCCTGTCATCATGTGGGCTTTCGGCGTCGCCCTGTCGCCGCGCTCCGGAGCATTTCTCTTCGTCAGCCTGCTCGGCGCCACCATTTTCATCGCCTTCACCAGAGTCAACTACGCGGTCGCCGTCATCGGAGTGACCATCTGGATCGTCGGCGTGCTCGGCGCTGTCGGGGACCCGGTCGCCGGCACGATGGGGCTCCGGCTTCTCGCCACGGCCATTGCGGCCGCACTGGTCTTGGCGGCCCTTTTTATTCCGTCTCGACTCACGCCAGGGTCAACCCGTGGATTTTCAAGCGCCCAGGCCGCCTGTGTTTCCGGATCTCCACGGACGAGCCCGCAAGCTCCAGCCACACGCTGCCGGATTTCACCCTTGATCTGATGTTGACATTCGGCCTGATGGCTCAACCGCGGTCTGAGTTATCGACGATGATTGAGGCGACGGTGCCTGCGGCGTCGACAGAAGGACTGCTAGCACAAAGACGGCCATCGGAACCGCTGGAAACAACCACACCAGAGCCGGTTGAGTAATGCTGGCGACCAACAGCGTGGTGACCAAGGCAAAGGCTTCAGGTCTACCTCGTGAAGCGGCCTTCACAGACGCTAAGACAGCTCCGCTCGCGGCGACAAGTGCCCCCATCAGGGCAATAAGTCCATTGCGAGCCATCACATCGAGCCACGAGTTGTGCGCGTGGTAGGCCCACGCTGGCAGCAGATCGGCACGCTGAGCAATGATGATTCCCGCGTCACCAATTCCAAGCCACGGCGACGATCTCCACAGTTCCAGATACGTCGGCCAAACAGTTGTTCGTCCAGTCAATGTCAGGTTCGGACCGACCAGAATCGCAATCAAGCCAACGAATCCAAGAAGGACAAGCAGGAAGGGCAGCCATCTCGGTAACCACGTTACGCGCACCTGGAACTGGAACCATGCCGCTATAACAACACCGGAAGCCGCAGCTAAATATCCCGTGTTGCTTCCAGCCAGTACGAGAATAAACAAACCTGCAGCAATAAAGAAGGCTGCAGAAAACCCTCGATTGACAAACCCCCACACAACAATCAAGGCGCCCGCGATCCCCGCACGTCCAGGGTGATCAAAGGGGCCGGCCCATCGGCCATCGAGATCCAACAATTCGGCGACTGGAATCCAGTAGTTCTCCTTCTCCCATTGCATCAACCCCGGCAGATCCCCATACCAACTGTTCGTCAAACCAGCTGCTTCGCTCACGAGGGTGATGAGGCAAAGAGCGGCAACTCCACCGAGGAGAAAATTAGTCGCCTGCCGAGTGTGGTGAAAGTCAGGAGGTTTGAGCAGCGAGAAGACCAGCAGTGCTCCAAGCAGCAACCACGCAGCCTCGGCGTATGAGAAGCGGATCGCCGTGGTCATTCCCACGCATATCCACGTCAGCAACGCCGCTGCAAGGAAGATGCGTTGCCACTTGTTTAACCGCTGCGCCTTCGGGGATCGAATCCATTGAAAAGCCGCTAGCGCGATCGTCGCAACGGCAATGACATCTGGGGCAGTGACTGGCCCGAGAAAGGCTCCGACGTAGAGCCACTGTGACGTCAATACGAGGAGGACACCTGCGCAAAGAATGGAGATGTAGCCGACGCGATTCAACGAGCGCACACTCAACCCTCACGGTGGAGACGTTGCACACCGGTGGCTGTGACAATGAAGGCGGAGTTTCGCGAAGCGGCGATAGCCTCTGCCGCGCCCACCGACCCGGCATGCTGCCAGTCGCGACCGTCGAGTGTTCGATGAACGGAGCCATCCGGATCCACCCGCCACATGGCCGATCCGTCATCGGCCGTGGCAAGCAGAACACCCGCGTCTCCCACGGGCTCAATCACATTCGCGTCGCGATTCCACACGGCGAGTCCTACGTCGGGAACGGCCAACCACAACTGGTCCTTGAACAAGGCCACCGAATACACGGTCGTCACCGGACCAGGCAGCCAACTTTCTCCCTCGTCCTCCGACCACAACAGCGCCCCCGTGGTCGCCCACCCCGCAATAGCCGTCCCATCCGCAGCCAAGGAGTGGAAATCTGCCTCTCCACCGAGTGATATTTCCGACCAGGCCCGCCCAGCGTCGTCACTGCGAATGAGCCCCATCGGCTCGCCAAAAG
>WLWL01000205.1 GCA_012103605.1 Candidatus Nanopelagicales bacterium
TACTCGGGTATTTGTCACTCCGACATCCATCAGGCGCGCGAGGAGTGGTTCACCTCTCTGTTTCCGATGGTTCCCGGTCACGAGATCGCCGGAGTGGTGTGCGACGTCGGTAGCGACGTGACGAAGTTTTCCGTGGGTGACCGTGTCGGCGTGGGTGTGTTCGTTGAGACGTGCATGGAGTGCGACAACTGCACCGCCGGGCTCGAGAACTACTGCGTCAAGGGGTTCGTGCCGACCTACAACGGCAAGAGCTATGACGGCGAAGTGATGTACGGCGGCTACTCCTCGTCCATCGTCGTCGACGATCACTACGTTCTGCGCATCCCGGACTCACTTGCGCTCGACGTCGCCGCCCCGCTTCTGTGCGCCGGAATTACGACGTACTCACCCCTGCGCGAGTGGGACGCCGGTCCGGGCAAACGAGTAGGGATCATGGGCTTGGGTGGCCTCGGCCACATGGGCGTGAAGCATGCCGTAGCGATGGGTGCCGACGTAACCCTCATCTCGCACTCCCCCAGCAAGGAAGCCGACGCGAAGCGTCTCGGCGCGCACGATTTCTTGCTGCTGTCCGATCGCGCAGCGATGAAGGAGCGTGCGATGACGTTCGATCTCATCGTCAACACGGTCTCCGCACCCATCAAACTCGATCCGGTCATCAACTTGCTCGCAACCGACGGGACGATGGCGTACGTCGGACTACCCGACAAGCCGCTGGAGATGAACATCTTCTCTCTGAACAGCCAGCGTCGTCGTATCGCCGGTTCGAATATCGGTGGGATTCGCGAAACGCAGGAGATGCTCGATTTCTGCGCGGAGCACGGATACGGCTCCGACGTCGAAGTGATCGATGCCGCCCAGATCAACGAAGCCTGGGAGCGGGTCGTGAACAGCGACGTCCGCTATCGGTTCGTTATCGACGCGACGACCTTCTAGCGCTTACCCGCGCAGCAGCGGGCGGGTCAGGCACGTCGGGCCGCCCTCGCCTTTGCTGATTTCACTCGCCTCATACACGTGCACTTCCACGCCGCGGTCGCGCAGCAGCGCCACCGTCGCGTCGTTGCCGGAGGCAATGACGGCGACTCCGGGCCGGATCGCCAACACATTGCACCCCAAGGTCAGGTTGTCTTCTTCGGGAAGCGGCAAGACCTCGACTCCACGCCGGCGCAGTTCGTGCAGCAGGCGGACCGGAGCGAGCGGCTCATACACAACGGCCAGGTCCTCGCGCACCGGTGAGATAACGCTCATCAGGTGCAAACAGAAGTCCGGACCGAGACCGTGGGGAACATCGAACGCCGTCACCGTTACGTCTGGTTCGAGGATCTGGCGAAGCTGATCGATCGCTGCATCGTTGGTGCGGTAAGAACGACCGACAGCCAGGGTTGTCGTATCGAGCCAGAACATGTCTCCACCGTCGGCGGTGGCGTCGCCGGTGAGCTGTCCGACCCGGGGGATGCCACGCTCGTGCAACTCCGCCGCGAGTACGGCGGGTTCTGCCACGCGTGCGTCTTTGGCCCCGCGTAATTCGATAAAGCCGGGGCCGACCACGAAGCACGGGTCGTAGGTGAAGATGCCGTCCGGCATGTCATCGACCGGGTTGAGGACGTCCACGTCGCATCCGAGTTGCCGCAGCAGCTCGACGAAAGCGGCGTGCTGTTCGGCGAGGAGGTCGAGGTCGACAGGCTGCGCCCAGTGGGCGGAGGCGTAGTCCCCTCGGGTCGAGGGTGGTCGCACGGCCACCCGCCGCAATTTCGCGGTCATGGATGTCACGCCGAAATCGCTCATGAACCGGCCTCCTTCTCTCGGTTGCGCGCAATGGCAATCATGCGCAACAGGCGAACGTTATTGCTCCGGAGAATGATCAGGAACGGGATGTTCACGCCGATGGCGATAACGGCACCGGCAAGGGACAGCCACCACGGGTTGAAGGCGAGCAGCGGGAGCCAAGTGAGCATCGACAACTCGTGCACCACGATCGCCCGTCGCACTTCGCCGAGGTAGGCCTCGAGGGATTCGAGGTCGTGCCCGGGGACATCTCGTTTGCTTCGACCACCAAAGACCGCCCCGTACTCCGGAAGCCGGGTGGCCAGTTGGGTAGCGCCGAGGCGGCGAAAGAACGCAGCCGTCTCCCATGGTGCGGGTCGGGTGAGGAAAGAGTCGCGGTCGAGCCATCGCTTCGGCCAGTGGGGTGCGCTCGCGCCAATAGCGACCGACAGTCCCGCGATGATCGCGATGTCGATGGCTCCGAGCAGCGCGTATCCGCCCAGAGTCATCGGTGCATCGAGGTTGACGCCGTCACGCGGCGAGGGAGGGATTTGAACCCCCGGAGGGTTTCCCCTCGGGCGCTTTCAAGGCGCCTGCAATCGGCCGCTCTGCCACCTCGCCTGAGGGCCCCACGCTAGTCGGGGTCGGATGCGGGTGC
>WLWL01000206.1 GCA_012103605.1 Candidatus Nanopelagicales bacterium
TGGATGGTGCCCCCGTTGCAGCAGCCCCCTTTGTTGATGGAGTCGCCACCTTCAAGTTCACTCCGACCGTGCCCGGGCTGAAAGACGTTTTTATCTCTGCCGAGCTGTACTCCGGTCTCTCCGGTGCAGACGCGTGGGTGGACAGCATTGAGTCGGCCACCATGGTTCTTCCGTGGGAACCGGGGCTTCTCGAGAAGGCGCTGAGCGACAAGAAGGTAGAGGTTGGTGACACCTACACACTCGAGCAGGTCGCCCAGGCAAGGACTGCTCTCGGCGAGCGTCTCGAGTGGCGCGCGACTCAAGACAGTGTGGAGGTTTGTGCAATCAAAACGACCAAGAGGGGCGAAGTAATCGCCAAGTTCAAGGAGTCCGGCAAATGCTCCATTATCTGGCTAGACCCCAAGACCGATGACGAAGGCGAGTACACCTTCATCGCCAAGGCATGACTTTCCCCGGCGGCTTCGGGATGGAGGCCGGTGGTCTGTTCGCGTGGAGTTGCCGGCGAGAGTCGTTCAGCATGTGGTGCAACACGTCAATAACGTCTCGTGAAGCGACCTAGGCTCACCAGATGAGTGCCGCTAGATATCGGTGGGCTTACTCAATCACTTGCGGAATCGCCGGTTTGGGGCTCGCCATCGGGTTTTCGATGGTTCTGCGAGACACCTACCCCAGCCTGTCTACGGAGTCGTCATTATTGGGGAGTCCGGGGCAGCCCCTCATCAATCGCATCGTCGATTACCTGTCGTTCTTCACTATTTGGTCGAACATTGTTGTCGCCATCGTCGCTGGCTATTTTGTGTATCGACCGCGTGCGGCGGTCCCATGGTTTCGAACCCTGTGGTTGAGCGCTCTTCTCATGATTTCAGCCACCGGCTTGATCTATCACTTCGCTCTCGCCGATCTCGTAGACACCCAAGGGGCAGCCGCAGTCAGCAATGCGTGCAATCACATATTGACACCACTGGCGTTCGTTCTCTCATGGCTGATCGCCGGACCTCGGGGTTGGATTTCGCCGAAACTCATCATGGCCAGCTTCATTTTGCCGCTCTCGTGGATCCTTCTCACGCTGAGTCGAGGCGCCGTCATCGACGCCTACCCCTACCCTTTCGTGAACGTCGTCAAACTCGGTTACGGGGCCGTCTTGACGAACCTGACTGTCATCTTGTTGGCCTGCTGCGTTCTCGCACTACTGCTGTGGGGGATTGACAAGGCGATGGTCTTCCTCACGACAAGGCGCGAAAGAACAAAGGGCTAACGCGACACTCAACGTAGCTGCGCAGTCCAGCATGCTTGCCAACGTGGCCCTGTCCGACGGCCAGCTCGCGCACATCACTTGTCAGCGGCAGGCACGTGCCGACTATCGAGCCGCGGTCTCCGCTGCGCCGGTTTGGGACGTCGTCTACTGGACTAGCTCGAACCCAAGAGGTGGGCCGGACAGCAACACCGTGCGCGCTGATTTGTGAGCGTGACCATCTGAGAGTGAGAAGAATCTGGGATTTGGGTTAGAGATACCTATTCCCGGTGTTTGGATCCCTCGTGGAAAAGCAAGTAGTGGCACCCGGCCGTTCCGACATGACGTACGGCCCTGGTGAGTTGATGGGTTGTGGCCAGGGGTGCGGGTGCATCAACAGGCGCTGTGCGCTGGAACGGTGACGGCCTCTAGTGAGCGGGACATTGAGCAAGTGAGGGAAACCCCTCATTCTTGGAAGTGCTGATGTAGCGGAGACGTATCCTCAAGGTCTACACAACGCGGCCTCCGGAAGCCGCTGCGCGGCAGAGTTCTTGGGGAGGGCGAGTCTCGTCGTTAATCCCCATGTGCCTGTGAGTCGAACCTTTGCCTGCATGGTTGTGGCGGGGTTGGGGTTGTCGTTGGTCCTGGCGCCCCCTGCACAGTCGTCAAGTGAGCCCGTTGGGGTTGTTGACGATTCGTGGGTGATGCCCAGTGTGGTGCCGGATTTGTGTATTGCGTCTGGCGTTTCACCGTCGGTGTCGCCGTCCGCAAGCCCGTTGGCAACAACGTCGCCGGCGAGTGACGGGCAACCGAGTGATCGGCAACCAGTCGAAGAGCCCTCGTCTGGCGAGGTCGTGATCGAAGAAGCGTCGGATGGGGTGGCGCCGGCTGCGGTCGAGACGATCGTGGAGGCGACGTCCGGTGAGAGTACGTCTGCTGGCACGCCTGGTGATGATGGCTCGAATGAGGGCGTCGTTGGTCATGGGGTAGCCGACGGTGGTGACTCGCCGTCTGAGTCTTCGTCTGCATCCACCTCCCCGAGTGCATCGCCGTCGCCGTCTGCATCCACCTCCCCGAGTGCATCGCCGTCGCCGTCTGTCTCGTTGAGCGAGTCTCCGTCACCATCAGCGTCTGCGAGCGCGTCTTCGTCGGCATCGTCGGTGGTGGAGTGTGTGGGTGTGGT
>WLWL01000207.1 GCA_012103605.1 Candidatus Nanopelagicales bacterium
CGAAGGCACGAATGGCAGCGGCCGTGTATTCGCCAACGCCCGGGAGTGCGCGGAGTTCTCCCTCACCGGAGGGGACGCGCCCTTCGTAGTTATCGGTGATCTGCTGGGCGGTTGCGTGCAAGCGCAGTGCCCGTCGCGGGTAGCCCAACCGTCCCCACGCCCGGACCGCCTCACCTGAAGGCTCCGAGGCCAGGGCCTGCGGCGTGGGCCAGCGTGTTATCCAGTCCCGCCAAACGGGCTCGACTCGATGCACCGGCGTCTGCTGGAGCATGAACTCGGACACGACCACCCCCCAGGGGGTAGAGCTCCGCCAGGGGAGGGGGCGGGCGTTGTCATCGAACCAGGAGCACACGCTGGCGACCCGACGTGTGTTTTTCGCCACGGTCCGGATCGTTCCATGGGAGGGCGAACGTCGCAGTACCGTGGACAACATGGCCGGCCTGATGCAACCTGTGGGACCCGAGCCGGACGTCGTGTACTGGGTCCGCAGGGGAGCCTTGCTTCTCGTCGTCGTCACCCTGGTGCTGGGTGGCTGGTGGTTCCTTGGATCTCGAAGCGCAGCCACGCCGGATACGTCGACCGAGGTCGGCTCCGAGGAGGCCGAGGTGCTCGAAGACGATGGGTCTTCACCCAGCGAAGAGGCACTCTCTACCCCTGCAGAGCCAACCGAATGCCTCGACTCCGCTATCGAGGTGACGGCAACGACAGACTCGTCTACATATCGCGTCGGTCAGCAAGATCCGATTCTCACGCTCACGATCACCAATGTCGGGGACGTGCCCTGCTTCCGTGACATCGGGCCGAAGGCGAACGAGTTGGAGATCACCTCTGGCGGCTATCACGTGTGGTCGAGTGACGACTGTTCGACGAGCGATGAGTCAGACAGAATCTTGATGGCCCCGGAGAAGCAAGCGGTGTTGACTTTGACGTGGAACAGTCGCCTGAGCCAGAAGGGTTGCCCGGACGAAGGCAAGGGCAGGAAGGCCAAAGCAGGTCGCTACGAGGTCGTCGGTAGGAACCTCAAGGTCACGAGCGATGGCACACCGTTTGCCTTGAGTAACAAGAAGAACTAGAAGGTTGGATCGAGCTCGCGCATTCCCGACAGGCGAGTGAATGCCTGCGCTAGGTCGTGAACCTCGATGATCTCCACAGTCGAAGTGCGCGATTCAAGTGCGGCCGTCGCGCCGATGGGTGCGAGAACGCGGGCGTAGCCCAAGCGAACAGCCTCCGCTATGCGCTGACCGATCATCGGCACCCGACGTACATCTCCGGACAACGTGACCTCGCCGATAGCAGAGATGTCGAGCGGCAAGGGAGCATCGTTGGCGGCGGATCCGATTGCCAAGCACGTCGCCAGGTCAGTGCTCGGATCAGCAAGCCGGATTCCTCCGACGGTTGCCACGAACACGTCTTTGTCGGCGAGCTTCAAGCCGGCTACCCGCTCTGTGATGGCGACGAGCATGGCAACCCGTGAAGAGTCCAGACCGGACACTCCGCGGCGTGGGTTCGGATTGGTAGTGGGGGCGACGAGGGATTGGACCTCCGCCAGCATGGCCCGGCGGCCTTCGATGGTGACGGTGATACAGGTGCCGGGGACTGGTGATCGACGATCTTCTCGAAAGAGCATGCTGGGGTCGACCACCTCCCGCATGCCGGCGTCGGTTTGCTCGAAGCATGCGACCTCATCGGCGGGGCCGTAACGATTCTTCACAGCCCGCAGCAGTCGCAGAGATGTGTGCCGATCACCTTCGAGAGAGAGCGTGGCGTCGCAGATGTGCTCGAGAGCTCGCGGACCGGCCACGGTGGATTCCTTCGTCACTTGCCCGACGAGGCAGACCGGGATGCCGCGCGCTTTTGCTACTCGCGTCAGCGCGTGCGCCACCTCCATGACCTGCGCAACGCCTCCAGCGCGCCCATCCACGTCTGCCGAGGCGATGGTTTGAACGGAGTCGACGATGACGAGAGAAAGATCCGAGCCGAGCGCGTCGATGTGTCCGATGACATTCGCGAGGTCGGTTTCGTCGGCTAGATACAGGTGCTCGTCGTCCACGCCGATTCTTGAGGCCCGCACGGCGATCTGGTCGACGCTCTCCTCACCGGATACGTACAGTGCGGCGCGACCCGTGCTCGCGGCAATGGCGTTCGCGACGTCGAGTAGCAGTGTGCTCTTGCCAGCCCCCGGCTCACCGCTGACGAGCAGCACCTGACCGGCCACGAGACCCCCGCCAAGCACTCGATCGAATTCACCTACGCCGGTACTCATCCGAGCCACCGGACCGGTGGCGGTGACAGCAGATACCGAGCGGGCGGGGGTGAGAGGCGCTGTGCCGCTGGTGGACGCTCTACGGCCGGGGGTCGGCGCGACGGGCGCAACCTCGGCGACCGTGC
>WLWL01000208.1 GCA_012103605.1 Candidatus Nanopelagicales bacterium
CGTACCAGACTCTTGCGGTGCTCGCCTTCGCCTACGCCGTGCTCTTTCTCCCGAAAGCCATCGGATCGAGCAGATCGGCGATCGCCCACGTGCCACCGGGTTTGGAATCCACCGCGCGAAGCCTCGGGCGGGGCCCGCTTAGTGCCTGGTGCACGGTGACGGGTCGTCTCGCATGGCCGGGAATCGCAGCCGGAACGCTCCTCGTTTTTCTGACAGCGATGAAGGAATTGCCGGCCACCTTGATGCTGCGGCCCACCGGTTTCAACACCCTGGCCACCGAATTGTGGTCGCGAACGGAAATCCAAGCCTTCGGTTCTGCCGCCCCGTATGCATTGACCATGATCGTTCTTGCATCGGTACCTGCGTGGCTCATGGGTCGGTGGATGGCGCGATCGCCCGAAACATCAACCAGCGCTGATCGTGCGGATGGTGAGATGGTTCGCACCGACGAGGTGGCCTACGTTGGTGGTGTCCGATGACAACGTCGCCTGCAGTGCCCCAACTGTCTCTTCAGAACATCTTTGTCGGTTACGGCGGACCCATGGTCGTGCGGGATGTCACGATAGAGGTCGAGCAGCGAGAGTTCGTCACCATTCTGGGTCCGAGCGGCTCCGGGAAGACCACGCTGCTGCGCGCCATCGCGGGGTACCTCCGCCCGGCAACGGGCATCGTCACGATCGCAGGAACGATCGCGTCAAACGAGCGAACGTGGCTTCCGCCCGAGCGACGTCAGATCGGCATCGTTCCGCAGGAAGGCGCGCTCTTCCCGCATCTCGACGTCGCCGGGAACATCGCCTTCGGTCTGCGCGATAAAAAGAAGGCGCGGGCGAGGGTCGCCGAAATGCTCGAGATGGTGGACCTGTCGGGACTGGAAAAGGCCCGACCGCACGAGCTATCGGGCGGTCAACAACAGCGAGTCGCTCTCGCTCGAGCACTTGCTCCCGCGCCATCGCTGGTGTTGCTCGATGAGCCTTTCTCCTCCCTCGATGCCTCGCTGAGGATTGATGTGCGCACCCAGGTGCGCAGACTTCTCGCGGACATCGGCACAACGGCGGTTCTCGTGACCCATGACCAGGAAGAAGCCCTATCGATGGCGGACCGGGTGGCGGTGATGTCGGCGGGGCGGATCGAGCAGGTAGATGCGCCGTGGACTGTCTACGACGACCCCACGACGCTCAACGTTGCCCGTTTCATCGGCGATCTAGTCGAACTGCCGGTGACCGAGATGCAAGGGGCAAGCGCACACACAGCCGTGGGCTGGGTGCCGATTCGTGATCACAGCGAATCAGAATCGAGTAGCGGGCGAGTTGTGTTGCGCCCCGAGCAACTTGTTCTGGTCGCCGAGCGAGGTGTTGGTCCGGACCCGCAAGGTGTCCCGGGAACCGTGGAATCCATTCGCTATCACGGGCACGATTCGCTGACGTCCATCCGGTTGAACGACGGACCCTTGGTGGATGTGCGCTCGGCCGGAGGTGCCGGGGTCGCGGTGGGTGATCCGGTGCGGGTGGTCGTGACCGGAACAGCACGAATGTTCGCTGACCCCGTAGTCTGAGCACGTGCCGCGCGGAGATGGGCAACTAACCCACGAGCTCCTCCCCGGCGAAAAGGGTCCCCAGGATGCCTGCGGGGTTTTCGGAGTGTGGGCTCCGGGTGAAGAAGTCGCAAAACTCACGTTCTTCGGCCTGTACGCACTGCAGCATCGCGGACAGGAATCCGCAGGAATCGCCGTCAGCGACGGATCGCACATCGTCGTCTACAAGGACATGGGTTTGGTGTCACAGGTCTTCACCGAAGCGAGTCTGGAATCGCTGCAGGGACACGTTGCCATCGGCCACACGCGCTACTCCACCACGGGTTCGAGCGTGTGGGAGAACGCCCAGCCGACGTTCCGCCCGACAGCGACGGGAAACCTGGCCCTCGGGCACAACGGAAACCTCACCAACACGGCAGACCTGTCCGAGCGGCTGGCAGAATTGGCCAGCACATCAGGTGAATTGCCCATCAACGCCGGTCTGCATGCGACCACCGATACGGAAGTCATTTCCGGTCTTCTCGCGGCTCACCCCGATCTGCCACTCGAACAGGCGGCACTCGAGGAGCTCCCGAAACTTCTCGGTGCGTTCTCGCTGGTCTTCATGGACGACGACGCCCTGTACGCCGCTCGTGATGCGCAAGGAATACGTCCTCTTGTCCTAGGGCGACTCGAGCGTGGATGGGTCATCGCCAGTGAGACCGCAGCCCTCGACATCGTGGGCGCGTCCGTTGTTCGTGAAGTCGAACCGGGCGAGCTGGTCGTCATCGACTCCAACGGCCTGCGATCCCATCACTTCGCCACGGCCGACCCCAAGGGATGTCTCTTCGAGTACGTATATCTGGCGAGAC
>WLWL01000036.1 GCA_012103605.1 Candidatus Nanopelagicales bacterium
CTCCTCGTCCTCTACTTCCCCGCTGGGAAGCAGGCGCGCCGCCTTCAGATCCAACAGCGTCGCCGCGACAACCAGAAAACTCGACGCCTCGTCCAGATCCCAATCAGAACCCTTGGCCTTGATGTAGGCGATGAACTCGTCGGTCACCTCGTGCAGCGCCAGCTCGGTGACCTCGAGCTTGTGTCGTGCGATCAGCGATAGCAACAGGTCGAAGGGGCCTTCGAAGTCGCCGACCTTCAGAGAAAAACCGCTCGCCGGTGAGGGCGCGCCAGGATCGGTATCTGCAAGCGCGACCGACTCCCCGGGATTGTCCGTGGAGATCGTCACCGGGCGAGGACTTCCCTCGCCAGTCGACGGTACGCCTCGGCACCGGAACTACTCGACGCGAAGGACGTGATTGGCTCACCCGCGACAGCAGCGTCGGGGAACTTCACCGTGCGATTGATGACGGTGGTGAACACCTGGTCACCGAAGGCTTTGGTGACCGTCTCCAGTACCTCGCGGCTGTGCAGCGTCCGCGGGTCATACATCGTGGCGAGCACGCCGAGAATGCGCAGGTCCGGATTCAATCGACCCATCACCTTGTTGATGGTGTCCTGCAGGAGGGCAACGCCGCGCAGCGCGAAGTATTCGGTCTCCATCGGGATGATGACGTCACTACTGGCCGTCAAAGCGTTGACGGTCAGCAGACCCAACGACGGCTGGCAGTCGATCAGCACGATGTCGTAGTCAGCCACCACCGGCTCCAACGCTCGCTGGAGGGCGTACTCCCGGCCCACTTCCGACACCAGTTGGATCTCGGCCGCCGACAGGTCGATGTTGCTGGGAACGAGGTCCATGCCGGCGACCTCGGTCTGCACGAGCACGTCACCGAGATGGCACGTGGGGTCGGTCAACAGGTTGTAGACGGTCAATTCCATCTCGTTCGGGTTATAGCCCAGGGCGACCGACAGCGCACCCTGCGGGTCGAAGTCGACGAGCAGTACCCGGCGTCCATAACCGGCCAGTGCTGCACCCAGGCTCACCGTCGAGGTGGTCTTCCCCACCCCGCCTTTTTGGTTGACCATCGAGATAACGCGCGCCGGGCCGTGCGAGGTGACCGGATCCGGCGCCGGGGGCTCGCCACCGGAGCCAACGGTGGCCGAAGGTTCCTGATCGTCAGTCATCGGCGTCCTTCCATCTCGCCGTGAGCCTACTGCGCGCGAGGGTGGCTGGCGGCGTACACCTCGCGCAGCGAGTCGGCCGTCACCAGGGTGTAAATCTGGGTCGTGGTCACCGATGCGTGACCGAGGAGCTCCTGCACCACCCGGACGTCGGCCCCACCCTCCATCAGGTGGGTCGCGTAGGAGTGACGCAGCGTGTGGGGGCCCACCTCATCGGTGATCCCCGCTGCCTCCGCGCTGGCCCGAACTACTTCCCAAGCTGCCTGGCGGGACATCCGGGCACCCCGCACGCCGAGGAACAACGCCGCGCCCGGTCGGCGCTTGGCCGAACCGGCGGCTGCCAGGGCCGGGCGGCCTCGGATCAGGTAGGCCTCGAGGGCGGCGAGGGCGGCCTCACCGAACGGCAATCGTCGCTGCTTGCTGCCCTTGCCCGTGACGACCACGGTGCTGGCGTCGAGGTCCACGTCGTCTACGTCCAGGCCGACCACTTCGGATATTCGCGTCCCAGTCCCATACAGAACCTCCAACAGTGCGCGATCCCTTGACCCCACGGCGGTGGCCGGGTCCTGCGTGGCGCCGATCATGGCTTCGATGCTCGCGTAGGGCAGGGCTTTAGGTAAGCGCCGAGGGATGGACGGCGGTGCCACCTCGGCTGCGGGATCCGACGGAGACCACCCCTCGAGGACCGCGAACTTGTGGAAGGAACGCACCGCGACGACCACCCGCGCGGCGCTCGAGGCGCTGAGGGTCGACTCCTTGGCCACGCCGTTGGCTTTCGGGTTTCGTAGGGATGCCGCGAATCGTGCGACGTCGTGAGACTCGACCTCCTCGACGAGGGCGATCTCGATGGACCGACACCAGCGTGAGTAGCGAGCCAAGTCACGCTTGTACGCGGCGACGGTGTTCGCGGACAGTCCCCGTTCCACACTTACGTGGTCGATGTACCCGGCGATGGCGTCATCCACAGAGATTGCCGTCATAGGGGTCGCCGCAGACTAGGCCAGCACCTCGGCTACCGGAACGTACGGAAGGTCGAAGGCCTCGGCCACGGCTTCGTACGTCAAGGAACCGTCGTGCACATTCAGCCCAAGTGCTAAAGCTGCGTCATCGGCCAGGGCCTGCCTCCAGCCCTTGTCGGCGAGGGCGGTGGCGTACGGGAGGGTCACGTTGGTGAGCGCGTAGGTGGAGGTGTGCGGAACGGCGCCCGGCATATTCGCGACGCAGTAGAACACCGAATCGTGTACCCGGTACGTCGGGTCGTCGTGCGTGGTCGGACGAGAGTCTTCGAAGCACCCGCCCTGGTCGATGGCAATGTCGACGAGCACCGATCCAGGCTTCATGCGAGAGACCAGTTCGTTCGAGACCAGCGTCGGCGCCTTCGCGCCCGGAACCAGTACGGCCCCGATCACCATGTCTGCGTCGAGCACGGCGCGCTCGATCTCAAAAGCGTTGGACGCCACGGTTTGCATGTGCCCCTGGTAGATGGCATCCATCTGCCGCAATCGCGCGATGTTCTTGTCCAGCAGCAGCACCTCGGCTTGCATGCCGAGTGCTATCGCGGCGGCGTTCATTCCGGACACACCCGCACCGATCACGACCACTTTCGCGGCGTACACACCCGAGACGCCACCCATGAGCACTCCACGCCCACCATGGGCGCGCATCAGAGCGTGCGAGCCGACCTGAGGTGCCAGCCGTCCGGCCACCTCGCTCATGGGCGCCAATAGCGGAAGACTCCCGTCGGGCAGTTCGACTGTCTCGTACGCGATCGCGGTGGCGCCGGCGCGCAATATCGCGTCGGTGCATTCGCGCGAGGCAGCCAAGTGCAGGTAGGTGAACACCACCTGCCCGGCGCGGATCCGGTGGTACTCCTCGGCCACAGGCTCCTTGACTTTCAACACCATCTCGGCGTCGCCCCAGACATCATCGGCCGTGTCACGTAACTGAGCGCCGGCGGCGACGTACTCCGCGTCGGATATCGAGGACCCCAGGCCCGCACCGGACTGCACGAGGACGTCGTGACCATGCCGGGTGAGTTCCATGGCGCCCGCCGGGGTGATCGCGACCCGGAATTCGTTGTTCTTCACCTCCGTGGGAACACCGATACGCATGCCGCCTCCTTGTGCGTCAGGGCGGGCCACACCGCCCCTGCCCGTTGTTGTCCAGGATCAGATTAGACCCGGCGAACCCGGGAATTGGCCTCAAGCCAGGCACGGGCATTCCACGGCTCATTCGCCGGCCGCAGGTCCCCCTCATCTCGGCTGGGAAGCGCCGCGAGGGCCAAGATCCCCGCCACCGCGGACGGACTGCCCACCCGGCCGTGCAGCACCAGCTGCACCGCCTCCGCCAGGGGGACCCATGCTTGCGGCAGGTACGCCTCCTCGGCTTCTCCCGTGTGCGGGCGACCTCCCGGCAGGGACTCCAGGCCGCGGGCGAGAAAGACTCGGATCGCTTCACTGGAGCCACCCGGTGAGTTGAACAGGTCCACCAGGACGTTCCACTGCGACGCCTGAACCCCAGCCTCCTCGGCTAGTTCTCGCTTGGCTGTCTCCAGCGCCGACTCCCCCGCCGTGTCGAGCAGGCCCGCCGGTGGCTCGAACATGTACATGGCGACGGGATGGCGATACTGACGAATCAGCAGAATCCGATCTTCATCGTCGAGCGCGACGATCGCGACCGCCCCCGGATGGACGATGACGTCGCGCGTCGCCTCGTGGTGACCGAACCCGACACGGTCACGGACAACGGACCACACGCGACCCTCGAACTCCTCGGTGCGCTCGATGATGGGATGCGAATCGTCCGACGCATCGGCGACAGCGCCCGACCACATCTCCTCGGGTCGAGGAAGACCTTCCGGTGGCATCGTGGGTTACGACACCGGTGCTTGCGAGTGATCCTCGGCCGACACCGATGCACCGTGATGGCGCACTTTCGCCGCCTCGATCAAGGCAGCGAACAAGGGGTGCGCCCGGGTCGGGCGAGAACGGAACTCCGGGTGGGCCTGGGTGCCGACGTAGAAGGGGTGCGTGATCGCGGGTAACTCGACGTACTCGACCAGGCGCCCATCGGGTGACGTACCGGAGAAGACCAAGCCGGCTTCTTCCAGGGCGGGGCGGTAGGAGTTGGCGACCTCGTACCGGTGGCGGTGCCTTTCATCAACGTACGGTTGAGCGTAGGCGGCCTCGGCTTGACTTCCCGCCAGCAACTTCGCCGGGTACAAGCCCAGTCGCATCGTTCCACCCATGTCGCGATCACCCGAGACCACATCACGCTGATCGGCCATCGTGGAGACGACCGGATGGGGTGTGGACTCGTCGAACTCCAACGAGTTCGCTCCCTCCAAACCCGCCACGGTGCGGGCGAATTCGATCACCATGCACTGCAGACCCAAGCACAATCCCAAGGTCGGCACACCGTTCTCTCGGGCGTAGGTGAGTGCCCCGAGTTTGCCTTCGATGCCCCGCACCCCGAAACCGCCGGGAACGCAGATGCCATCGAGGTCGGCCAGGTTGCGCGCTGCACCCTCGGGCGTTGCACACTCATCGCTGGACACCCACCGAAGGTGCACTTTGCAGTCGTTCTGGAAGCCGCCCGCGCGAATGGCTTCAGTGACAGACAGGTACGCGTCCGGCAGATCGATGTACTTGCCGACCAAACCGATCGTGACTTCACTCGACGGGTTGTGCACGCGGCCCAGCAGGTCGTCCCAGCCCGTCCAGTCCACATCACGGAACGGCAGATCAAGGCGGCGCACCACGTATGCGTCGAGGCCTTCACTGTGCAGAACTTTCGGGATGTCGTAAATGCTCGGGGCGTCGACGGCGGCCACCACCGCTTCGGCGTCGACGTCGCACATCATCGAGATTTTCCGCTTGATGCTGGTCGGAACCGGACGATCCGCCCGCAGGACAATCGCATCGGGCTGGATGCCGATATTTCGCAAGGAGGCGACCGAATGCTGCGTCGGCTTCGTCTTCAACTCTCCCGACGGACCGATGTAGGGCAGCAAGGACACGTGCAGGAAGAAGACGTTGTCACGACCCACCTCGTGACGGATCTGCCGGACCGCCTCGAGGAACGGCAACGACTCGATATCTCCGACGGTGCCCCCGACCTCGGTAATGACGACGTCCACGTCCGATCCGGCCATCCGGCGAATCCGTGCCTTGATCTCATTCGTGATGTGCGGAATGACCTGCACGGTGTCGCCGAGGTACTCGCCGCGGCGTTCCTTCGCGATGACGGTGGAGTACACCTGACCCGTGGTGACGTTCGCCGATCCCAACAGGTCGGTATCCAAGAAGCGCTCGTAGTGCCCGATATCCAAGTCTGTTTCCGAACCGTCGTCGGTGACGAACACCTCTCCGTGCTGGAACGGGTTCATGGTTCCGGGATCGACGTTGAGGTAGGGATCGAGCTTTTGCATGGTGACGCGCAGACCGCGCGCCTTCAGGAGATTTCCCAGCGACGAAGCCGTCAGCCCCTTGCCTAGCGACGACGCCACACCACCGGTGACGAAGAGATGTTTGGTTTCCGAGGAGGAGGAGCGGGGCATATCCACGGAAGGTCAGACTACCGCGCCCGTTACGTCGGCGCTGCCACACCTCGCGGCGCGCCGCCATCCCGCTCGCGTTTGGCTACTTCCAGTAGTTCTTGTGCGTGCGCCGCGCCGGTGGACGACCCTTCGAGTCCGCTGAGCATCCGGACCAGCTCGGCGACCCGCTCGTCGCCGTCGACGCCGCGCACACTCGCCGCTGTCACGGCACCGTTGGAGCCCTTCTCCACCACAAGATGATGATCGGCAAACGCCGCGACCTGCGGAAGATGGGTCACTACGACTACCTGCGTGGACGCCGCCAGGCGCGACAGTCGTCGACCCACTTCGACCGCAACCGCGCCTCCCACTCCCGCGTCGACCTCGTCGAAAATCATCGTGGGCGTCGGGGCGTTGTCGGCCAGAGCAACTTCAAACGCGAGCGCCAATCGCGACAGTTCACCTCCCGAGGCACCTTTGCCGATGGGGCGGGGCTCGGCTCCCGGGTGCGCAGCGAGCTCGATGCGCACGTCGTCCGCGCCGTGCGGGTGCAGATCGGAGACATCGGTCGATATCTCTGCGTGGACGCGGGCTTGTGGCATCGCGAGATCGTGAAGTTCTGTTTCGACGCGGCCAGCCATCGTGGCGGCGGCGTCCCGACGGCACTGGGACAGAACGTCTGCTGCTTCCCGCGTCTGCTCGGCGAGGAGTTCCTCGCGCCCGGCGAGTTCCTCGACGCGCTGCGACCCACCGTCAACGGCGCTGACCCGCGCTTCCGCCTCTGCTCGCCACTGCAACACGTCCTCCACCGTCGCGCCATAGGCCTTACACAGCGCCTTCAGTCGAGACCGCCTCTCCTCCACCCAGGCCTGACGCGCCGGATCCGCATCCAGGTTGCGCCGGTAATCGCTGAGTTCGGCATCGATATCGGCGATCTCGGTGGCTGCTTGCGACAGGCGCACCCCGAGCTCGCGCAGGCGATCGTCGACATCGGCCATCGACGCGAGGTGCTCCCCGGCGCGGGAGATCATGCTGATCACCGACGAGGTGTCGACGTCTTCTCCCTGACCGCTGAGCAGGATGCGCGCGCTCACAGCGGCGTCACGAAGCCCACCGGCGTGCTCCAGCACCGCCGCCTCCGCGTTCAACGCGTCGTCCTCGCCGCGTTCTGGCGCCACGTCGTCGATCTCCGCGATCCCCAAGCGAAGAAGGGTCGATGTCCTTTCACTTTCCGACAACGACGCCCGCAACTGTGACAGCTCGTGTTCGACGTCTTTCCACTCCTGCCACACCGCCTGGTAAGCCGTGAGAGCCTCGCGTACCCGGACGCCTCCGAACCGATCCACAAGATCTCGCTGCGCAGCGGCCTGTCGCAGACGCGCCTGATCCGCCTGTCCATGCACCGAGACAAGAACAGACCACACCTGCGTCAGGGCGGAGACGGGCACCGGACGACCCGAGAGATGCGCCCGCGACCTGCCGTTTCCCGACACCGTGCGTCGAGCGATGAGGGCGTCGTCTTCGACGTGAACTCCGAGGTCCTCGAGCACGTCGCCGAGCAGCTGCTGACGCTCCTCATCGATCGTCACGACGGCGTCGACTTCGGCCTGCTCGCCGGATTCCCGTAACTGTCCGGACTCCGCTCGGGCGCCGCGCAGCAGTTCGATACCCGACAGGATCATCGTCTTGCCGGCCCCGGTCTCACCGGTGATCACCGTCAAACCGGGACCGAGGTCCACCTGAGCATCGGCGATGACCCCGATGCCCTGGATGCGCAGCTGTTCGATCATTCGCTACTGCTCACGGGCGCTGACGCCCACGCCAACCGTCGACCGGCAGATCGAACTTCGCCACCAAACGATCGGTGAACGGCGCCGGTGCGAGGCGGGCGAAGCGCACCGGCTGGTCATCGGCGGAGACGACGAGCCGATCACCGGGCAGAACATCGATGGTCCGGCGTCCATCGGCCCACAAGACAGCCTGCGAATCCGGCTCGAGATCCAGCGCGATGGAACTGCTCGGGGACACCACCAGCGGCCGCGCGAAGAGTGCATGGGCGCTCAGGGGCACCACGAGAAGAGCGGCAACCTCCGGCCACACCACCGGCCCACCCGCGGAGAACGCGTACGCAGTGGATCCCGTAGGCGTCGCGCACACAACACCGTCGCACCCCCACCGGGACAACGGTCGACCATCGACTTCAACCAAAACGTTGATCATGCGCTCCCGAGTGCCCTTCTCCAGGCTCACCTCGTTCACCGCCCACGTTCCCCCGACACGGGTGCCATCACGAAGAACCGACACGTTCAATCGTGTCCGCTCCTCAACGGACCACCGGCGCTCAATCAACGACTCAACGACGAACGTGACGTCCTCGGGTTCGGCCTCGGCGAGAAAACCGACATGGCCGAGATTGACCCCCAGCAACGGTGTTCCAGGTTCCGCGAGCTCTGCGGCCCGCAGGATGGTTCCATCGCCGCCGAAGACCACGACCACGTCGGCCCCCGCCCGACCCCCGGGGGGATCGGCAGACAGATCCGACGGAAGTAGCTCGATCCCCGCGGTGGACGTCATGTCGAGTGCCTCGATGTCCTCCGTCACGCCGCTGACGTGGGCGCCCGACTCGAGGAGCGCCTCGACAACTGAGCGAGCCACGGGGCGTGCGTCGGCGTTCGCCGTGTTCACCACCACGAAGACGCGCACCGGCGCGGATGCGGTCATTGCGGACCCTCCTGCACTGCCCGGGCGATCGCCGATTCGATCTCG
Organism: Candidatus Nanopelagicales bacterium; assembly: GCA_012103605.1. Classification (GTDB taxonomy): domain Bacteria; phylum Actinomycetota; class Actinomycetes; order S36-B12; family S36-B12; genus S36-B12. The sequence goes on from WLWL01000036.1 coordinate 8,467, forward strand.
GCTGCTGACAAGCCAGCCGAGACTCGTTCCTCGCGCTCCATAGCGCCATCATGCTCGCTCGGCTCGGCCGCGTCACTGCCGACCTTCCCCATCCACAGGAAGTACTCGACATTTCCTTTGGGGCCTGGGAGCGGACTCGCGGCCACTCCGAAGATCGCCAGTTTCTCGGCTTCGGCGGCCGTGACCACGCGGGCCACCGCCTCGCGTCGAAGGTCCGGGCTGGTCACCACTCCCGAGCCGACACGTTCCTTACCCACCTCGAACTGCGGTTTGACCATCAGGATGAGGTTCGCCGCGGGTGCGGCCACGGTCACCAAGGCCGGCAGGACGGCGGTGAGCGAAATGAACGACAGGTCAGCCACCACGAGATCTGGCGGGTAGGGCAGCTCATCACGCGAGGCGTCGAGATGTCGAACGTTGGTGCGCTCGAGGACCGTGACCCGTTCGTCGGATCGCAACGACCACGCCAACTGCCCGTACCCGACATCGACGGCGATCACGTGGCGAGCACCCCGCTGCAGGAGAACCTGGGTGAAGCCACCGGTCGAGGCTCCGGCGTCCAGCGCGTTCGCATCTCTGACGTCGAGGTCGAACGCGTCCAGGGCTCCGATCAACTTGTGGGCGCCTCGGGAAACGAAGTCCGACCCGGGTTCGGCCACTAGTTCGATCGGGGCTGAGTCGTCCACCTGGGTCGCGGCTTTCGTTGCGGTAACTCCCAAGACGCTGACGCGGCCCCCCTCAATTGCGGCACGGCCTTGCTCGCGTGAGGAAACTAGGCCTCGGCGCACCAACTCGGCGTCTAACCGACGTCGGGTCATGACGGACTCCTACCCGGACGCCTCGTCCTCGGCTACTAGGCCGTTGAGCGTTGCCCGAAGAGCGCTCTCTACTTCTTCGAAGACACCCACGTGCTGTGTTACATCGGTGTCGGCGAGCGCATGCAGGGGATCAAGTGCACCGTCGACGTCGGCGTTGCCGGTGGGCTCCCAGACCGGGAGCACGGCATCGGGAGACGGCGTTACCTCCGGCACCACTGCCTCGTCGACGACGAGAACGTCGTCGGTCAAAACGTCATCGCCCGAAACAGCATCGCTCGAAACGTCGTCGCTCGAGATACCTTCACCTGAGACGTCTTGATCAGGAGCCGAATCCCACTCGCCCGACGTCATTCAGGGACCACTTTCTTCTTCACCTTCGGCGCCGGCGCGGGTCCTTCGTTCCCGCCGGCGGACGGTGCATCAGACGCGGTCGAAGGTGCGTCGGCTCCGCTCTCCAAACGCTCCACGCGCGCCCGCAGTGCGGCGAGTTCGTCTTCGCGGACGAAACCTAGACGGCCGACCGCCCGATCCACTTCGGTGCGGATCATCTCCAAGAGTGCTTCGCGATTTTGCTGCGATGTCACCAGGAGATCATCAGCAATGTCCTGCACCGACTCCATGGCATCGGAGGACTTACCGGTCCATTGCATGCCCTGGTTGACCAACGCCGACGCCGCATCGCGTGCCTTCGCCGCAGTGACCTCGGTCAAACCGGTGGCTAATTGCACGTAGCCCTTCAACGCATCCATCACCATTGCTGCCTCCTCGCGCTCCACCCTAGTGCGCCACCAACGCCGTTCCGAAGCATCGATCGATCCCCGGCGAAGCACCTACGGGTGACGCAGGTCCTCAGCAAGCGCCCGGCACGCATCGACCAGCGCCGGGTCACTCTCCGACAGCTGCTCGATACCTGCCCAACTTCGAGCCAGCAGTCGCCGCACCTCCCCCAGGGCCCCACCACCCGACGCCTCGGTGTCGGCGATGCGGGCACCGTCCACGCTGTCGGCCAGGGCCCGAAGATCCGCCACGAGGTACGTGGGTCGAAACTCGGGGTCGACCGACACCAACGTTGCGAGGTCTCGCGCCTGCACCACCCCGGTGAGGACCAACAGGGATTCCATGCCCGCTCGATTCGCCCCGCGAATATCCGTATCGACGCGATCACCGATGACGAGCGGCGTGCCCGCCGCCAATCGCTGGGCCGCTACCTCGAACAGCAGCGGTTCCGGCTTTCCCGTAACCGCGTCGGGTTGCCGACCGAGGGTGGCACTTAGTGCGGCGACGAGCGCGCCGTTTCCCGGCGCCAGCCCCTGCTCGGTCGGCAGGCTCGTATCCGGATTCGTGGCCACCCAGAGCGCTCCGGATTGGATCGCGTACCCCGCGTTCGCGAGGTCGCTCCAACACACCTCCATGCCCAAGCCTTGAACGACGGCCACCGCACTGGGGTCTGGTTCACGAACGGGGACGAACCCTGCTTCGAGCAAAGCGTGGTCGATGCCCGCTCCACCGACGACATAAACGCGCGCCGATGCCGCGATGCCTTGCTGGGCGAGGAACACAGCAGCGCCCTGCGGAGAGGTCACGATGTTGTCGTCGTCAGCGGCCAGACCCAGGCCACGAAGTTTCTCCGCAACCACCCCTGGTGCGTTCGCGGCATTGTTCGTCACGACGCACCACGGCCGAGACTGCGCCACTTCGGTCATCGCGTCGAAGGCGTACGGCACGGGCGCGGCTCCGCGGTACAGGACACCGTCGGCATCGACGATGAATCCGTCGAAGGCGTCAACGAAGGTGGTAGGTGCGGTCATGGCTACACCGAGCCGGGCGACCCGGGATCATCCAGCGGGTTCGCTCTGTCGGCGGCGGCGATAGGTCCGATGAGAGGCAACCCCGCTTCGGATCGTGCCCGCAACGTCGCCTTGACTTGGCCGAGCGCCTGCCCGTACTCAGCGCGATCGGGCCGCATAACGAATGCCATCGACAGGTGATCGCGAGCGGAGGGGAATTGCTGTCGGCGCCACAGAGCCATGCCGAGAGCGTAGTGCGCGTAGTCATCGTTCGGTGATTGCTCGACGAGCTCGGTCAGCACCTCGATGGCTTCGTCGTAGCGACGCGCTTCGAACAACGCCCGACCAAGCGTCTCGGCGACCGCCGGCGTGGCGTCGGTGCGTTGCACCCGTTCGAGGAGCACCACGGCGGCATCGGCGTTGCCCTCGGACAACAGACGCTTCGCGCGGTGGAACCACTCATAGGTGTCCCCTTCCGGTGCTCCTGTGCGCGAGGGGTCTACGTCCACCTCCGAATGGTCGCATGTCGATCGACCCACCGACTCGATGACGGAACGCGGCTACCAACAGCTGCCTCGTGGTCGTGGCCTGGAATTCGGCCGGTGTTGCAGACAACCGGCCGAGTGTCCCGCCACAATGGCGATGTGGACGATCACACCCCGGTACCGATCATCTCCGACCTCGGCGATGACGTGTACTCGATCGACACTCAGATGGCAGGACACACTGGCATCACCGCGAGTTACCTCATCCGCGGGTCCCGCCCGTGCCTGGTGGAGACCGGCACGGCTCTGTCCGCGCCGACGGTCGTGTCAGCCCTGGCCGAACTAGGCGTGAGTGCCAACGATCTCGCGACAGTAGTGGTGACTCATATCCATCTTGACCATGCGGGCGGAGTGGGTGACATCGCTGCCGCTTTCCCCCAGGCCCAGGTCGTCGTGCACGAGCGTGGAGCGCGCCATCTGGCCGACCCCACCAAACTCGTGGCCAGCGCCATGCGGGTCTTTGGCCCCGACATGGACCGGCTCTTCGGTCCGCTGATCGCCACACCCGCGGAGCGTTTGACCACATTGAGCGACACCGGAGAGGTCGACCTCGGTGACGGTCGTCGCTTGGAGACCTTTCACAACCCGGGACACGCGTCTCACCACGTGGCCCTCGTTGATTCTCAGACCGGCGACCTCTACACGGGCGATGCTGCCGGCGTCTTCGTGCCGGATACCGAGGAGATCCGACCGGCAACACCCCCGCCGGATTTCGACCTTGACCTTGCGCTGTCGTCCCTGCACCGGATGCACAAGGCTTCTCCCACCCGACTGCTCTTCAGTCATTTCGGCCCGGTCACCGACGTCGATCGCGTCTTCGAAGAATCCGAGGCGGAACTGCACTACTGGGTCGAGCAGGTGTCGCAGGCGTATCACGCAGGGCTCGACTTGGAGCACGCCGTGGCGATGGTTCACGAAAAGGACCGACAGCGCCATCACGACTTCTACTCAGATCCTGATCGCGTTGCCAAATTCGAAGAGCTCTCGAGTACGCAAGCGCAAGTGTCCGGCATCTGGAGATGGCTCGAGAAGAGCACGGCCTCGACGTAATCCCGGAACCGTTCCTTACCGATCCCTACCGATCGGGCACGGACTGCCCGTTCGTGGGGTTCACGCCGTCGTTCGCGTGTGTGCGTCGGTGAGCTGGTCCACATCCTCCCGCGCCACCGTGGCGAACCATTGGTCGGCCTCGTCGCGTCGCCCAAGCGCCTCGAGCGTTGCCGCGTAGGCGTAGCGAAGGCGCATTCGCTCCGCAGTGTCCGGGCCGTTCATCAACTCCGGAACGTCCAGCATCACCAAGGCCGCCTCATGCTGACCCGCATCTGAGCGGGCACCGGCACCGACAATGATCGCTTCAATCTTCAGTGCCGGGTCCGAGGGTCGAAAACCTTTCAGCACCTCGAGCGCTCGCTCGGGGCGACCGAGCCCCCGCTCACAATCAGCCATCATGGGAAGGAAGGAGTCGTCGCCGGTCATCCGTCGCACGGCTCGGAACTCGGACAACGCGTCCGCGTACCGTGCGTTGCGATACGACGTGATTCCGTGGGCTTCCCGGACACACGCCACGCGTCCCGCCAGGCGCTTGGCTTCCTTGGTGAACTCCAGAGCTGACTCGGGCTCGTCATCCTCCAGCGCCCACTCGGCGGCCACAAGAAGGCACCCGACACGGTCGCGCATGTCTTCCGGCAAAGTGCGCAACTCGTTGATCACCGACGGATCGAGCTCGGCGGGATCGACACCCTCGGGAATGCGGGGCCCGCGCGGCTGGCTGGGTTCCCGCGGACCACGATCACCGCGCTGTTCACGACTATCGCGCTTGTCGTGATGTCGCTTGTCTCGGTGTGGAGGCTGACTTCGCCGGTTGCCCGGACCCCGCGCTGGACGCTGTTGGTTCGCGCCTGATCCATTCGTCACCGTCCTAGCCTCCTATAAACGTATGCGGAACAAACAAAGGCCACCCGAAGGTGGCCTTTGTGAAAAATGTCCGGCGGCGTCCTACTCTCCCACGAGGTCCCCCTCGCAGTACCATCGGCGCAGAAGGGCTTAGCTTCCGGGTTCG
>WLWL01000005.1 GCA_012103605.1 Candidatus Nanopelagicales bacterium
CCTTGTTCCAGTTGCCGGGCTGCTCGGCGAGGATCGTCACGTTCGGGCACAGCTCAGCAACTGTCTCGCTGAAGCCGTTTCCGCGCAGCGTCGCCACGGAGTTGCCGGTGAGGCCGTTGACCTGGATAGCTCCGATGTCCTTGCCATCAGCGAACTCACAGAACATCTCGGCGGAGGCAGCACCCTGGCCGTAGCTGTCGGTACCGGAGTAGCCGTAGGTGAGGTCCGTGTCCTCGGGATTGACGTCGGCGTTGGTGATCCATACCGGAATGCCGGCATCGTTGGCAGCCTGGAGGCACGGGCGAATGGAATCCGCCACCGCCGGCCACAAGATGATGCCGTCGGGCTGTGCAGCAACGGCGACCTCGCACTCGCTGGCTTGCTTGTCAGCGTCGTACTCGGAGTTGGTGATGGTCAGGTTGATGCCCAGCTCAGCAGCCTTTGCCTCCATCGGGGGCAGGTACGTGGTGCCGTACGGCTGATCGTTGCCCTGGGGGAGCAGCGCGTAAACCTCGTAGGTTTCACCGCCAGCATCAGCAGCGGCCGTGTCGTCAGCTGCTTCATCAGCTGCGTCATCGGCAGCGTCATCTTCGACGACTTCCTCCGACGCAGTGTCGTCGCTTCCTGAATCCGCACTGCTGGAGTCATCAGACCCTCCGCAGGCGGCCAGAGTAAGCGCCGCAGCAGCGAGCACGCTGGCTGCGAACGTAACGCGAGACCTTCGCATTTCTTGCCTCTTTCCGTTGATTTCTTCTGGTCAGCCACCGGAGGTGGCAGGGGTCCGGATAGCGCTAGCCGTCCGGGGTTTTCATGCGACTCTGACGGAAGGTCCGAAGACTTCCGCGAACCGCACGAAGACTGGTGGGGTCGGTGGTCACCGCGAGCAGCAAGATGAGACCGATGTAGATCTGCTGAATAGGTACTTGGACACCCGAGATGGTCAGCGCTACCTGCAAGATCCCAAGTGATGCGGCGCCGATGAGTGTCCCAACGATCGATCCTCGACCACCCTTGAGGTAGTTGCCGCCGATGATCGCTGCGGCGAAACTGGCGAGCAGAACGGTGGAGCCGGCGGTGGGATCGGCCGTTGTGCGTTCGAGGGTGTTGATGACACCAGCGAGGGCCGCCACGAAGCCGGAGATCATGAATCCGGTGAAGATCCTCTTGTTGACCGGTATGCCCGCGTCCCGTGCGGCTTGACGGTTGCCGCCGACGGCGAAGAATTCACGGCCCGTCTTCACTCGGGAAACGAAAAGCTGGATCGCGATGAACACCAGAATGAAGAGCAGGATCCGGGGCGTGAGCGGCCCAATAAGCGGTTGGCCGAAGGCGATTCCGGCGTCTTTGTTTGCCAGGCTCACGGGGGCTTCATTGGACAAGACGAAGGCGAGTCCGCGTAGCGCGAACAGTGTGCCGAGTGTCGCGATGAAGGAGTTGATGCCGATCACCGCGACGAAGAATGCGTTGATGACACCGACCACGAGTCCGGCCACGAGAGCCGCGACAATGCCCAGCGCAAGGTCGGGGATGCTGGCCATGATGACGCCGGCGACGGCCAAGGTGCTGGCCACACTCAGGTCTAGCTCGCCCATCAAGATGACTGCTGTCAGGCCCAAAGCGACGATGCCGATCAAGGCGATGCGGCCCAGTGTGACGTCGTAGGCGGTCAAGGCGAGCGGCTCGAGAAGCGCGACCATGATGATGATGAAGGTCAGCAGCACGATGCCGCGTCCCTCGGTACGTCGCGACGCAGTTCTACGAATGCGACCCCACGTGCCTGTCGACTCGTCGGCGCTGAGAGAAATAGTGCTACTCATCGCTGGGCTACCTTGCGTGCGAGGGCATCCAAGGAGACGGCGAGCACGATCAGCACGCCGAGCGCTACCTGCTGGTATCCGAAGCTGATGCCGGAGAGAACCAGGATGTTGGTCAGCACGCTGACGAAGATCACTCCGAGGAACGTTCGATAGACGCTGCCTCGGCCACCGAACACGCTCGTCCCTCCGACGATGATCGCTGCGAGGGCCCGGAACTCGTACCCGACTCCGTCATTGGAGACCGCAGTGTTGGAGAAGGCGGCCAAGACGAAGCCGGCGACCATCGCAGCGACAGCCGTCACCAGGAAGGCTCCGATGATCACCAGAGCCGTGTTGGTGCCACCGAGGCGGGTCGCGGACTCGTTCACGCCGAAGGAGCGAACGAGAAAACCGAAATTGGTCCGGTTCAACAGCAGCCCGAGGACGATCGTCATGATGATCAAGACGATGGCTGAATACGGAACCGGTCCGATCTTGCCGAGACCAAACGTCCTAATTGGCCCATCCGGTGGTCCGAAAAAGATCGATCCCCCGGAGAAAAAGCGCAATAGTCCAAGCCCGATGAAGGTCGTGGCCAACGTCACGATGACCGCGTTCGCCTTGAAGATTCCTACAGCCGTGCCGTTGACCAACGCGAAGAGCATGGCTGCTGCAAGGGCCGCGAGGATGGCTGGAAAGAGTCCGTAGTTGTTACTGACGGCAATCAAGATCACGCCGGCCGTTGCCACCTGGGCGACAACCGACAGGTCGAGGTAGTTGCCGCTGATCACCACGAACGTCATACCCACGGCGACAATTCCGATCGGAGCCGCCCGGTGGAAGACGTCGGTGATGTTCATCAGGGAGCCGAATCCGTCCACGAAAATGAGCGCGAACAGGATCAGGACCGCGGTGAAGATAAAGATGCCGTTTTGGGACATCCAGGTGAGGATTCCGGCGAGCCGTGAGGATTCGCTTTGCGTTGGTGCCTCTGCCGTCGAGGGCGCTGTTTGTTGGGCCATCACGCGACCGCCTCTGCTTCGCCGGCGGCAAGAGTCATGACCGACTGCTCCGTTGCGTCCTCGCGTGTCAGAGATCCGGTGATGCGTCCATCCCTCATGACGTGGATGACGTCGGACAGCTCGAGAAGTTCGGGTAGATCGGAACTGACGACGAGAACCGCGGTGCCGTTGTCGGCCATCTCTTTGACGAGGCGATGGATTTCTGCTTTCGCACCAACGTCGACCCCGCGCGTTGGTTCATCGAGAACCATGAAGTCCGGTCGACGCCCCAGCCACTTCGCCAAGACGACTTTTTGCTGGTTGCCACCGCTGTATTGCCCCGCCTCCCGCTCGATCTCCGGCGGCCGCAGCCCCACTTTGTCAGCGAGTTCCTGGGCAAACTCCGCGATCTTCCGCGGAGCTTTTATGCCGAAGCGAGACAGTTGTTGCCGGTTGGGCAGTCGGATGTTGTCCGACACGGTCATGATCAAGGCGAGGCCGTCGGTGCGGCGCTCTTCGGGGACGTAGCCGACGCCGTTGCGAACGGCTGACGTGTAGCTCGAGAGTGTGACGCTGCGGCCGTTCTGCGTGAGGGTTACGCGGCCGGCCGTCCGGTTGTCTGCACCGATGATCGCGCGCACAAGTTCGGATCGACCGGCGCCGACAAGTCCGCCGAGGCCCACGATCTCGCCGGCTCGGACTTCGAGGCTGACCGAGTTGACTCGGGGAGCTTCGATGTCGGTGGCCCGCAGCACAACCTCGCCCGGTGTCGCATCGCGATGGGTCTGCAGGTCCTCCTTCAATTCCCGGCCAACCATGTTGTCGATGACTTCTTGTGGAGTGAGGTCCGCAATCGGTGCGGTGAGGACCTGACGCCCGTCTCGCAGAATGGTCACTTTCGACGAGATCTCGAAAACCTCGGGAATCCTGTGGGAGATGTAGGCGATCGCCATGCCGCCCTCGGCGAGACGCGACAACATGCGTAACAGGTAGTCGGTCTCGGCGGGTGTGAGCGTGGCCGTGGGCTCGTCGAGAATCAGGACTTTCGGTTGACGAGCAACCGCACGGGCGATTTCCACGAATTGCCGGAGCGCAACCGAGAGGCGGGACACTCGCTCATCGAGGTCTACTGAAACACCGATTTCTGCCAGCGCGTTGGCGGCGATCTCTTTGAGGTCCTTGTAGCGGGTGAACCCGAAGCGTGTGGGGAAAGCGCCCAAGAGGATGTTCTCTGCGACGGTCATCTCCGGAACCAAACTGAGTTCTTGGTGGACCAGTGCGATGCCAGCGTCGATCGCAGCCCGAGTGCCCGGGTCTACCGGCGTTCCGAAAACCTCGACCGATCCGCTGTCGGATTCGATGATCCCGGCCATGACGCGCATCAGCGTCGATTTCCCGGCACCGTTCTCACCGACGATGGAGTGAATCTCACCGGGCGCGATTCGCAGGGAGACGTCGTCCACGGCCAAGGCGCCACCGAATCGCTTGGAGATGCCGGTGGCGGCAATAGCGATATCGGCCGAACTAGTGGTGGTCACACGAGGCTCCTGAGTGTCCATGAGGAAAAACAGATAGCAGGAACGTACGTTTGCCACGTGGGCTGAACAACCCGGATCGCGGAAACTTTCCCAAAACGTTATCTTCTACATAACAGGGTGGTAACTACATGTGGCGGGGTGCCCCGAACAGGCGTGGATTATCCGATTCATCCAAATGACTCTTGTCCAGCAACCGCTCATCGAGGACGAACCAGACCGCGATGACCTCTTCGTCGGACTCGTTCCAGAAGCGGTGGGGCACGTTCGACGCGAAGGAGATCGAGTCGCCCGGTGATAGGACGGCTTCGTCGTATCCGACTTGAACGTTGAGGTGACCTTGGATGACGGTTCCCCACTCGCGTGATCGGTGGTGCAGGAAGTCGGGGAGTTCTTCTTTGTCCGCCCCGGGGGCGTAGTGGACCTCCACGAATTCGGCTTCGCGCAGTGGCGAGTTGCTGGTGAGGCGTTCCCACCGCCGACTCCCAAGGTGGATAGTCCGGCGGTCTCCTTTGCGCAGCACGATGCCGGATTCATCGAGGCGCGTCCGTTGCGCCTGGGGCGCGTCGGGAACCGCCTCGAGCAGCGGGGAGGTCTCCTGGGAGGCCCCCAACTTGGCGTCTTCGAAGAGGCTGTCCATGCTGATGTCCAAATGGCTCACCACGCTGTATAGGGCGCGCACGCTGAAGGATGCCAACCCCCGCTCCACGTTGGACACGTGGCTCGGCGATACGCCGATGCGCCGCGCAAGCTCGCGCACACTGATGCCCGACGACTCGCGAGCGACCCTGATTCGCTCACCGACGATGGTCCATTCGGACTGGGTGTCGTCCGGCGGTGGAATTTCCGAAACCATGCCTGTCCTCCCGGGCGTGAGAATACTCAGGTCGTGGTGAGCCCTGTTCCGACCCGTGGAGCGCGGGACGAACATCCGGAAAATTCGTTCTCCGACACAGAACAATGCCGTACTCTTCGGGACCACGTGCAGCAAGCGCACCGTTCGAGTCGCAGCGCAGAAAGGAATCGTCGGTATGTCGTCTGATCGTCTAGTAGGCAGAAAGGCCCTGATCACAGGGGGCGCGCAAGGAATGGGCGCCGCAATCGCGAAGGATTGGGCTTCTCTGGGAGCCGAAGTGTGCGTTGCCGACATCAATGAGGAGGGCATCGCCTCGGTCGCCGAGGAGATTCGCGCCGCCGGGGGCAGCGCCACCCATATCTCGTTGGATGTGACGAGCGAGGAGCAAGCGAAGGCCGCGGTCGCTCACGTGGTCGCCGAGTTCGGAGAAATCAACCTTCTGCTGAACAACGCCGGGGTCAACAAGCCGACGATTTTCCCCAACACCCCGCAGGAGAACTACGACTTCATCATGGGCGTGAACGCCTGGGGCAAGTTCAACGTTATGAAGTGGGCGGCGCAGCAGATGATCGACCAAGGGACGCGCGACTACGTCTACAAGATAATCAATGTCGGATCGATTCTCTCCCGCGAAGCGTTTCTGGACGTCATCCCGTACTCGATGTCCAAGCACGCTGTCCTCGGGCTCATCAAGGGCGGAGCCAAGGCGCTCGTCGGTCATAACATCACCGTGAACGGCTACGGCCCGGGTGTCGTCCGTACCGAATTGTGGGAGCAACTCGACAAGGATCTGGTTGAGATCGGCATGTTCGAGAAGGAAGGTGAGTCGATGGACTCACTCGCCGAGGACATGATCCTGATGAAGCGTTACTCCTTTCCCGAGGACGTGCTCGGCACAGCGAGTTTCCTCGCCAGTTCGGACTCCGACTACATGACCGGCCAATTGATCATGATCGACGGAGGCATGGTTCTGCACTAGGTGTCCGTGCGGCTGATGGCATCGATTGTTGTGGCCCTGCCAAGATGAGGGTGTGACCGCGACAATTCTGGACGGCAAGGCGACCGCAGCGGCGGTCAAGAGGGATCTCGCCGTTCGGGTTGCGGCGCTGGGCGAACGCGGAGTCGTTCCCGGGTTGGCAACGGTGCTCGTCGGTGACGATGCGGGTTCGCATGCCTATGTCGGCGGGAAGCACAGGGATTGCGCCGAAGTGGGCATCGCGTCCATCCGCGTCGATCTCCCTTCGGATACCACCCAGGAGCAACTCGAGGAGCATGTTCGCGATCTGAACGCAGATCCTGCCGTGACCGGCTACATCGTCCAGTTGCCGCTACCGGCGCACTTGGACGCGAACCGTGTTCTGGAGTTGATGGACCCGGCCAAGGACGCCGATGGCCTGCACCCGATGAATCTCGGTCGGCTGGTGCTCGGAGTCGATGCTCCATTGCCATGCACACCTCGTGGCATCGTCGAACTTCTGCGCGCGTATGGCGTCCCGATCAACGGCTCCCATGCCGTCGTGATCGGTCGCGGGGTAACGGTCGGTCGACCCTTGGGGCTGCTGTTAACCCGGCGAAGCGAAAACGCGACCGTCACTTTGTGTCACACCGGAACGCGTGACATCGACGCCGAAATCTCGCGCGCCGACATCGTGGTGGCCGCCGCCGGGGTGCCGGGCATGGTTCACGCGCGAGCGGTCAAGCCGGGAGCTGCTGTCCTTGATGTCGGAATCACCCGAACCGACGCAGGTCTCACCGGCGACGTCGCGGCGGATGTCCTCGAGGTCGCCGGATGGGTCGCCCCCATGCCGGGTGGCACCGGCCCCATGACGCGAGCGATGCTGTTGGCCAACATTGTCGAGACCGCTGAACGAGCAGCGGGTTAGTCGATCGCGGTATGTCGTCACCAGGCTCAGATAACGTCCGGGAATTGCATGCCCCTCGGTGGTGGAGGCAGTGGCCGATCATCGTGGTGCTGTGTGGAGTGGCGGTGGCCCTCGTCCTGGTGGGCCTGGACTATTTCCGTCGAGGTTCGGTTGTGCTCGCCGGCAGTGTCCTGCTGGCGGCCTTCCTTCGGCTATTCCTGCCCGAGCGTGAAGCCGGACTGCTCGTCGTCCGATCACGGAAAGTCGACGTGCTGGTGCTCGGCGTCCTGGGGACGCTGCTCGCCCTTTTCGCCTTCTGGGTACCACCTCCCCGCTGAGTCCGGTGCCCGCCTGGGCAGGTATCTTGACGTCAAGATTTCTTCCCCCTGGACGTGAAGGGTGCGCAATGGCTCGCAGTGGCAAGGTGACCGTGGTGGGAGCCGGTTTCTACGGCTCGACTACGGCGCTACGACTAGCGGAATACGACATCTTCGAGACGGTCGTGCTGACCGATGTCGTGGAGGGCAAGGCCGAGGGGCTTGCCTTGGACATGAACCAATCTCGCTGGGTGGAAGGCTTCGAAACCACAATCGTTGGTCAGACAACGGGACCCTCGGGCGAGGGTTACGAGGCGATCGCGGATTCGTCGATTGTGGTCATCACCGCCGGGTTACCGCGCAAGCCGGGGATGAGCCGCATGGACCTGATCGAAACGAACGCCGCCATCATGCGGCAGGTCGCCGAGAACGTCGCCCGGTACGCGCCCGATTGCGTCGTCATCAACGTCGCCAACCCACTCGATGAGATGACTGCGTTGGCCCACATCGTGACTGGTTTTCCGCATCAGCGAGTGCTGGGTCAGGCCGGAATGCTCGACACCGCTCGCTTTACCCATTTCGTCGCCGAAGAACTCGGCGTGCCGGTCGGGTCGGTCACGACGCTGACGCTCGGCTCCCATGGCGACACCATGGTGCCGGTGGCATCGGTGTGTTCGGTGGACGGCAAGCCGCTGACCGACTTGGTCTCCGCCGAGAAGGTCGATGAACTCGTTGAGCGCACCCGTAATGGTGGCGCGGAGATCGTGGGCCTGCTGAAGACCGGATCGGCGTACTACGCCCCATCGGCTGCAGCCGCCCGGATGGCTCGCGCGGTGCACGAAGATTCAGGGGCCGTCATGCCGGTGTGTGCGTGGGTGGACGGCGAGTATGGGCTTTCGGGTGCGTACCTGGGAGTCGAAGCAGAGCTCGGCAAAGAAGGTGTGCGCACGGTAATCGAAACTCCCTTGACCGAAAGCGAAAAGGCGCTACTGGTCGAGGCATACGAAGCGGTCAAGGCTAAGCAGGCCGACGTGAAGGATCTGTGAGGAAATCCATGTCCAAGATCAAGGTGGAAAACCCCGTCGTCGAGCTTGACGGCGACGAGATGACCCGCATCATCTGGCAGTTCATCAAGGACGAATTGATCCTGAAATACCTCGATGTCGATCTGAAGTACTACGACTTGAGTGTCGAGTATCGCGACGAGACCGACGATCAGGTCACGATCGATGCTGCGCATGCCATTCAAGAACACGGGGTTGGCGTGAAGTGCGCGACGATCACTCCCGACGAGGCCCGCGTCGAGGAGTTTGGCCTGAAGAAAATGTGGCGATCACCGAACGGCACTATCCGGAACATCCTGGGCGGCGTTATCTTCCGCGAGCCGATCATCATCGACAACATTCCGCGACTAGTTCCTACCTGGACCAAGCCGATCATCGTCGGCCGCCACGCCTTCGGTGATCAGTACCGCGCAACCGACTTCAAGGTCGAGACCGCTGGAACGCTCACCATGACATTCACGCCCTCCGACGGCTCCGAGCCGATGGAGTTCAACGTCTTCGACTTTCCTGCCGGTGGCGTCGCCATGGGCATGTACAACCTCGACGAGTCCATCCGGGACTTCGCGCGCGCGTCTTTCCGGTACGGCCTGGCCCGCAACTACCCCGTCTATATGTCCACGAAGAACACCATCCTCAAGGCGTACGACGGACGGTTCAAGGATCTGTTCGCGGAGGTCTTCGCGGCCGAGTTCGCGGAAGATTTCGAGAAGGCAGGCATCACGTACGAACACCGCCTCATCGACGACATGGTGGCGGCGGCGTTGAAGTGGGAAGGCGGGTACGTCTGGGCCTGCAAGAACTACGACGGCGATGTTCAGTCCGACACCGTGGCACAAGGCTTCGGATCCCTGGGGTTGATGACCTCGGTACTGATGACCCCGGACGGCAGGACGGTCGAGGCAGAAGCCGCTCATGGAACGGTGACCCGGCACTACCGTCAGCATCAGCAAGGCAAGCCGACCTCAACCAACCCCATCGCGTCCATCTTCGCGTGGACACGAGGTTTGGAACATCGGGGGAAGCTCGACGGAACACCCGCAGTCAGCGAGTTCGCTCGCACGCTCGAACGCGTCTGCATTCAAACCGTCGAAGAGGGCAAGATGACAAAGGATCTGGCGTTACTGATCGGACCGGATCAGGCGTGGCAGACGACGCAGGAGTTCTTGAGCTCGATCGACGAGAACCTGCAGAAGGCGATGACCTAAGGCTTACGCACGTCCGCCGCAGCGTTGTGGCCGCGCTTGTGTCGCATCAGTCCTTCTTGGACCACAGACGCGACCAGGACACCACGCTCGTCGTAGAAGAGACCTCGGGCGAGCCCGTGACCGCCGCTCGCCGTCGGAGTGTCTTGGTCGAATAAGAGCCACTCGTGGGTGTCGACCGGAGCGTGGAACCACATGGCATGGTCGATCGACGCGATTTGCAGATTCTCCCGCTCGTCGCGATGCGGACTGGTGGCCGTGGTGACCATGCTGAGGTCGGACAGATACGTCAACGCGCAGGCTTGCACAAGAGGATCGTCGGGCATCGGTTCGGTGACTCGAACCCACGCCATCCGTTCGTACTTCCCACCGTCGAGGTGCAGCGGGCCGTCGGCGGCCAGCGTCCTCATCTCGATGAGTGCGCGATCGGGAAAGTCGTAATCGGCCGGTGAGGCTCCCTGGGGGATCGCCCGGGCCGCGATGTCGACATTGCGCGCCGCACCCGGGTCCACAGCCGGCGGCATGACGAATTGATGATGGGGTCCGGGGTCGACCACCGAAAACGACGACGTCATCATGAAGATGGTTTCGCCGTGTTGCACGGCCCGCACGATTCGTGTCGAGAAGGAACGACCGTCTCGGGGCCTGTCCACCAGGTAGGTAATCGTGTCTTTGGTGCGCCCTGGTCGCAGGAAGTATCCGTGCAGCGAGTGCACGCGACGATCGGGTTCTTCAACCGTGCGACCCGCGGCCATCAGTGCTTGCGCGGCTATCTGTCCGCCGTAGGCCCGCAGGGGTGCTCCTGAATGGCAGACGCCGGTGAAGATGTCCCTATCGATGGGGGTCAGAGCCAGCCGGTCGACGAAATGCTCCCGTTGGTCCGGTTCTGTCACGCAGCAGACCCTAGTCTTGTGCTGCGGGTCCGTTTAGAAGTGGAGCCGCCCAGGCGACATCGAGGGAGTAGCGCGACCGAGTGAACCAAATCTGGATCAATGTTCTCGTCGTTTTGTTCTTTGTCCTGCTCGGAGGTTTCTTCGCTGCGGCCGAACTCGCACTGGTGTCCCTGCGAGAAAACCAAGTCCAACGACTGGCAGAGTCCTCTCGGCGTGGCCGGCGCCTTGCCACCCTGACGGCAGACCCGAACCGATTTCTGGCGGCGGTGCAAGTCGGCGTCACTCTTGCCGGTTTCGTCTCCGCGGGCTTCGGTGCCGCCCAGATCGCACCGGAGTTGGCCCAGCCGTTGATCTCGGCCGGACTAGCCGAGGGTGTCGCTCAGACGGTGGCGTTCGTGGTCATCACCGTTCTTATCGCCTATCTCTCCCTTGTTCTTGGCGAGTTGGTGCCCAAGCGCATCGCACTGCAACGAGTGGAGAAGGTCGCCCTCTTCACGGCGGCTCCGATCGATTTCATCGCACGGCTGTTCCGCCCGTTCATTGTGGCGTTGTCGTTCTCCACCAACGTGATCGTTCGCATTTTCGGTATCGATCCCACGGCAGGAAAGGAATCCATCAGCGGAGAAGAGCTGCGCGATCTCGTCGCTGGGCACGAGGAATTGAGCGAGGACGAGCGCAATCTCATCGATGACGTCTTCGAGGCGGGCGAGCGTGAATTGCGGGAAGTAATGCTCCCTCGCACAGAGGTTGACTTTCTTGATGCAAGCCTCCCGGTGGCCGACGCGGTGCGAAGGGTCGTCGATCAACCCCACTCTCGGTACCCGGTGATTCGCGGATCGGCGGACGACGTTGTGGGCTTCGTCCATATTCGCGACATCCTCGACCCGGACGCGTCGAATCGGGGAGAGTACGTATCGCAGATGTGCCGACCGGTCGTCGCTTTCCCAGGCAGCAAAGTTGTTCTTGACACGTTGACGGAGATGCGGCGAGATCGCCATCACTTGGCCATCGTTCAGGACGAATACGGCGGAACAGCGGGCATTGTCACGATGGAAGACCTCGTCGAGGAACTCATCGGCGACATCAAGGACGAGTACGACGTCGATGCCATGCCACGGCAGCCCCGGGTTCTCGGGCAGGTCGTGGTCGATGGCCTGTTGAACCTCGAAGACTTCGAAGACGAGACCGGCGTCGTTCTTCCCGACGGGCCGTACGAAACCGTCGCGGGATTCCTCGTTGCCGCGTTGACGCGGCTACCGATTGTCGGCGACACCGTGGTGGAGGGTGACAACGAATTTCGCGTCGTCGAACTCGATGGACGGCGCATCTCTCGGGTAAGCGTCACGAGCGTCCAGCCGGCAACGCCGGTCGTTGCATCCGACTCGGATTTGGAAGACTGATCGCATGACGAGTAATTCACGCCCTCGGGTGCTGTCGGGAATCCAGCCGACCGCTGATTCCTTCCACATCGGCAACTACCTGGGAGCGTTGCGTGAGTGGGTGCGCCTCCAGGAGACCCACGACGCCTTCTACTGCGTGGTCGATCAACACGCCATCACTGTGGAACACGACCCGGAGCTTCTACGGCAACGGACCCTGACTTCTTTCGCGCAGCTCCTGGCGGTCGGTCTTGATCCCGATCGCGCCACGATCTTTGTGCAAAGTCATGTGCCGGCACACAGCCAACTGTCCTGGGTTCTGGAATGCATCACGGGTTTCGGAGAAGCCGGCCGGATGACTCAGTTCAAGGACAAGAGTGCGAAAAGCGGATCAGACCGCTCCACGGTGGGGCTGTTCACCTACCCGATCCTGCAGGCAGCCGACATCTTGATCTACCGGGCGAATGCGGTTCCCGTGGGAGAAGATCAACGGCAGCACCTGGAACTGACCCGCAATCTTGCTCAACGCTTTAATGCGCGTTTCGGGGAAACGCTCACGGTCCCCGAGCCCATGATCGTCAAAGAGACAGCAAAGATCGTCGATCTGCAGGACCCGACCGCCAAGATGAGCAAGTCGAGTCCATCGGGCTGCGTCTTTCTCCTCGACGAAGATGCCGTCAACGCAAAGAAGATCAAGTCCGCGGTAACCGACTCCGATCGAGATATCCGGTTCGATCCGGAGACGAAGCCGGGTGTGTCGAATCTCCTGACATTGCAGCAGGCCCTGACCGGCAGCGACATGGATCGAATAGTCGACGGCTACGCGGACAAGGGGTACGGCGATCTGAAGACCGAAACAGCCCAGATCGTCCTCGACGCGGTGGGGCCGATTCGAGCCCGGACACGCGAGTTCCTCGACGATCCCGGCGAGCTCACGAGGATCGTTCACCAGGGTGCCGAAAAAGCACGCGCCGCAGCCGCGTCCACGCTGGAGGCGGTGTACCAGAAGGTCGGATTCGTCGCCGACTGATGCGTGCCGAGCTGATCGTGTATCTCGTTAGGTCAGCGCTCGTCGTTGTTTGCGAGTGATGATTCGCCGGATCAGGCTGACCAGAGCCAGAACAACGGCGATGGTGAACACCGTCAACCAACCCCACGACGTGGGGGAGAGCGATGACAACTCAGGCTCCGCGAGCAGCTCCTGCGGTGCCGACCCGCGCACGGTGGTGGCCACCGGAGTCGGTGCGGTCGGGACGACCGTCTCCTCTGCCACTGTGGGCTCCATGGCGGACAAAGGCGGAACAAGTTCACCGATGGAGACGATCTGCCCTCGATTCTGAAAGCCCCAATTCAACAGTTTGCGGGCCGCTTCGTCGCTCGGCTCCCGGATACCCATCAGGCTCACGATCAACGTGGTGTTGCCGCGTTGGGCCGCTCCAATGAACGTACGGCCCGCTTGGCTGGTGTAGCCGGTCTTCACCCCGATAGCCCCGCGATAGTTCTCCATCACCAGATCGTTCTGGTTGTAGATGGTGATGGGCTTTCGTTCTTTTCCGTTCTTCTTTGGCTTGCGCGGGTTGGGGAACTCGGCGCTCTTGGCGCCGGCGTATGTCAAGAAATCATCGCGGGCGATCGCGGCCCGACCAATCAAGGCGAGGTCGTACGCGGTGGAGAACTGACCCTTGGCGTCCAGGCCGCTGGGGTTCTTTGCCGTGGTGTTGTAAGCCTGCAGCTCGCGAGCCACCTGGTTCATCTCGGCCACGGTGGCGCTGACCGTCGAGTGAGCCTGGGCGAGAGCAATCGCTGCATCGTTGCCGCTGGGAAGCAGCAACCCGGCGAAGAGTTCATCGATCGTGTACTCGCGACCTTTCCGGATCCCGGCTTTGCTGCCGTAGGTGTTCTGGGCTCGCGCGGTGCCGATCCATGTGGCGTCGGGCTCCAACTGGGGGAGCAGGGTCAATGCCGTAAGTGTCTTGAGCGTGCTCGCAGGCCGACGAGCCTTGTGGGGGTTCTTCGCTGCGAGGATCTCCCCGGTGGTCGCATCCGCGAGCAGCCAGGTGCGTGCCTTGACCTGTGGCAGCTTGGCAGCGCCGGCACTGAGATCAGCCACCACACCCCGCTTGCCGAGTTGGCTACCGCCCAACACATCCGAGGTAGGCGACAGTGTGGAGTTGGACAGTGTGGAGTTTGACGGTGTGGAGTTTTCCGACGGCGACGACGGAAGTGACGATGAGGGAGAGGCGGAAGGGGACGCCGACGGGCTCGCCGTGTCGTCATCGAGGTCGACGAGGGGAGCCGGGACGGGTGTCGGATCCGCAGCCATCGCTGATGGAGTGACGGCTGGGAGCACGCCGATAGCCACGCCGACAACGGCAGCGATTCCTCGTCGCGAGAGGGGGGTCATAACTTCGCCATGGTACGTCCGTGGGTGGCCAGCACCCCACACCCACTCGAGGCTGCACCGTGGTGGGTGTCACAGTCCTTGTGGCCGAGAAGGGTCCCTCTGTGGACTCCAGCGACGCTAGCCTTCACCCACCGAATCCGGGAAAGGAACGTCATGACCACCAGCCTGCCTGAGCGCACCCCCACCGGCCTGTTGATCGGTGGCGATTGGCTCACGACCGCCACGCATCTCGATGTGGTGAATCCAGCGACCCTCGGGACGTTGGCGGAGATCGGGGATGCCTCACCCGCTGAGGGTGTGCAGGCGGTCCAGGCCGCGCACGATGCGTTCGCTGACTGGGGCTCCTCCTCCGCGCGCTTTCGGGCCGAAATCTTGCGCAAAGCCTTCGAGATCATGACGGCGGAAATCGAAGACTGCGCTCGACTCATCTCCCTCGAAAACGGCAAAGCGTGGAAAGACGCGATGGGGGAGGCGACCTACGCCGCGGAATTCTTCCGGTGGTTTTCGGAAGAGGCTGCCCACGTTCAAGGTGACTTCCGGTACAGCCCTTCGGGAGACAAGACCATCATCACCGACTACCGACCCATGGGAGTCGCGTACCTGATCACTCCGTGGAACTTCCCGGCAGCGATGGCCACACGCAAACTTGCTCCGGCGATGGCCGCAGGGTGCACCTCGATTCTCAAGCCCGCGCAAGAGACTCCCTTGACGGCTCTGTGGGTAGCGGACGTTCTCGAGCGGGCCGGTGCTCCTGCGGGTGTCGTCAATGTGATCACCACGTCCACGTCCGGACCGGTGTCCGAGGCCATCCTCTCCGATCCGCGCGTTGCAACGTTGTCCTTCACCGGTTCCACCTACGTCGGCAAGCTGCTTCTGGAGCAGACCGCCCAACGGGTGCTTCCCTCATCGATGGAACTCGGCGGCAATGCCCCCTTCTTGGTTTTCGAAGGAGCCGACGTCGACTCGGCCGTCGAGGGGGCGATGGTGGCGAAGATGCGCAACGGTGGCTCGGCGTGCACGGCGGCCAACCGGTTCTACATTCACGCGTCCCTCGCGGACGAATTCGCGACCAAGTTCGAGGCCGCTCTTCGAGGCTTGAAGATCGGACCGGGTGTCGATCAGTCGAACGACCTCGGCGCCATGGTTTCGGTGAAGGAGCGAGACAAGATTCTGGAATTCGTGCAGGCGGCCGAGTCGGAAGGGACGACGCCGACGATGGCGGGTGATGCGCCGAGTGACGGTGCATTTATCGCTCCGTACATCGTGCGAGGGGTCGAGCACGGTTCGACGCTCACGCGCAACGAGATCTTCGGCCCGGTTGCTCCCATCGTGACCTTCGAGGATCCTGCCGATGGAATCCGCATGGCCAACGACACCGAGTACGGGCTCATCTCCTACGTGTTCGCCAGGGACGCGGGCGAGGGCATCAAGGTGGCGCGGCAGATGGAATCCGGAATGGTCGCCATCAACCGCGGCATCGCCTCTGATCCGGCCGCCTCATTCGGCGGAATGAAGGAATCCGGACTCGGGCGCGAAGGCGGCTTCGACGGGATCCACGAATTCCTGGAAACGCAGTACTTCGCCGTCGACCTCTAGCCCCTTCTACGGTGGCTAGGAATCGATGACGGGGAATTTCTCGTAGGGCTGCCCGAGGGCTTCCGGGCCCATCGCGCTGTAACCACCGTCGACCGCGAAGTCGCTCCCGGTGACGAATGACGCACCATCGGAACACAGATAACAGATCGCGTCGGCGATTTCCTCGGGCTCGGCCATCCGTCGTATCGCGTGGAATTCCCCGGCGAAGTCATCCGCGTACTCGCGGCTGCGATACCGCGCTTCGATGTTGCGACTCCACGTCCAGCCTGGTGACACGCTGTTCAACCGAATGCCGAGGGGTGCGAGGGCCTGAGCCATATTTCGACTCAAACCCAAGAGTGCGGCTTTCGTCACGGGGTAAACGATGCGATTCGGTTGCGATGCCTTACCCGAGATAGACGTCACGAGGACCGCTGCTCCGGCGCCTCGCGCCTTCATCAACGGCACGGCCTTCTCGAGGAACATCGCTGAGCTCGCGACATTCACGTCCAGCGATGTATGCCACTGCTGGCGTGTTGTCTCCAGGTACCCGCACCCGAAGGTCGTGTGAGCGCTGACCGCGAAATCCACCCCGCCGAATTCCTCGACGGCGGTAGCAAGAAGCGCGTCGAGATCCGCGTCCGATGTCACGTCGGTGCGCACGAAGCGCCCGGCATCGCCCACGTCGGAGAGAACGTCGTGCGCGTGGTCGGTGGCGAGATCACCGAGAACGACAGAGCCTCCGTTGGCGACGAATTGACGTGCCAGAGCCTCGACGATCAGGGATGCGCCACCCGTCGCCACCAGGACCTTGCCGTCAAACTCCGGGTAGAGGGCCACCGCTAGACGCCAGGGCGTTGATGCTTGGACTCTGCCTCGTAGGAAGCACGGGCTGCGCGAACTTCGGCTCGGTTGCTCACCTCGGGGACGCCGACCTCCCACCAGGTTCCACCGCCGACCCAGTCGTACTGAGCCACGTCAATCACCATCACGTACGTCTTGTCCGATGCTTTGGCCCGGGCGTAGGCGGCGGGGATATCGTCCAAAGACTCGACCTTCTCCGTGTTCGCTCCCATGGCAGCGGCGTGCGCGACGAAGTCCATCTTCTCCAGGTTGGTGTGCTTGGTTGTCCTCAGCAGGTTGTTGAATTCCTCCCCACCTTGGGCGACCTGCAGCCGATTGATGACGGCGAAGCCCTCGTTGTCGCACACGATGAAGATCACCTTGTGACCGGTCAGAACACTGGCGTAGATGTCGCTGTTCATCATCAAGTACGAGCCGTCTCCCACCCACGACACGACATCGCGGTCCGGAAGCGCCATTTTTGCGCCGACCGCGCCACCGATCTCGTAACCCATGCAGGAGTAGCCGAACTCGCAATCGAATGTATTGGGATCTTTTGCCCGCCAACCTGCAAAGAGTTCTCCGGGAAGCCCGCCTGCGGCGGACAGGATGTAGTCGGAGTCGTCACACACCTGGTGGACACGCTGAATGACCTGGTTGTAGGCCGGAGGCGAGCTGACTGCCTGGCCGCACGCATCGAGGTGAGCATTCCACGCCTGCTTCTCGGTCTGTGCGCGGCCGAGCCAGTCCGCCGGAGCTGCGTAATCGCCCAGGGCGCTGTCGATCTGCTCGATGGACACGCGCGCGTCGGCCATGACAGATGTCGCGCGCTGTTTCGTCGCGTCCCAGCGGGCCGTGTTGATGGTCACGATTTTGAGGTTGGGGTCTTTGAACAGTGCCCAGGACCCGGTGGTGAAGTCCTGGAGTTTGGTGCCGACCGCGATGACGACGTCGGCGTCTTCTGCGATCGCGTTGGAACACGCGTCCCCCGCGATTCCCAGGGATCCTGCGTAGTTGGGGTGGGAGTCGGAGAAAGCTGCCTTGCCGGCGAACGTCTCCACGATGGGGATGTTGCGCTTGGCCGCGAAGTCGCCGAGCGTTGGAGCGGCCTCTGAATACAGCACCCCACCGCCGGAAATGATGAGGGGCTTCTTCGCCGCGTTGATGACCGAAGCCGCGTTGGAGATCTCGCGTGGATCGGCTT
Organism: Candidatus Nanopelagicales bacterium; assembly: GCA_012103605.1. GTDB lineage: Bacteria > Actinomycetota > Actinomycetes > S36-B12 > S36-B12 > S36-B12. The sequence continues at coordinate 17,932 of WLWL01000005.1, forward strand.
GCGGCCGTCTGATGAAGTGGACCTGCGGCTCGAAGAACATCGCCGGATAGTCGTAGGCCTCGGCCTGGACGTCCTGCGGAAGAGCGAGGAAAGCCGGCCCGCACTCGGCGGGATCGAGCATGACGGCGAGGGCTTGAGGAAGCGACTTCAACAACTGTTCCGGCTTGACGATCCGGTCCCAGAAGCGAGTCACCGGCTTGAAGGTGTCCGCAGCGGTAATCGTGGGGTCACCGAACTGCTCCACCTGCTGGAGCACCGGATCGACGATCCGATGGGCGAAGGTGTCGCCGCTGATCAACAACAGGGGAAGGCGGTTCGCAATGGCAACGCCTGCGGCCGTGACCATGTTGGTGCACCCGGGGCCAATGGAGGACGTCGCCACCATGATCTGCTTGCGGCGCTTGGCTTTGGCGTAGGCGACAGCGGACAGGGCCATCGATTGTTCGTTGTGTCCTCGCCACGTGGGGAACTCGTCCTTCACTTCGGCGAGGGCCTCGGCCAGAGCCGTGACGTTGCCATGACCGAAGATGCCGAACGCGCCCGGGAAAAGGGGGACCACCTGGCCGTCGATCTCGGTCTTTTGGGCGGTGAGCCAACGAACGAGGGCTTGGGCCATGGTCAAGCGGATGGTCTCCACGGTGTCCTCCAGGAGCGGATCGAAAGTAGGGGTCGAAACTCAGCGGGTGCTGTGCCATGCTGTGCGTTGGCACGTTCCAACTTAGGGGTTGGAGTGCCCCTTGGACAAGGGAAACGATCCAGAATCTTGGGCGAAAAGGCGTGAAAGGACTGCTATGAGCGACATGTTGAGCCGGGTCGCGGGAGCTCCCATCACCTGGGGTGCAGATGCCTCCGCTGGGTGGGGCTACCTGATGGATCCGGCCCGGGTGATGTCGGAAATGCGGGAAGCGGGTTTGAGCGCCACCGAACTGGGCCCCGATGGCTTCTTGCCCAGCGATCCGCAGGAGTTGAAGGACTTCGTCGCCGGCTACGACATGTCCATGGTGGGAGGTTTCGTCCCTGCCATCTTGTATCGAGACAAGGACATGGACGCCGACGTGCAGTACTTCGAACGGGCCAGCGACCAACTGGCCGCGGCGGGGGCGTCGAATGTTGTCCTGGGCCCTCGTTCCCACTACGACGGCTATGACACCGAGATCGATATGGACGATGATCAGTGGGCGGTCTTCCTGCGGAACCTTCGACGCTTTCAAGACATAACCGACGAGCGCGGACTTCAGACTGCACTGCACCCGCACTGGGGCATGGCGATCTCGCGACAGAATCAAGTGGATCGATTGCTGAATTCGTGTGATGTGGGGATGTGCGTGGATGCCGGCCATTTGTTCCTCTCCGGCGTTGATCCCCTTCAGGTGGTCAAAGACGCCGGAGACCGGGTTCTGCACGTTCACATCAAGGACCTTACGAACGAGATGGCCGAGAAGGTGCGCGGCGGCGAAGTTCCCTTCCGGCAAGCGACGATCGACGGAATGTTCGTCCCGGCTGGATCGGGGGATGTTGATTTGGCGGGAATCATCAGGTACCTGGAAGGTCGCGGATACCAGGGTTGGTACGTGCTGGAGCAGGACTGCTCCCTGACCGAAGATCCGGCGCCGGGTACCGGGCCCATCGAGGACGCCAAGGCAAGCGTCGAGTTCCTGAAGAAGGTCGCCGCGACATTGTGAACCCCGATGTTCGGGTCCTGGGGAGCCACGTAGCCCAACTGGGTGAGTCACCCGTGTGGTCAGGGCGCGACTCGACCTTGTACTGGGTGGATGTCGATGGATGTTCTATCCAGGCGCTGTCGTGGGGGAGCACCGAGCCGGCGACGTGGGCGTTGCCGGGCAGGCCATCGTGCATCGCGATGACCGAAGACGACTCGTCCTTCATCGTCGGGATGGGTGCGGGCATCATCGAGTACAACCGGGATTCTGGCGAGTGGGTGGAACTAGCTGCCCTGGAGAGCGATCCGTTTGTGCGCATGAACGATGGTCGCACCGACCCCGCTGGCCGATTGTGGATCGGCTCGATGGATGAGAGAGCCGTCGACGATCCAGATTTTCCGCGCGGGCACCTCTTCCGAATAGAGCGGGATGGTTCTGCCGCTGCCGTGGTGGATCGTGTGGGCACATCCAATGGTCTTGCCTTTGCTCCTGACGGCTCCGTCATGTACTGGACGGATACCTCGCAGCAGGTGGTGTGGGCATTCGATTACGACGTCGATACCGGGAGTGCCCACAACCAACGGCCGTTGATCGATTTCTCCTCAATGCCCGGAAAGCCCGACGGGGCGTGCATAGATGCAGAGGGCTGCTACTGGGTTGCATGTGTGTATGGCTGGTCGGTGGTGCGCATCACGCCGACGGGAAAGCTGGATCGACGCGTCGAGTTGCCGGTGCACAAGCCTTCGATGCCTGCTTTCGCCGGACCGAATCTCGAGACCATGGTGGTGACGTCGATCAGTTCGGGCGGGAGGCACCCGGCCGAGGAGGGCCCGGTTCCCGCCGGTTCGCTCATCGCCTTCGAGCCCGGCACCCACGGGTTGCCCGAGCCGGTCTGCCGCGTCCGTGTGTGATCAGTAGGTGCTGGTGATCGTCTGAGCCACGGTGCCGCGGGCAGTGGCCAGATCCTCGCCCACCTGCTTTCGTAGGGCGACGACGTCTGCGCTGACGGTGACCATCCCGAATCCTTGATCCACGCGCTTGTCGCACAGGGCCGCCGAAGCGTGGACCCCAGGAACAACTCCGTGGCGTCGGCATCCGGCAACAATCTCCAGCATTGCCTCATCAAGGCGAGGATCGGTTGTGTTCGGCTTTATCCCCAGGCTGATGGACAGGTCGTTCGGACCCACGTAGATGGCTTCGATGCCGGGCACACTGAGGATGTCGTCGATGTTGTTCATGGCCTCGCGGGTCTCGATCATGGGAATGACAGAGATCTGATCACCAGCGAAGTCGAAGTAGTCATCCCCCTCCACCAACACCGCTCGGGTGGGACCGTAACTGCGCTCACCATCGGGGGCGTAGCGGGTGAAGGACAAGGCCTGTTCGCAGGAGGCTCGATCGTTGACCATGGGGACGATCACGGCCCGTGCGCCGGCGTCGAGTGCCTTGCCGATGTGGCCCGAATCGCAGGATGGAACGCGGACCATCGGAGTGGATGCACCGACCGAGAGCACCTGAAGCATCGGCAGCATCCCGGAGTAGTCGATCGCCCCATGCTGGGTGTCGATGACGACGTAGTCGAACCCTGCGGTGCCCATAACCTCGGCGTTGATGGTGGAGGAATTGGAAATCCAACCGCCGATGGCGGTTCCGCCCGATCGAATGGTCTCCAGCCACGGATTCGCACGCATCTCATACCCCTCGCTTGACGCCGTAGGGTGAGGCTACGCGCCGCATCGGCGCATGCGATTGTGGGGTTCATGGTGAACGGTGACGTCGTCGTCACGTGGCCGGCGTATGAGGCCGATGGGCCGACGACGGGTGCGCTGTTGACGCAGGCAGGGCTCGGAATCCGTTTGCATCCCAGAACCGACAATCGAACACCGAAGGAACTCTCGGACATCCTGGGTGATGCGGTAGGCGTCATTGCGAGCACGGACCCATTCGACGCGAGCGTCTTTGCGGCGTGCCCGAATCTGCGAGTCATCGCCCGCACCGGAGTTGGAGTGGATGCCGTCGATCTAGACGCCGCCACGTCCGCCGGTGTTGTTGTCTCGACGACACCGGGGGCGAACGGCGAAGCGGTGGCCGATCACGCTCTAGCGATGATCCTGGCTCTGCAGCGTCGACTATCGGAGAACGATGCGGCCATTCGTGACGGTCGCTGGGACCGGGCGGGTACGTTGACCCCGAGTGATCTCTACGGGGCGACCGTTGGTCTGGTGGGTTCCGGCGCGATCGGACGTGCGGTTATCCGTCGATTGAGTGCCTTCGGTTCGTCGGTCATCGTGCACGACCCATACCTGGACACCGCTCCCGAAGGCTGCGAACTCGTCGATCTTGACACGCTTCTGGCGCGCAGCGATGTCCTGACGGTGCACGCGCCACTGACCGAAGGCACCCGTGGCTTGCTAGGCGCCGATCAGTTCGCCGCGATGAGGCAAGGCGCGTTCGTCGTCAACGTTTCACGCGGCGGCATCATCGATGAGAGCGCACTCGCGGACTCGATTCGCTCGGGCCATCTCGCCGGTGCGGGTTTGGATACGTTCGGACGAGAACCCATCGGCGAATCACCCCTTCGCGAACTCCCGACCGTCATCATGTCGCCGCACATCGCTGGGTTGAGTCATCGGACGATCGCCGACATGACGCAACAGGCGACGCGGGCCGTACTCGATGTCCTCGGTGGCACGGTTCCGGAAGGTGCCGTCAACCCGAATGCCTTGACTTAACAAGCCCTGAATAGGCCCTGAGCCAACAGGCCCTCAACTCCTGACCGTCCGCCGAGCTAGACGCGGCGGAAGATCAGCGCCCGCTTGACTTCCTGAATCGCCTTGGTGACCTCGATGCCGCGTGGACAGGCATCGGTGCAGTTGAAGGTGGTGCGACAGCGCCACACTCCCTCCTTGTCGTTCAAGACCTCGAGGCGCTGCTCGAAGCCTGAATCCCGACTGTCGAAGATGAAGCGGTGTGCCGCGACGATCGCCGCCGGTCCGAAGTACTGGTCGTCGGTCCAGTAGACGGGGCACGAGGTGGTGCACGCAGCACACAGGATGCACTTGGTGGTGTCGTCGAAGCGCGCTCTGTCCTCGGCCGACTGCAGGCGTTCACGACTCGGCTCGTGGCCTTCGGGGATGAGGAAGGGAAGCACCTGGCGGTAGGCCGCGAAGAACGGCTCCATGTCGACGATCAGGTCCTTTTCGACGGAAAGTCCCTTGATGGCTTCGACGGTGATCGGCTTGTCCGTGTCCAGATCCTTAACCAGCGTCTTGCATGCGAGCCGGTTGCGACCGTTGATGCGCATTGCGTCGGAGCCGCAGATCCCGTGACCGCACGAGCGGCGGAAACTCAACGTGCCGTCGAATTCCCCTTTGATCTTCTCCAAAGCCGTGAGAACCCTGTCCGTGGGGAACAGTGCGACGGTGTAGTCCTCCCAGTGTGGCTCGGAGTCGTGCTCGGGGAGAAAGCGGCGAATACGGAAGGTGACGTCGGTGGCGACCGGTATGTCCGCCTCCGGCGGCGCTGTTTCCTCGATGACCGCGGCCATCAGTACTTGCGTTCCATCGGCTCGTACCGGGTCATTGTCACCGGCTTGTAGTCCAGGCGCACGTAGTCCTCGCCGCTGACGTCCTCGGACTTGTACGCCATGGTGTGGCGCATGAAGTTCACGTCGTCACGATTCGGGTAATCCTCGCGGGCATGACCTCCGCGGGATTCCTTGCGCTCCAGAGCGCTGACGACGGTTACCTCGGCGAGATCGAGGAGGAAGCCGAGCTCGATCGCCTCGATGAGGTCGGTGTTGTAGCGCGTCCCTTTGTCCTGGATGGACACGTTCGCGTAGCGAGCCTTGAGCTCTTGGACGTCGCTGAGGGCTTGCTTCAAGGTGGCCTCGGTGCGGTACACCTGCGCATTCATGTCCATCGTGTCCTGCATGTCCTTGCGCAGTACGGCTGTGCGCTCACTGCCCGAGGCGGAGCGCAGACGTTCCACCAGCGCGATGGTCGACCCCTGCGGATCGTCGGGGAGCTCGGCATGTCCAACGGCATTCGCGTACTCGGCGGCCGCGATGCCAGCGCGTCGACCGAACACGTTGATGTCGAGCAGCGAGTTGGTGCCCAGGCGGTTGGCCCCGTGCACCGACACGCAGGCCACCTCGCCGGCGGCATACAAGCCGGGGACGATGTGCTCGTTGTCTCGAAGAACCTCGGTGTCGACGTTTGTGGGAACGCCACCCATCGCGTAGTGGGCGGTCGGGAAGACCGGCACCAGTTCGGTGATCGGATCGACGCCCAGGTAGGTGCGGGAAAACTCAGTGATGTCGGGCAGTTTTGATTCCACCTGCTCAGCAGGCAGGTGAGTGAGGTCGAGGTAGACGTAATCCTTGTTCGGGCCAGCTCCTCGACCTTCGCGCACCTCCTGCACCATCGCCCGCGCGACCATGTCCCGGGGGGCGAGGTCCTTGATGGTGGGTGCGTAGCGCTCCATAAAACGTTCACCGGAAGCATTGCGCAGGATTCCACCTTCACCGCGCGCACCTTCGGTCAAAAGAACGCCGAGGCCGGCAAGGCCCGTGGGATGGAATTGGTAGAACTCCATGTCTTCCAACGGCAGCCCGTTGCGCCAGATGATGCCCAATCCGTCACCGGTGAGTGTGTGGGCGTTGGAGGTCGTCTTCCAGACCTTCCCGTAGCCACCGGTGGCGAAGACCACGGACTTCGCTCGGAAGACGTGGATCTCGCCGGTCGCCAACTCGTAGGCGACCGCGCCGGCAGCGACCGGCTCGCCGGAGTCTTCGTTCATGATGATGTCGAGGACGTAGAACTCGTTGAAGAACTCGACGCCTTCCTTGATGCAGTTTTGGTAGAGGGTCTGCAGGATCATGTGGCCGGTGCGGTCGGCCGCGTAGCACGAACGGCGAACGGCGGCCTCGCCGTGGTTGCGCGTGTGACCGCCGAACCGACGCTGGTCGATGCGACCTTCCGGCGTCCGGTTGAACGGCAGACCCATCTTCTCCAGATCCAGGACAGCATCGATCGCTTCCTTACACATGATCTCGGCCGCGTCTTGGTCGACCAGATAGTCGCCACCCTTGATGGTGTCGAAGGTGTGCCACTCCCAGTTGTCTTCCTCGACGTTGGCGAGGGCTGCGCACATGCCGCCCTGCGCCGCACCCGTGTGCGAGCGCGTCGGGTAGAGCTTGGTCAGCACCGCCGTCTTGGCTCGGGTGCTCGACTCCAAGGCGGCACGCATACCGGCGCCGCCGGCGCCGACGATGATGACGTCGAAGATGTGGGTTTGCATGGCGCTGTGATTCCTCCCGCTAACCGATGTTCGGGTCGAAGGTGAAGATGACGAGTGTCCCGAGAAGAATGATGAAGGCGGCTGAGACGTACAGCAGCATCTTGAGCCAGAAGCGTGTCTGGTCGCGTTCCGCGTAGTCGTTGATGATGGTGCGCATGCCGTTCGTGCCATGGAGCATGGCCAGCCACAGCATGATCAAGTCCCAGGATTGCCAGAAGGGGCTCGCCCACCGGCCGGCGACGAACGCGAAGTTGATGCGCTGGACGCCGCCGTCGAGCATGTTCATGATGAACAGGTGGCCGAGGACGAGGAAGACCAGCACCAGGCCTGAGATACGCATGAACAGCCAGGAATACAACTCGAAGTTGCTCCGTTGTCCGGTGCGACCCCGGCCCTGTGGTGAGCGGGGAGTCTCGATCGTTGGCGCGGTCATGGTGTGCTCCCGAAGAGGGCTTCCACGGTATGGGTCAACATTCGGTACGTGCCCGGGATCATCACGACCAGCCAGATGCCGGCGATCACCCAGGTCATCGCGCGTTGGTAGCGAGGCCCTTGGGACCAGAAGTCGACGAGGATGACTCGTATGCCGTTGAGAGCGTGGTAAAGCACCGCTCCCACGAGGCCGACTTCGAGCAGGGCCACGATCGGGGTCTTGTAGGTCGCGATGACGAGGTCGTAGGCCTCAGGGGATACCCGCACCAGCGCAGTGTCGAGGACATGGACGAAGAGGAAGAAAAAGACCGAGACACCGGTGATCCGGTGCAGAACCCATGTCCACATGCCGTCGCCGCCCCGGTAGAGCGTGCCGACGGGCGTCGTGGTGGCCACCGCTGTTCCTCCTTGTTTTCACGGGATATGAGGGCGCCACCGAGAAGGCAACCCGTAGGGGAATGGTAGCCCCGCTTCCCCTGTCCGGCTCGGTGGGCCGCCCGCGATGAGGTGCTGTTCCTCACGTCCCAGGAGCGTTGAGGCCTGGTGGCGCCCCCTAGGGTGAGGCGCATGGCCTCCGAAACAGAATCCGGCCTGCCCATCGAGCCGGTGTATGGCCCGTCATCGCTGCAGGGTTGGGATCCGGCGACCGAACTGGCGGAGCCCGGAGAGTATCCGTACACCCGCGGGGTCTACCCGTCGATGTACACCGGTCGGCCGTGGACGATGCGGCAGTACGCGGGGTTCGGGACCGCACGGGAATCCAACGAGCGGTACAAGCAATTGCTCGACGCGGGAACCATGGGTTTGTCCGTCGCGTTCGACCTGCCCACGCAGATGGGTTACAACTCCGACCACCCCCTCGCCCACGGCGAGGTGGGCAAGGTCGGGGTCGCCATCGACTCGATCGAGGACATGCGCGTCTTGTTCGACGGTATTCCGCTCGACCAGGTGACGACGTCGATGACCATTAACTCTCCGGCGGCGATTTTGCTGCTGCTCTACCAATTGGTCGCGGAGGAAAAGGGAATCTCCTCATCCGACATCGGCGGAACGATCCAAAACGATGTTCTGAAGGAGTACATCGCTCGCGGCACCTACATCTATCCGCCGGCGCAGAGCCTGCGACTGATTACCGACATCTTCACGTACTGCCGAGCCGAGATTCCGAAATGGAACACGATCTCCATCTCCGGCTATCACATGGCCGAGGCGGGAGCCACTCCCGTTCAGGAGATCGCCTTCACGTTGGCCAACGGGATCGAGTACGTGCGAGCGGCCGTGGAGTCCGGCCAGGACGTCGACGATTTCGCTCCACGCCTGGCCTTTTTCTTCGTCTCTCGCACCTCGATCATCGAGGAAGTGGCAAAGTTCCGGGCCGCACGGCGGATGTGGGCGCGCATCATGAAGGAGCGATTCGGGGCCAAGGACCCGAAGTCCTGGATGCTGCGGTTCCACACACAGACCGCTGGAGTTCAACTCACCGCACAACAGCCCGAGGTGAACCTGGTGCGGGTCGCGGTGCAGGGCCTCGCGGCGGTCCTGGGTGGCACCCAATCGCTGCACACGAACTCGTTCGACGAAGCCATCGCGTTGCCGACAGAGAAGGCGGCACGGCTGGCGCTGCGCACGCAGCAGGTTCTGGCGTACGAGACCGATGTCACCAAGACCGTCGATCCGTTCGCTGGTTCGTATGTGGTCGAGTCGCTCACAGACGAGATCGACGAGGCTGCGATGGCGTTGATCGAGCGCATCGACGAATTGGGCGGTGCGGTGGCAGCGATCGAAGAGGGCTTCCAGAAGTCCGAGATCGAGAATTCCGCCTATCGAGTTGCGCAGGAGATCGATGCGGGAGACCGCGTGGTGGTGGGAGTGAACAAATACACCCTCGACGGTGATGAGCATTACGACCCGCTGCAGGTGGACATGTCCATCGAAGCAGACCAAGTCGCACGACTGGCCGCGTTGAAGGCGGATCGCGACAACGATGAGGTGGAGCGCTTGCTCGGGGTTATCCGGGACGTCGCAGCGGGCGACGAGAACCTTCTCTATCCGATGCGGGACGCTTTGCGAGCACGAGCAACTGTGGGTGAGGTTTCCGATGCGCTGCGAGACGTGTGGGGGACGTATCAACCCAAGGACGCCTTCTAGCCGCACAGAAAGCAGTAGCGTCCGGTCATGACCGACGCAAGCAGCATTGACTGGAATGCTCTCCGGGCAGCCGCTGAAGACGCCCGCGACCACGCGTACGCGCCGTACTCAAATCACCCCGTAGGCGCGGCAGCGCTTACCGACGACGGCCGGATCATTTCCGGGTGCAATGTGGAGAACGCCTCGATTGGAACCACCTTGTGCGCCGAATGCGGCCTGGTTAGTGAGCTCGCGAAGTCCAGCCCGGCGGGTCGACCGGCCCGATTGGTCGCCTTCGCGTGCGTGGGCCCCAACCCCGGGCCGCTGCTGCCGTGCGGGCGGTGCCGACAGTTGCTGTGGGAGCACGGTGGCCCGGATCTGATCATCGACCGCGACGGCGGTCCGACACCGTTATCGGTGCTGTTGCCCGACGGGTTCGGTCGCGAAGACCTGCCCGAGCACCGCTAGGTTGCCTGCCGTGAGTTCGGGAGCGCAGGAAGCACAGCAAGAGCAGCAAGCCCAGCAAGCGCAGGGAACCCCGGGGGCGCTGGGAGTCATTGCCGGCACCGGCTTCTACGCACTCGATGATCTTCGTGATCCCGAGGACGTCACCGTGGACACGGCCTTCGGGCCCACTCGAGCGCGGGTCGGCAGCTTGCATGGCAGGCGCACGGTGTTCATCTCGCGGCACGGATACGACCATTCGGTGCCTCCGCACATGGTGAACTACCGGGCGAACATCCAGGCGATGGTCGATCTTGGGGTCTCGGAGATTCTGGCCATCAACGTGGTGGGTGGCGTGGGAACGGATTCCGGCGATCTCGTCATCGTCGATGACTTCATCGACTTCACCAAAGCGCGACCGGTGACGTTCTTCGACGGCTCTACGCCGGAAGGCGTCGTCCACGTGGATGTGGGCGAGCCGTACCACCCGCGGTTGCGCTCGGCGTGGAAGCGGGCGGCCGACAATCTTGGCGTCGACGTCATCGATCACGGGATATACGGCGCCTACGAGGGCCCGCGCTTTGAAACGCGGGCGGAAATTCGACTCGCCGCACTCGCCGGCGTGACTGTTGTGGGGATGACGGGTGTTCCCGAGGTTGTGCTGGCACTCGAGAAAGACCTGCCCTACGCGAGTCTGTCGCTCGTCGCGAACCCGGCTGCCGGGCAGGGCACCGAGCCCATCACTATCGACGACGTGCAGGCGGTTGTCGCCGATGGGGCGACGACGGTGACGCGGATCCTCTCGGAAGCGGCCCGGTTACTGGTCTGATGAACTCTGCAGCGGTGGACACCGTCATCACGGGCGCTCGCTACGTCCTCACGTGTGATGACACGGGCGCGGTCCACGAGCGAGCCGGCATAGCCGTTCACGACGGACGCATCGTCGCTGTGGGCGACGTGGACTCCTTCGATGCCCATCGACGGATCGACGCGACAGATTGCCTGGTGCTCCCGGGCTTGATCAATCTGCACACCCATCTGCCGATGACTCTCCTCCGGGGTGTCGCCGAGAACGTGGATCTGCAGGGCTTCCTCGAACGAGTGTGGGCCGAGGAGGCCCGAATCATGGGGCCGGAGGGCACCTACCTCGGTGCCCGACTCGGCTCCCTTGAAGCTCTCCTTGGCGGCACGACGACGGCCCTCGACATGTACTTCCACCCCGAATCCGCCCACCGGGGCGCAGTGGAGGTCGGAATCCGGCACGCGATCGGTCCGGTCTTCTTCGATTTCCCGGGACCCGACGGGCTCGAATGGACCCAGCGGCTTGACCTTGCGCATCGATGGCCCGAGGTTCTCGACTCCCTTGGTGGTGCGTATGTACCGAGATTCCTGATGCCGCACAGCCCGTTGATCGTCAACCCCGACCACCTGGCCGACATCGACAGCTTGGCCCGAGGAATGGACGCTCGGATTCACACGCACAACTCCGAGAACGACAAAGAGAACAACGCGACCGTGCAGGCCCACGGGGCCCGGCCGACGGCGTTATTGGAGCGGGCGGGCCTGTTGGATGCTCGGACCGTGCTGGCGCACTGTGTGCGGCTCAGTGACGACGATCGTGCAGCTATTGCGTCGAGTGGCGCGAGTGTGGCGCACAACCCGGGGTCGAACCTGAAGTTGGCCAGCGGTGCGATGGATCTCGTGGGGTATCGGGAACAGGGCATCCGAGTCGGTCTCGGAACGGACGGGTGCTCGTCGAGCAACGACCTGGACATGTTCGCGGCCATGAGGCTGGCGGCGAATCTCGCTCGCCTGGTGCGTGAGGACCCGGCCGCTATTAGTGCGGAAGATGTCGTGCGCGCAGCGACGATTCACGGCGCGCAGGCGCTGGGTATGGCAGATCGAATCGGCAGTCTCGAGGTCGGCAAGGAAGCGGACCTGATCGTGGTCGATGCTGCGGCTCCGCACCTGACACCGCTTCGTGATCCGTTTACTGCGTTGGTGTTCGCAGCGGGGAGATCCGATGTTCGGGACGTGCTCGTCGCCGGCGATGTGGTCGTTGCCGATCGGCGCCCGACCCGGGTGGATGTTCGCGACACTCGCGGGCAAGCACTGGAACACGTCGGCGGTGCGTAGGAGTGGCCAGCGACGTGCGGGGAAATCTTCAGGGCATGACCGCTGAGCAGGTCATCGATGCCCTTGGTCTGGAGTACCTCGACGGGGAAGGTTGTTGGATTCGACTGCTGTGGCGAACCGAACACGCGAACGCCATCTACGCACTCCTGACCCCAACCGATTTCAGCGCCATGCACCGTCTTGTCGAAGACGAAGCCTGGACGTTCGTGGCGGGCGCGGCCGCTGAGATTGTGGTGTTGCACTCCGACGGAACCCACGACGTCGTTCACCTCGGTAGCGATCCATCGGCTGGGCAGGTGGCGCATCACCGCATACCCGCGCACACCTGGCAAGGCTCGATTTCCTTGGGAGAGTGGACACTGGTGACCTGTGTGCTCGCGCCGCCCTTCAGCGGATTGGAGTTAGCTGATGCCGCGACCGACTTCTCCGAGTGGCCGGACGCAGAGTCGGCGATCAAGCGACGAATGAGGTGAGGACTGTGAGTCAGGGTCGGGTAGTCGTGGTGACGGGTGCGTCAGGGCACCTTGGCGGCGCCATCGCGCGAATGTGTGCCGGGCGTGGCTACTCGGTGGCTGTCCATTACCGGTCGAACAAAGACGCAGCGAGGGACGTCGTCGATTCGATCGAGCAATCGGGGGGTGTAGCGGCGGCCTTTCCAGCTGACCTCGGGGCGGCGTCAGATCCGGATGTCGCCACGCGCCTGATCGACGATGTCGTGAAGCAGTGGGGCCGTGTAGACGGGCTTGTTCACTGCAGTGCGATGCAGTCGCTGCAACCCTTCGATGAACTCGTCGATAGTGACTGGCAGGCGATGTGGGAGGCGAACTTTCTTGCCGCGACGCGTCTCTCGCGTGCTGCGTTGGCCGTGATGGCACCCGGAGGGTCGATCGTCACCATCTCGTCCGTCGAGGCATCAGCGGCTTTTGCCAACCACGCGCACTATGCGGCGTCGAAAGCGGCGTTGGAATCCTTCACTCGGTCCCTCTCGCGCGAGATCGGACCACGCGGGATGCGAGCGAACTGCGTAGCTCCAGGTTTGATCGCACGAGAGGGCTTGGAACAAGACTGGCCACAGGGATGGTCGTGGTGGAGTGAGGTCGCGCCGTCGGGGCGCCCGGTGAGCCAGGAGGAGGTCGCCGGCGTGGTCTGGTTTCTGCTCGGCAGCCAAGCGTCGGGAATCAACGGTGCCGTCATCCCCGTCGATGGGGGTTGGTCAGCGAGTGCCCGAACGACGTTCTGAACTCGCTACGTTCTGAACACATCTCGTCACATCAGTAACACCCGTAACGAATGGGTAACGGCTCGTATTACAAGTTGATTGAGACTCGTCACCATTGTTGAGCCGCTCTCCCTTTTCGTGCTGCGGGCGATTAAGGTCTGACCACGACGTCTCGCCCTCAATCGTGTGCGGCGAGGACCCGACAGAAAGGCATGTGCATGCATCGCAAGCTATTGGTTGCGGGCTTCGCGGCCGCGGCACTCGTGCTCGCTGGATGTAGCAGCGACTCCGATGGCGACGCCGCGGAGGCCACGGTGGAAGAGACCGTGGAAGAGACCGTGGAAGAGACCGCTGAAGAGCAGGACATCGAGGACGTTGCTGAGGAACTCGAGGAAGAGGCAGCGGAAGAGGTTGCTGAAGAAGAGGCAGCCGGTCCGACCACAGACGACAGCGACTGTGGAGCCGAAGAGAACATCTGCATCGGTCTGGTGACCGACACGGGCAAGGTGGACGACAAGTCGTTCAACCAGGCCGCATGGGAAGGCACGCAGTTGGCGGCTGAGCAGGTCGGCGCCTTCTCGAAGTACATCGAGACGGTTGATCCCAAGGACTACGCCAACAACATCGGCCAGTTCGCGGCAGCCAACTACGACACGATCGTCACGGTCGGCTTCTTGATGGCTGAGGCAACTATCGAGGCCGCCAACGAGTACCCGGACATCGACTTCATCGGTGTTGACCAGTTCCAGGGCGAGGCAGTGCCGAACCTTGCAGGGCTGGTGTTCCGCGAGGATCATGCGGGCTACGCCGCTGGCTACCTGGCTGGCCTGATGACTCAGACCAACAAGATCGGAACGGCTCTCGGCACCGACACGGTTCCGCCGGTGAAGCTGTTCGGTGAGGGCTTCAAGGCGGGTGCCATTGCCGCGAACCCCGAGGCTGAGGTCACACTCGTGTACCACGAGCCCAACAACGCCTTCGGTGACCCCGAGTGGGGTGCGGCCGAGTCGCGTAAGCAGCTCGACCAGGGCGCGGACGTCATCTTCGCCGCTGGTGGAGCGACGGGTAACGGTGGCCTGATCGAGATCGCCAAGGATCCAGGCGCCGGCGAGACGGTGTTCTGCATCGGTGTGGATATCGATCAGTACTTCACCGTTCCGCAGGCAGCTCCGTGCTTGCTGACCTCGGCGGAGAAGAAGCTCGTTCTCGGAACGGAGACCTTGGTGAAGGCCTCGGTCGCCGGTGAAATGGAGGGCGGCAACTTCGTCGGCCCGACGGGCTTGGCTCCGTACCACGACACCGACAGCGTGGTTCCGGACGATGTCAAGGCCGCGGTTGAAGAGGTGCTCGCCGGACTCGAAGACGGTTCTATCGACACCGGCTGCCCGGCCTGCTTGGACAACTAACGTCTGAGCGGAACGCGCACGACAGGTTGGGGGTGGCTTCGGCCACCCCCAACCTGACTCTCGGGGCTGAATTGGCCCTGAACAATTCTGTTTTGCCCACCCATGTCGACTTGTCCTGGAAGGATCTGACTTCGTGTCCGTAACTGATCCCGCCCAGACCGACTTGGGATACACCGATCCGAACCCGCGCCGCGAGACCGCCTGGTCGCGGTCGCAGGTGATCGTCACGCCGGTCGTGTCGGTGCTGTTGGCTCTGGCTGTCGGTGGGCTGCTGATTCTCATCCAGGGTGTTAACCCCCTGACGGCCTACTGGGTCTTGTTCTCTTCCGCTCTCGGTGATGTCGATGGCCTGGTCACGGTGATGCAGAAGTCGACCCCGCTCATCCTGACCGGACTTGCCTTCACCGTGGGATTGCGCACCGGACTGTTCAACATCGGCGCGCAGGGACAACTTCTTGTGGGTGCCATCGGCGCGGCCTGGGCCGGCTACAACTTCCAGATGCCGGCGATCATCCACCTTCCCTTCGCCATCGCTTTCGGCATTCTGTGCGGAGCCGCGTGGGCTTCGATCGCCGGCGTACTGCGCGCCTATAGGAGCGTGTCGGAAGTCATTACGACCATCATGCTCAACGCGGTCGCGATCGCACTTGTCGACTACCTAGCGAGCAAGCCCCTTCAAGAACCCGACCAGCCGCTGACTCGCACCCCACTTGTTGCTGACACCGCGGCCTTGCCGGAGTTCGGTGTCATCCCGTCCGGTTTCGTGATCGCGCTCTTCGTCTCGCTCTTCGTCGGATGGTTTCTTGCTCGAACAACACAAGGTTTCCGCTTCAACACGGTAGGCCTCAACCCGAGCGCCGCGAACTACGCCGGCATCGGCGTGAAGAAGACGATCTTTCTTGCCATGGCCGTCAGCGGCGCCTTGGCCGGCATGGGTGGAGCGGTGGAGACTCTCGGCATCACCGGCCGATTCGAGCCCACCTTCAACGCGGGACTCGGCTTCGACGGAATCACCATTGCTCTCTTGGCGCGCGCCAACCCGATCGCGACGATTCCAGCGGCTTTGCTCGTGGGAACAATGCGTGCGGGAGCAGCATCGCTGCAATTCCAAACGGGTATCGAACCCGAGGTCGTCGACGTGATCTTGGCGTTGACGCTGCTCTTCGTCGCCGCTCCCATCGTGGGTCGGATGCTGTTCCGCAAGCGCGCGATGAAGCAGGCGTCGTTCTCGTCCGGTTGGGGTGGCGCATGAGAGCCCGGTACGCCTACACCCTCACCATCGCCATCCTGGCGGGAATCGTGGTTGCCTTCGTCTTCGATGAGAATCGAACCGTTTCCGTGTTGTCCTTCTCCTTGAGGTACGCCGTACCGCTGATCCTGGCCGCCATGGTCGGCATCATCTGCGAGCGCAGCGGCATCATCAACATCGGCATCGAGGGGCAGATGCTGATGAGTGCTTTTGCCGGCTTCTTTGGAGCCGCCATCACCGGGAACTTGATCTTTGGAACCATGATCGGTGTCGGCACCGGCATGATCATGGGAGCCTTCCTTGCCACCGGGGCCGTCACGTGGAAGATGGATCAAATCATCGCGGGCGTGATCATCAACATCATCGCCACCGGTCTGACGTCTTTCTTCTATTCCCAGGGCTACGTGCTGCCGGCAATCACGCCGAAGCTGCGGATCCCTGTCTTGGCCGACATACCCCTGGTGGGACCGGTGTTGTTCGACAACGGCCTGTTCACCTACGCGGCGGTGTTGACCGCAGTTCTGCTGTGGGTACTGCTGTTCAAGACCATTTGGGGTTTGCGCACCCGGTCCGTCGGCGAGAAGCCCGGATCGGCCGACACCTCGGGCATCAATGTGCAGCGCACTCGATTCTGGAACGTCACCCTTGCGGGCGGCCTTGCAGGCCTCGCGGGCGCGTACTTGTCCATCGAGGCTGCGAGCACCTTCGAGCGAGGATTAACGGCGGGGCGAGGCTTCACTGCCTTAGCGATCATGATCTTCGGGGCGTGGAATCCCATCGGGGCGCTCGGCGCAGCCCTCTTCTTCGGCCTTGCGAATGGCCTCGCGAGTCAGCTTCAAGCCGATGAGGTCATCGACATTCCGCAGCAATTCATCAACATGCTTCCCTACATCCTGACCATCGTCTTGCTGGCGATCGTGTCCGGACGAGTCAAGCCTCCAGCAGCCGTCGGTAAACCGTACGAGAAGGAATAGGGGAGAACTATGCCTTCATACGACCCGACGGGAACGCCTGTTCTCGAAGCCCGCGGCATCACCAAGCGCTTTCCCGGAGTCGTCGCCAACAACAACGTGTCTCTGACTATCCACAAGGGTCAGATCGTTGGGTTGTTGGGGGAAAACGGTGCGGGTAAGTCGACCTTGGTCAAGATGATCTACGGGCTGTACGAGCCGGACGAGGGCGAGATCCTGATGAATGGCTCGCAGATTGCGTTGAAGGGTCCGCGCGACGCCATTCGCCGTGGCATCGGCATGGTGCATCAGCATTTCCAATTGGTGCCGGTGTTCACCGTGGCGGAGAACGTCATTCTCGGTGACGAACCGCATAAGTCGGTTTTCGTCAACATGAAGAAAGCGACGGCAGAGGTGGCACGCCTCTCCGAAGAGTATGGGCTCAAGGTCGATGTGAACGCCAAAGTCGAAGACCTCCCCGTGGGCGCCCAGCAGCGGGTAGAGATCTTGAAGGCTCTATATCGAAAAGCAGAAATCCTGATCATGGATGAGCCAACCGCGGTTCTCACGCCGCAAGAAACAGACGAGCTTCTCAAGGTGATGCGTGGCTTCGCGGACAACGGAGTCGCAGTCATCTTCATCACCCACAAACTCAGGGAAGTTCTTGCTCTCGCGGACACCATTGAGGTTCTGCGTGGAGGAGAGGTCGTCGGCACTACGACCCCGGACGAAACAGACCAAGCGGGCTTGGCCCAGATGATGGTGGGCCGGAGCGTTTTGCTGCGGGTCGACAAGAAGCCGGCAATGCCCAAAGACGTCGTGCTTGATGTGCAGGGCCTCAACGTCGACGGCGGTCTGGGTCTGCCAGCGGTCAGCGATGTTTCTTTCTCGGTGAAAGCCGGAGAGATTGTTGGCATCGCAGGCGTTGAGGGCAACGGGCAGCGCGAGCTGGTGGAGGCGCTGACAGGTTTGCGCAAATACGAGGCGACGTCGGTGATGATGAACGGATCGGATGCGCTCGGGCTCAGCCCCCATGATGTGCACGACCTCGGCGTTGGACATGTCCCGGAAGATCGGGAGAAAGACGGGGTTGTCGGGCAGTACTCCATCGCCGACAACATGGTGCTGAATCGATTCGATGAGAAGGAGTTCGCGTCGAAGGGTGTCCGCAACAGCAAAGCCGTGAACAACCTCGCCACAGAACTCGTCGAGGACTATGACGTCCGCACACCGTCGATACAGACATCGGCGCAATCCCTGTCCGGTGGTAACAAGCAGAAAGTCGTCATCGCCCGCGAACTTGCTGCCGACCCTCGTTTGCTCATCGCCTCCCAACCCACCCGTGGAGTGGATGTCGGCTCCATCGAGTTCATTCACTCGCAGATCGTCAAGGCCCGAGACGGAGGCGCTGGCGTTCTGTTGATCTCAGCCGAACTCGACGAAGTGATAGGGCTGTCGGATCGAATTTTGGTGATGTACGACGGTCGAATCGTTGCCGAACTCGACGGTGAGGGTGCAGATCGAAATCGCATCGGGCGACTGATGGCCGGTGGCGAGGACACACCCCCGAGTTCCACCGACTCCGCATGAGCGAGGCCTTCGCTCCCGTCGACATCATCATCGCCAAGCGCGATAACCGGGAGCTCTCCAACGAACAAATCGACTGGGTTGTCGATGCCTATACCCGCGGCGTCGTCGCCGACGAGCAGATGAGTGCGCTGGCGATGGCCATTTTGCTCAATGGCATGAACAAGCGAGAAATCGTCCGGTGGACCGAAGCGATGATCGCGTCCGGCACTCGGATGGACTTTTCGGACTTCGACGCGCCCAGTGTGGATAAGCACTCAACCGGGGGAGTAGGGGACAAGGTCACCCTGCCGCTGGTGCCCATCGTTGCCGCATGCGGAGCGGTTGTTCCGCAGCTGAGTGGTCGTGGCCTCGGCTACTTCGGGGGCACTTTGGACAAGATGGAATCCATCCCCGGATGGCGTGCCCTGCTGTCCAACGAGGAGATGGCGGATGTCATGCGCGCCTCGGGTGGTGTGATCTGCGCGGCCGGCGACGGATTGGCACCGGCCGATAAGAAGCTGTACGCGCTTCGCGATGTCACGGGAACGGTCGAGGCGATTCCGTTGATCGCCTCGAGCATCATGAGCAAGAAAATTGCCGAGGGCGCGGACGGTCTCGTCCTGGACGTGAAGACGGGCAACGGAGCATTCATGTCCGACCTCGCGCGAGCAGAGAAACTCGCCCGCACCATGGTCGAGATCGGCAACGATGCGGGCGTGCGCACGCGGGCACTGATCACCGCCATGGATGTTCCTTTGGGCCTGGCCGTCGGTAACGCCATCGAAGTCACCGAGTCGCTGGAGGTGCTGGCCGGTGGCGGCCCTTCCGATCTCATCGAACTCGTGATCGCCCTGGCCAACGAGATGCTCGACATCGCTGGCATCGACGCCGACCCGCGAGAGGCGATCACCAGCGGACGGGCGATGGATCACTGGCGGCGCATGGTCAGCGCCCAGGGAGGTGACCCCGACGCTCCGCTCCCGGTAGCGCGTCACCAGCACGTCATCACGGCTCCCGTCGCGGGGCCTTTGTCCACGCTTGAGGCCTACGGGGTCGGCGTTGCTGCCTGGCGCCTGGGAGCGGGACGGGCTCACAAAGAGGACGAGATCATCCACGGCGCGGGTGTCCAGTTGCATGCCAAGCCCGGAGACATGTTGTCGGAAGGTCAGCCGATCATGACCTTGCTCGCCGACGATGAAGCCCGCCTGCCGGCCGCCATCGCTGAGTTAGAGGGGTCATGGGAGATAGGTGGCGAGCCGATGGATCGTCACCCGCTGATTATCACCCGCATCGCTCCCTGATCGAGAGCGCGCTCCGACTACTTGCGGGGGACTACGGGACGCACGGACTTCGCAACCTTCACCCCGAAGTTGCCTCCGCCAAGGTCGGCTCCGTAGTACATCAACCACTTGTTCTTCCCCACCCGAACGAGATCCGGGTCTCCTCCGCCCGCAATGACAGATCGTTCGTTGGTGAAGGTGATGCCGTTCTTGCTAGTCGAGACCAAAATTCCGTAGAAGGCGTCGCGATCGCCCGCGTAGTAGAGCGCTATTCGACCCTTGTCAATTACCGCGAATGGATGTGAGCCACCGGCTTTGAGAGGTCCTCTCTTCTGAGTGATCACGGGTCCCATCGTCCAGTTCAGCATGTCCGAACTGGTGGCGGTTCGCATAACTCGCGTTGTTCGCTCGCCGGGCTTTTCAAGATTGGAGAAGTAGGCGCGCCACGTGCCCTTATGTCGGATGATGCTGATTCCTCCGGGTTCGAAGCCTGCCTGCGCCGTCGTGATGACAGGCCCCTCATCGGTGAACGTAAGGCCGTTGTCCGTGGACAGTGCGGCGTTGATGTTTCCCTGAGCGACGTAGAACAGTCGCACCGTGTCCCCACCGAGTGAGATCACGCGCGGTTGTCCGGCGGGAATGCCCGGAAGGGGCGTCGTTGCGTCTGCGGCGAACCGCGTGCCTGTCTTGGAGGTGGAAGTAGCGCTCAGGGTTCCAGGCAGAGTTTCGGTCGAGTTGACGAAGGCGAACAACCGGATTCGGCCATCTTGCAAGCGCAGGCCCGTGGCGTCGGCAACTTGACGCCCGTTTGAGTCGAAGGTGGAAGCGTCGAGGGCAGTGCCAGTCACTTTGAAGTTCTTGGCCTTCTTCACCGACGAAGAGCCCTGCAGCGGTGGGGGTCCTTCAAGCACCCATCGACCCTGCTGGCAGGTCATCGCCCTGCCATCGGTGGTTGTTGAGGCAGCTCCAGTGGGTTTGCAGCTATCTCCGGGACGGGGCTGAGCCCATGCGGGCCCGGCTGAGGACATCGTCAGCAGTGCTGCGGAAGCGACGGCAACGATGGAGCGCAACATGCGAAGGAATGTACCAAGGATCGCCGAGCGGTGACCAGGAAATATTCTTCGCGTATGCCGCACTTCATCGCAAAGCCTGTTTCGATTCCGGTACCGGGCGGAAAATCCATCAAGGAGTACGTCGGCCTTCCATCCACGGGGGACACTGCTGTTTCTGTGGCCGTGATGGTGGCACCGGCCGGATGGGATGAGCCCTTCCAAGCCCCCACCTTCGATGAATTCACGGTCGTGTTGGAGGGGGAACTCCTCGTCGACCACGGTGATGAGACCTCTGCGGTGGTTGCCGGTCAGGCGATCATCACGCGGGCCGGTGAGCGCATTCGGTATCGAACGGACTCCGGGGCCCGCTATGTCGCCGTGTGCCTCCCGGCCTTCGCCCCGGAGGACGCCCATCGCGACGAGTCGTCGTGATGCGGCGCGCGAGCGGATGCCACCACCGCTGCGCCACGGCCGCTACATTCCTGCCATGACCGGCGCCTTGTCTGCGGCAACGATTGCCCAGGCCCCCAAAGTCTTGCTTCACGATCATCTGGATGGCGGGCTTCGGCCACAAACGGTCATTGATCTGGCGGAGTCTGCGGGCTATCGCAAGCTTCCCTGTCAGGACGCGGCCGATTTGGCGCGCTGGTTCTCCGAAGCCGCCTACTCCGGATCGTTGGAGCGATACCTAGAAACCTTTCAGCACACGGTCGCAGTCACGCAGAGTGCCGAGGCTCTCGCCCGGGTTTCTCGCGAATGTGCGGAAGACCTTGCGGCAGACGGCGTGGTGTACGCCGAAGTTCGCTTTGCTCCCGAACTTCACGTGGAGCAGGGACTGTCCCTTCGACAGGTGGTCGATGCGGTACTCGACGGCTTCGACCAAGGCACCACTCGCTCGATAGGTGAGGGTCGGTGGATCCGGATCGGAGTGTTGCTGACGGCGATGCGGACCGCCACGCACTCCAAGGAAATCGCGGAACTCGCGGTGGAGTACCGCGATCGCGGGGTCGTCGGCTTTGATATCGCCGGGGCGGAAGCCGGTTTCCCGCCTACGCGCCATCTGGACGCGTTCGAGTACCTGCGTCGCGAGAACGCACACTTCACCATCCACGCGGGCGAGGCGTTCGGACTGCCGTCTATTTGGGAAGCCATCCAATGGTGCGGGGCCGATCGACTCGGGCACGGAGTTCGCATCGTGGATGACATCGACATGTCCAATCCACACGAGCCGCAGTTGGGCAGGCTCGCAGCCTACGTCCGCGACCGACGGATTCCGCTCGAGTTGTGTCCATCCAGCAATGTGCAAACCGGAGCCGCCGCATCCATCGCCGACCACCCGATCGGATTGTTACGCCGACTCAACTTCCGAGTTACTTTGAACACGGACAACCGCTTGATGTCGGGCACGTCCATGTCTCGTGAGATGGAATTGTGCTGTGAGGCTTTCGGGTGGACCTTGGATGATCTGCAGTGGCTGACAGTGAATGCCATGAAGAGCGCCTTCATTCCGTTTGACGAAAGATTGGACATCATCAATACGCGCATCAAGCCCGCGTATACCGCATTGAAGGAAGCTGAATCTGCGACAACGAAGGAGTGAGTGCGATGTCGGTCATCGATGCTCTCAGCGAAGGACAGCTACGAGTCGAGGAGTTTCGCGACGAGTTGGGCAAGGTTCGCCATGTGCTGGACAATACCGATGCCGTGCTCGAAATGGCAGACGAGACCCTTCACGCAGCCGAGGAGGCTCTCGAAGAAGCCCGACGAGCCATGCCGGTGATCATCGCCGTTGGCGTTGTCACCACGGCGGCAGTGGTGGGCATCTATCTGTGGCGTCGCCGGTCATCAGATCGTGAGAAGAATTAGGTCGTGATGGTGTGGCGCGCCGACGGGGTAGAGACGACGTCGGTGCCTTCGTCAAACGACGCGCGGGTACCGATACCGGGGTATTCGCGTTCGAGGCCGCTGGGCTCGCGTGGCTTCGCGAGGCCCACGAAGAGCAGCAGGGAGTGCCGATTCCCTGGGTGCATGACTTCGACCGTAACCACCTGACGCTCGACTTCGTTGCGACGACTGCGCCGAGCCCGGAGGCGGCAGGCGTGTTCGGCGCTCAATTGGCCCGCACGCATCGGTCCGGAGCCGAGATGTTCGGCGAACTTCCCCCGGGATCGGATCGATCCTTCATCGCCGAACTTGAGCTACCCCCGGGGCAGTGGGAGACCTTCGGAAGCTTCTACGCACAAGCGCGCATTCGTCCGTTGGTCGATCACGCTGTGTCGCGGGGCGCCATCAGCACGGCTCAGGCGCAGGACTTCGCCGTGTTGTGTGAACACCTCGAGTCCGAGGATCCGCTGCTCATTGGCCTGCCCGATCCGATTGCCCGCCTGCATGGAGACCTATGGAGCGGCAATGTTCTGTGGCGTCGACGTGATTGTGTCCTGATCGATGCGTCGGCCCATGGTGGGCATCGGGAGACTGACCTGGCCATGTTGGCACTCTTCGGCCTGCCCTACCTGGACGTTGTACTCGAGGCTTATTGCGACGAGTGGCCGTTGAGTGACGGCTACGAAGCACGTGTCGAACTGCATCAGGTCTACCCATTACTCGTGCACGCCATCCTTTTCGGCGGGAGTTATGGCGCCAGCGCAACCAGAGTTGCTCGTCAAGCGGTGGCTAGGACTCGTTCGTGACGGGGGTGGCCGAGTCCGGGGCCCTACCTCGCCCACTAAGCAGGCGATCGATCGCCCAGAAGACCAGGCCGAGCACGATTCCCAGAGCCGCCACCCCGGCGATATTCGTCAGTACCGCAGGAAGTCCGTAGGCGACCACATTGAGGAAGTCGTAGGGGTATCTCTCGATGAAGTGTCCTCGGATGAGTGTGTAGGCGGCCCAGGTAATCGGGATCACGATGGCCGTGAATACCGACGCGAAGGTCACCTGCCGGCGTGGACCGACGATGAGCCAGAGAGCTACCGTCATGACAGGCACGATGTAGTGCTTGAGCGCATTGACGATGATGTCCAGGCCTTCCACCTGAGCATTCGGCGCGAGGACGATCGCGTAGATCAGACCGGTGATCGAGATCATCACCAGTGAGTCCATGCGCACCGCGTGCCAGACACGTCCGCCCCGGTCGGGGTTTCGAGCAAGCATCGTGAACACAACGGCAACGATGATGTTCGAAAGATTGGTGAAGGCGCTCATCGAGTCGACAACGCGCCCGACGAGACCCGCGAGACCGTCCGGATTCACCCCGAGAAGTCCCGGAGGCACATTCACCGGTGGGTAGACGTTGAAGGCTGTCAGGATCAAGCCGAGGCCCAGGCCAAACCATGTGATACCTGCAGCGATTGCGTAGATGCGTCGGATGCTCACGCGTGCAATCTTTGCGTGAAGATCACACACCCATGGGGTGCCACACCGTCTTCACCTCGACGAAGGCCCGCATGCGAGACAGGCTCGGGGTCGCCTGCCAGTCTGCGTGGGGAGCGGCTCCGCGCACACGTTTCACCGTTCCAGCGGCGCTTCGCTCAAGGTCGGCCGCAACCCCTTCGTCGACGATCCCGGTGAGGTCGAGTGCGTTGACATCCGCGTGCTCGGCCAGCCACGGCATGACTTCGGCCGGCGCCCCGGTGAGGATGTTCACCACACCTGCGGGAACGTCGGAAGTGGCCAAGCATTCGGCGAGGGTGATGGCCGGGATCGGTCGGGACGAACTCGGCATGACGATCACGGCGTTGCCGGTGACGATGATTGGAGCAACGACGCTGACCAAGCCGAGGATGCTGGCATCCTGCGGTGCCACCGCCGCCACGACTCCCGTGGGCTCGGGTACGGAGAAATTGAAGAAGGGTCCGGCGACGGGATTGGTGTTGCCGATCACTTGGGCGTACTTGTCCGCCCAGCCCGCGTACCAGACCCACCGGTCGATCGCGGCGTCAACATGGGCGCCCGCCTTTCTCGACGAAACACCTTCGGAGTCGGATACCTCCGAGATGAATTGCTCGCGGCGGCCTTCCATGACCTCGGCGATCCGGTAGAGAACTTGACCGCGGTTGTAGGCGGTAGCGGACGACCACTTGGCGACCGCGGAGCGTGCCGCCAACACCGCGTCCCGGGCATCCTTCCTGCTGGCCAGGGCCATGTTGGCGAGGAATTGTTCTTTGGAATCGGTGACCTCGTAGGTGCGCCCGGACTCGCTACGCGGGAAAGCCCCTCCGATGAAGAGCTTGTGGGTCTTACGAACATCGACTCTGCTCATGACGGATCCTCCACGTTGAGGTACGCACCCAAACCTTGCACTCCACCCTCTCGGCCGAAGCCCGATTCCTTGAAGCCTCCAAAGGGGCTCGTGGGATCGAATCTGTTGAAGGTGTTGGCCCAGACGATCCCGGCGCGCATCTGGTTCGCCATCCACAAAATGCGGCTGCCCTTCTCGGTCCAGATTCCTGCCGAAAGCCCGAAGGGGGTGTTGTTGGCTTTGGCAACGGCCTCCTCGGGGGTACGGAACGTGAGAACCGACAGGACGGGACCGAAGATCTCCTCGCGGGCAATCCGGTGAGCCTGGGTGACGTTCGTGAAGAGCGTTGGTGGGAACCAGAAGCCTTTTTCGGGGATCGGGCAGGTGGGGCTCCAGCGTTCGGCTCCTTCGGCCTCACCGGAGGCGGTGAGCTCCTCGATCTTGCTCAACTGCATGGACGAATTGATGGCCCCGATGTCGGTGTTCTTGTCGAGCGGGTCTCCGAGGCGAAGGGTCGTCAGGCGGCGCTTCAAGGAGGCCAACGCCTCCTCGGCGACGGACTCCTGGAGCAGCAGCCGACTTCCGGCGCAGCAGACATGTCCTTGGTTGAAGTAGATGCCGTTCACGATGCCCTCGATGGCCTGATCGATGGGAGCGTCGTCGAAGACGATGTTGGCTGCCTTGCCGCCAAGCTCGAGGGTGAGCTTCTTCTTGGTGCCAGCGACCGCTCGCTGAATGGCTTTTCCGACCTCGGTCGAGCCGGTGAAGGCGACCTTGTCCACATCTGGGTGTTCGACGAGCATGCGCCCCGTCTCGCCGGCACCGGTGATGATGTTGACGACGCCCGGGGGGAGTCCGGCTTGTTGACAGATGTCGGCGAAGGCGAGAGCGGTGAGTGGCGTCGTCTCCGCGGGCTTGAGCACCACCGTGTTGCCGCAGGCCAAGGCGGGGGCGACTTTCCAGGCAAGCATCAGCAAGGGGAAGTTCCACGGAATCACTTGCGCGGCGACGCCGAGAGACTTCGGGTCGGGTCCATAGCCGGCGTACTCCAGTTTGTCGGCCCAGCCCGCGTGGTAGAAGAAGTGTGCCGCGACGAGCGGTAGGTCAACATCGCGGGACTCTCGAATCGGCTTTCCGTTGTCCAAGGTCTCCAGGACCGCGAGCTCACGAGAGCGCTCTTGGATGAGACGGGCGATTCGGAAGATGTACTTGGCGCGGTCCTTGCCGGACATCTTGGACCAGCTCTTGTCGTAGGCCCGGCGGGCGGCCGCAACGGCGGCGTCCACGTCGGCCTGGCCGGCTTCGGCGACTTCGCTGAGCACCTCCTCGGTGGCCGGATTGATGGTCTTGAAGAACTCGCCGCTGGTGGGTTCGGTGAAGGATCCGCCGATGAAGAGTCCGTAGTTGGATTCGATGTCCACGATGGAACGCGATTCCGGTGCGGGGGCGTAGTCGAATGGCATGGATTGTCCTCGTGATCTGTCTAGTCGATCGTCACGTAGTCGGGGCCGGAATAGTGACCGTCGCGCATGCGCTGACGTTGCATGAGTAGGTCGTTGAGCAGGCTCGAAGCTCCGAAGCGGAACATGTCGGGGTTGAGCCAGTCCTCGCCCACGGTCTCGTTCACCATCACCAGGTAGCGGATGGCGTCCTTGCTCGTCTTGATGCCTCCGGCTGCCTTGACCCCGATGCGGGTACCGGTCTGGTCGGCGAAGTCGCGAACGGCTTCGAGCATCAGCAAGGTCACCGGCAAAGTGGCCGCCGGGGACACCTTCCCGGTGCTGGTCTTGATGAAATCGGCGCCGGCCTGCATGGCGAGCCAACTGGCCCGACGAACGTTGTCGTAGGTCTTCAGCTCTCCGGTTTCCAGGATCACCTTCAGGTGGGCATCGCCGCACGCCTCCTTCACCGCGACGATCTCTTCGAAGACCTTCGCGTAGTTGCCGGCAAGGAAGGCGCCGCGGTCGATCACCATGTCGATCTCATCGGCGCCGTCTGCCACGGCCTGCTTGGTGTCCATGAGTTTCACGTCCATGCTGGCCCGCCCGCTGGGAAAGGCGGTGGCGACCGCTGCCACGTGGACTCGATCTCCGACGCAAGCGCGCGTTGTCGTCACCAGATCCCCGTACACGCAGACGGCCGCTACCGCGGGGCAGGTCGAATCGGTCGGATCGGGGTGGAGTGCCTTCGCGCATAGGGCGCGGACTTTGCCGTCGGTATCCATGCCTTCAAGCGTGGTCAGGTCAACCATCGAGATGGCGGTGTCGATGGCCCAGATCTTCGAGTCCTTCTTGATGGAGCGAGTGGCAAGCGTGGCTGCGCGGCCTTCGAGCCCCACCTGATCAACTCCCGGCAACCCGTGAAGTCGGCTGGTGAGTGTGCCGTTGTCCACTGTCTCGTCGCCTTCTCTCGCCTTCGGGTCTCCGCTGATCGGCCATGAGGGTATCGCCACGGGCTTCGTGCAGTCGCGCCGGAGCCTGGCTGGTGGTTCTGCATCCAACGGGTGGCACCTACGAGCTGAAGCTCTGTAAACGCGAAGATACGAGGCTTGAGTGCTAGCCGGAGAACCAGTGTCCGACGTTGTCGGCGAGATCGTCGAGTTGACGCTCGGCGGTCTCGCGGGCGTCCTCGATACTCGATCCCACCTCCACGACCACTTGCAGGTAAGCCTTGATCTTGGGCTCGGTTCCGCTCGGCCTCACGATGATGCGGCCCTGCCCGGCGAGAGTGAGGACGAGACCGTCGGTCGGTGGAAGATCCGTTCCCTGTTGAAGGTCGACGATCGTCTCTACTGCCCGCTTTCCCACGGTGGCGGGGGGTTGACTTCGCAGCGACTCCATGATGTCGCGGATGGTCGAGAGATCGGCGACGCGCAACGACACCTGGCGGGTGGCGTACAGGCCGTGTTCACGGGCTAGATCGTCTAGGAGGTCCAGAATCGACCGGGATTCGGCTTTCAGTTCAGCGATGAGGTCCACCACCGCGAGCGCAGCGGTGATTCCGTCCTTGTCGCGCACGGTTTCGGGATCGACGCAATAGCCCAGCGCCTCCTCGTAGCCGAAGCGCAAGGTCGGGATACGGCCGATCCATTTGAACCCCGTCAACGTTTGCTGATAGTCCAAGGTCGACGAATCTGCAATGGCCTTGAGCATTCCGCCGGAGACGAGCGACTGCGCCAACGTGCCACGGCTGGAATCTCGCCGGCTGGCCCACCACCCCAAGGCGTAGCCGACCTCGTCACCAGACAACATGCGGTAGTCGCCGCCGGGAGTGGGGACCCCGATCGCGCACCGATCCGCATCGGGGTCGTTCGCGACAATCACATCCGGTCGCACCCGCTCGGCCGTTGCGAGCGCGAGGTCCATCGCGCCTGGCTCCTCAGGGTTCGGGAAAGCGACCGTGGAGAAGTCGGGGTCCGGGTCGAACTGAGCGTCGACCCGCACGCAGGGAGCGAAGCCAGCATTGGTCAACAGTTGCTCGAGAAGCCGACCACCAACACCATGCATCGGAGTAATGACACTGACCACGTCGGCGCGCCTATCCACTTCGTCGGGGCCGAGGATCTCGAGTGCGCGCTCTGCGTAGCTGCGCACGATGGACTCGTCGAGTGTCTGCCAGCCGTCATTCCTCGGAAGTTCATCCACACGCATCGAGGAGGCCACCGAATCGATCATCGCGGCGATCTCCTCATCCACCGGCGGAACGATCTGGCATCCGTCCTCCAGGTAGACCTTGTACCCGTTGTCTTGTGGCGGATTGTGGCTCGCGGTGACCATCACTCCCGCGGATGCCCCGAGGTGCCGAATGGCGAATGCGAGGACCGGGGTGGGTAGCGGGCGGGGGAGCACGAAGGCTCGCACTCCGGCACCCTGCATGATCGACGCGGTGTCGTGGGCAAAGACATCGGAGTTGTGCCGGGCGTCGTATCCGATGACGACGGAGCACTCGGGTGCGAAGTGCTCGGTCAGGTAGCGAGCCAGGCCCGCGGCGGATTGAAGGACAACGACTCGATTCATGCGGTTGGGTCCGGGACCGAGTGGCCCCCGAAGGCCGGCCGTTCCGAAGTGCAGGCGCCCGGCGAAGCAGTCCGCCAGCTCTGCATCGTTGGTCTCGATCAGTCGTTCGAGTTCGCTGCGGGTCGCGGGGTCGGGGTCTTGGTCGAGCCACGCTCGAGCCATGTCGTGGAGGTCCATGGATCGGTCCCGTCCTAGAGGGCGCGGATGACCTTGCCGAGAAGATCGCCCATACGTGTAGCCGCTGCCTGGCCCGCAGCAAGGACCTCCTCGTGGTTGAGAGGTTCACCCGTCATTCCCGCGGCGGCATTGGTCACCAGGGACAGGCCAAGAATCTCCATGCCCAGACTGCGCGCGACGATCGCCTCCAGCGCGGTGCTCATTCCTACGAGGGTTCCGCCCATCGCGGCGACCATCCCGATTTCCGCGGGAGTCTCGTACATCGGGCCACGGAATTGGCAGTAGACCCCCTCGGAAAGGCTCGGATCGATCGTTCGACACATCGTGCGCAACCGCGCGCTGTAGAGGTCGGTGAGGTCCACGAAGTGTGCCCCGTGCAGTGGGCTCGCACCCGTCAGGTTGATGTGATCGCGGATCAGGACCGGTGTCCCGGGCGACCATGCTGGATCGAGGCCACCGCAACCGTTCGTCAAGACCACCGTGTGACATCCCGAGAAGTGCGCGGTGCGAACAGCGTGCGTGACGGCGTCCACGCCGCGTTCCTCGTAGAGGTGGGTGCGCCCGAGGAAGGCCAGGACTCGGGTGCCGTCTGCGTCGATACTGCGGAATCGGCCGGCGTGACCTTCGACCGCGGGGGGCGCGAAGCCGGGCAGGTCCGTGACTGGAAACTCGCTGGTCGTTTCACCGAGTAGTTCTGCCGCTGGCACCCATCCCGAGCCAAGGATCACCGCAACGTCGTGGCGATCGACCGTGGTCAGTGTCTGCAGGCGCGCTGCGGCCTGCTGGGCGGACTCGTTCGCCGCGCGCGTTGTCTCGTCTCTCACCAGAGAAACCTACTGCGTTGCGTGCATTCGGCGGGCCGCTTCCGCAACAGATCCCGACAGGCTCGGATACACCGTGAAGGCCTGCGCGAGCTGATCGACGGTCAGACGGTTGTCAACAGCGAGCGTGATGGAATGTATGAGTTCGCTGGCGTTCGGGGCGACCACAACACCACCCGCGACGATTTGTGAACCTTTGCGAGCGAAGAGTTTGACGAAACCATCGCGATGACCGTGCATCTTTGCTCGCGCGTTCGTGCGAAGGGGCAACAGGACGCTGGTGCCGCGAAAGCTCTCGTCATCTAGATCTACTTGTTGTAGGCCGACCGTGGCGATTTCCGGTTCGGTGAAGATCGTGCTGGAGATCGCGGTGGACTCCAACGGAGCGACCGCGTCACCCAATGCGTGATACATCGCGATTCGTCCCTGCATGGCAGCGACGGACGCCAGCATGTTCACCCCTGTGCAGTCTCCCGCGGCATAGACGTGCCGTGCGCTTGTTCGTGACACGCGATCGACGGTAATGAAGCCCCGAGAGTCGGTCGAAACGCCAGCCGATTCCAAGCTCAAATCGTCAGTGTTGGGTAGCGAACCAACCGCCATCAGCACGTGACTGCCCTGAAGGGTGCTCGAGTCATCCAAGGTCACGATTACGGAGTCGTCCACGCGGTGGGCAGCAATGGCGCGAGAACGCGAGCGGACGTTGAGTCCACGACGCGTGAAGACATCCTCGAGCACCGCAGCGGCGTCGACGTCTTCGCCGGGGAGAACGCGATCACGCGATGAGACGAGCGTGACGGTGCTTCCGAGAGCATGAAAGGCACTGGCAAACTCCGCCCCCGTCACTCCCGAGCCCACCACGATCAGGTGCTCGGGAAGTTCGTCGAGTTGGTAAATCTGCTCCCACGACAGGATGCGTTCCCCGTCGGGGGCAGCGTCGGCAAGGACGCGAGGGCGTGCTCCGGTGGCGAGGAGAATTGTGTCCGCGGTGATTTCCCATGATGAATCGTCGTTCGTCACCTCGATGGTGGTCTCGGACGTCAACGTGCCCCGACCATGGACGATCTCGACCCCGGCCTGTTCGAGGTGTTGACGAATGCCGGCACTTTGCGCGTGGGCGAGCTCGAGGATTCGCTCGTTGACGGTGGCGAGGTCGACGCTGAACGCCGACCGGTCGGCCGGCCTACCGTCGATGCGAACCCCGAGGTAGCCCGATGCAGCCGCTTGATCGATCGCCTCCGACGTTGCGATCAGTGTTTTGCTGGGGACGCAATCGGTCAGGACGGCTGAGCCACCGATCCGGCCGGCACTGACGAGCGTGACGTCTGCGCCAAGTTGACGAGCGACCAGTGCCCCTTCGTATCCGCCCGGGCCATCGCCGATGATGACCACGCGGGACAACTGTGACACGCGCCTATTCTCTCGCAGACCTTCTCAGCGGCCGCCGGGGTGCCTACCCTGAGCCCATGGCCCTCTACGCCGCCTATGGGGTGAACCTCGACCCTTCTCGGATGGCCGAGCGTGCGCCAGCGTCACCGATGGAAGGCACCGGTTGGTTGCGGGGGTGGAGGTTGACGTTCGCTGGTGAGGAACTCGGGTTCGGAGGCGCCCTCCCGACGGTTGTCGAGGACGCCGAATCGGCCGTCTTCGTCGCCGTCTACGACGTCACCGAACTTGATGAACAGCGTTTGGATATGTGGGAAGACGTCGAGATCGGCTTCTGGCGAAAGGTGCGGGTCCGGGTGGACACGCTGGACGGTCAAAGTCTCGCCTGGCTATACGCGCTCGACGCATACGAAGGTGGCCTGCCGTCGGCCGAACATGTCTTCGCGATCGCCGATGCTGCGGCTGCGGCTGGGGCCCCCGGGGACTACGTCGAGTGGTTGCGCTCGCGCTTAACGCAGTAGGCACGGAGCGCGGCCGTGTGATGTTCGTGCCTGAGAGGTGCTGCGGCTAGTCCTTCAACTCGCAGATGACTGACCCCGGCGTGACGGTCGCCCCGACGTCTGCGCTGAGGCTGGTGACCGTGCCCGACTTATGTGCCGTCAGAGGCTGCTCCATCTTCATTGCCTCGAGTACGACGATGAGGTCGCCTTCGTTCACGGCGTCACCCTCCGCCACTTCCACCTTGACGATCGTTCCCTGCATCGGCGCGGCCACAGCATCCCCGGTGGCCGCCGACCCCGACGCGGCGTTCTTTCGGCGAGGAGCCGCCTTCTTGGTGCCGTGTGTCGGAGCGGGACTGCGAAATCCTGCGGGAAGCGTGACTTCGATCCGCTTGCCATCCACTTCGACGACAACGGACTCACGGTCCCCGGGGGCCTGATCGGCGACGGTGGTCGCGTCGTAGGCCGGAATCTGATTGTCGAATTCGGTTTCGATCCAGCGCGTGTGCACACGGACGGCGGTTCCGTCCGCGGGAGCGAAGTCGTCCTCTTCGACCACGACGCGGTGGAAGGTGAGAGCCGTCGCGATGCCCTCGACTTCGAACTCGGCAAGAGCCCGACGTGCCCGTTGCAGAGCCTGCGTGCGGTCCTTGCCCGTCACCACCAGCTTGGCCAGCAAAGAGTCGAAGTTCCCACCGATGACGTCTCCCGCGCGAAAGCCGGCATCGACTCGGACACCCGGGCCACTGGGCATCTTCCACGTGACCAAGGAGCCGGGGGCCGGGAGGAAGCCGCGACCAGGATCTTCGCCGTTAATCCGAAACTCGATCGAATGGCCGCGCACGACCGGGTCGTCGGTGCCGATCACCTCGCCTCGAGCGATGCGGAACTGCTCTCGCACGAGATCGATGCCGGTGACCTCTTCGCTGACCGGGTGCTCCACCTGGAGTCGGGTGTTGACTTCGAGGAAGGAGATCACGCCGTCTTCGCCGACGAGGAACTCACACGTTCCGGCTCCGTAGTATCCAGCCTCTTTCACGATCGCCTTGCTCGCCTCATACAAGGATGCTTGTTGCTGCGGGGTCAGGAAGGGCGCGGGCGCCTCTTCGACGAGCTTTTGATGTCGTCGTTGCAGCGAACAGTCGCGTGTGGACACCACAACGGCGTTGCCGTGCTGGTCGGCGAGCACCTGCGTTTCCACGTGACGTGGGCGATCGAGGTAGCGCTCCACGAAACACTCCCCGCGACCGAAAGCGGCCACCGCTTCGCGAACAGCCGAGTCATACGACTCGGGAATCTCCTCGACAGTGCGAGCTACCTTCAACCCTCGACCGCCACCGCCGAACGCGGCCTTGATAGCGACCGGAAGACCGAATTCCTGTGCGAAAGCAACAACGTCGTCCGCTCCGGCGACGGGGTCGGAGGTGCCCGGGACCTGCGGCGCGCCAGCACGCTGAGCGATGTGTCGAGCGGACACCTTGTCACCGAGGTCGCGAATCGCTTGCGGTGGTGGTCCGATCCAGGTGAGGCCGGCGTCGATGACCGCCTGCGCAAAGTCTGCGTTCTCGGATAAGAAGCCATACCCGGGATGGATGCTGTCCGCCCCGGACCGCGTCGCGGCATCGATGATCTTGGCGATATCCAGGTACGTCTCCGCGGCTGTTTCGCCTCCAAGAGCGAATGCCTCGTCGGCCATCTGCGCGTGCATGGCGTCTCGATCGGGGTCGGCGTAGACAGCGACCGACGTCAAGCCTTCATCGCGACAGGCGCGAATGACCCGCACGGCGATCTCGCCCCGATTGGCGATCAAGACCTTCTGCATGAGGCTGGACTCTATCGGTGGGATTCGTCTACCCGAGGTCCGTATTCCAGAGCGCGGTCCACCTGACACCAAGGTCGGCAAGCAGTTTCCGGAGTGTGGGCAGCGAGATTCCCACCACGGTGGAGGGATCGCCATGTATCGACTCGATGAAGGGCGCCCCGAGCGCATCCAGGGTGAAGCCGCCCGCGACTTCAAGGGGTTCGCCGGTCGCGAGATAGTCGTCCATCTCCTGCGATGTCATCGTTCCCATGGTGACCTTTGTGCTCGCGGTCGCTTCTGCGCGCTGGTTTGTTGCCGTGTCGATGACGCAATGGCCGGTGTGCAGGATCCCGGTTTTGCCAAACATCTGCTGCCAGCGTTCGCGTGCAACCTCCCTGGTTCCGGGCTTGCCGTAGGGGCGTCCGTCGAGTTCGAAGACCGAGTCGCAGCCCACCACGATCGCCGGGCTGGTGAGTGCGTCTGCTATCGCTTCGGCCTTGGCGCGGGCAAGGACCTGCGCGAGCTCGGACGGCGGTGCATCGGGCATGGACCCTTCGATTGCTTCTTCGTCTACGTGGCTGACGATCACCTCGGGCTCCACGCCGGCGGCACGCAGCGTTGCGAGTCGGGCGGGTGAACGTGACGCGAGCACGAATCGAAGGAGGGTCTCGTGATCGCTCATTGCCCTGAGCCTAGGTGTCACCTTGCGTTAGCGTGCGGACATGGCGTCTGGTGAAACCCGTTGGTCCATCTGGCCTGTGGCGCGACTGGTCACCTCTGTCTTCGTGCTGATGGTGGCGAGCTACTACCTAGTTGTCGCCTTCGACAACATCACCAATCCCACGAACCCCAACGCCAGCAATTGGCCCTTCGTGCAAGGGGTGCTCAGTGGCGACGGGGTTCCCGCCGACAGTGGCTTCGAATGGCGCTTCATTGATGCCATGTGGTTCCAAGCTGCGTCGTACATCGGCATCATGGCGATGGAAGCGATCACCGGTGTTCTCCTACTTATCGCAGGAGTGCTGGGACTACGGGCTGCGCGATCGACGTCAGGGTGGGCCGCGGCGCAACGATGGACCTACGTCGGTGGGCTGGCAGGGCTTGCGGTCTTCTTCTTCGGTTTCATTGTGGTGGGTGGCAATTGGTTCATCATGTACCTGAACTCGAAATGGAATGGCCTTGAGCCGGCATTCCAGAACTCGGTCGCCACGTTACTGATGCTGGTGCTCGTGACCGGCGTTCTGATCGGTAGCCAGATGTCGTCGAGTCGATCGGACGATTCTGGCTGATAGCTGTGCTGGGCGTTGTGTAGTGCGCCGCTACTGCGGGTGTGGGAGAGCTGAGGCGCGCCAGGCACCGGGGCCCGGATGGATGGGGTGGCGCATCATTCCCGCTCGATTCGACCAGTTGCTTGGTGGGTTCGACTGCTCGGGTTGCACTGCGGGCAGACTCGAAAGCACCGACACCACGACGGCGAGTTCTTGCTCGGTCGGGTGACCCGCGAGCACGTCGAACGCGGTCGCGTCGACGACAGGACCGTCGCCCGCGCTCATAGCGGAATGTTTCCGTGCTTCTTCGGCGGTCCGGATGCCCGCTTACCGCGCAGGGCACGCAGGGCTCGAACCAATTGCAGCCGGGTTTCGTGCGGGAGGATCACGCGATCAACGTAGCCACGCTCAGCTGCGACATAGGGGTTAGCGAGGGTGTCGGTGTATTCGTCGATCAGTTCGGCGCGACGGGTTTCGGGATCGTTGGAGGCGGCAAGTTCCTTGCGGTAAAGAATGTTCACCGCGCCTTGCGCACCCATGACCGCGATCTCGGCCGTTGGCCACGCGAGGTTGATATCCGCGCCGAGGTGCTTGGAGCCCATGACGTCGTACGCGCCCCCGTATGCCTTGCGCGTGATGACCGTGAGAAGCGGGACCGTCGCCTCCGCGTAGGCATAGATCAGCTTCGCTCCTCGTCGAATGATGCCGTTCCACTCCTGCTCTGTCCCGGGGAGGAAGCCGGGGACGTCGACGAAGGTCAGGACGGGCACGTTGAAGGCGTCGCAGGTACGAACGAAGCGGGCCGCCTTCTCCGAAGCGTCGATATCCAGCGTGCCCGCGTATTGCATTGGCTGGTTGGCCACGATGCCGACTGCGTGACCCTCGATGCGACCGAAGCCGGTGATGAGGTTCGGTGCGAACAACGGCTGGGTTTCCAAGAACTCATCGTCGTCCAGCACCGTTTCGAGGATCCGATGCATGTCGTATGGCTGGTTCGGTGAGTCGGGGATGATCGAATCCAGGGCGTGATCTGCGTCGGTGAATTCCACGTGCGCCGGTGTTGGGAAGACTGGGGGATCGGACAGATTGTTGCTGGGAAGGTAGGACAACAGGGAGCGCACGTAATCGAGGCCGTCGCTCTCGTCGGAGGCCATGTAGTGCGCGACACCCGATGTGCTGTTGTGGGTGCGGGCTCCGCCGAGATCCTCGAACGAAACGTCCTCTCCGGTGACGGTCTTGATGACGTCGGGGCCAGTGATGAACATGTGTGACGTCTGATCAATCATCACCGTGAAGTCGGTGATCGCCGGCGAGTACACCGCCCCGCCCGCGCACGGCCCCATGATCACGGACACCTGAGGGATCACGCCCGACGCGTGAACATTGCGGCGGAAGATCTCGCCATATAAGCCCAGCGAAACGACTCCCTCTTGAATCCGGGCGCCACCGGAGTCGTTCAGACCGATGACCGGACACCCTGTCTTCATCGCGAGATCCATGATCTTGACGATCTTCTCGCCGAACACCTCGCCGAGGGATCCGCCAAAGACGGTGAAGTCCTGCGCGAAGACACACACGGGTCGCCCGTCGACCGTGCCGTAGCCGGTCAGTACCCCATCGCCGAAGGGACGATTCTTCTCCTGCCCGAAATTGTGCGAGCGGTGTCGGGTCAGTCCGTCGATCTGTTGGAAGGAACCCTCGTCGAGAAACGCCTCGATCCGCTCGAGAGCGGTCATCTTGCCCTTGGCGTGCTGCTTGTCGATCGCTGCTTGACGCTTGTTGGCGGCATCGGTGCGGCGTGCCTTGAGAATCTCCGCCTTGCCGGCGGTGGTTCTGCGCTCGGCGCCGGTTGGTTCAGCGATCTCGCTTGACTCTGCGCTCATTCACCGTTCCTTCACCGTTTCGTCGTGCCCGACCATTGACCGACTATTGATCGACTACTGATCGATGATGGTGCGTACTTTAGCCCCGTGGAGCCGCCCGTGGACCTTCCTGACCCCGCCGTTGTCGAGGAGATTCTGCGTGCCCGCGGGTGCCCGTGGCCTCGTCCGCACGTGGTCACGACCACCGGGTCGACGAATGCCGATGCCCTGGAGAGTCTGAAATCAGGAGCGGACACGGGGTTGTGTGTGGTCGCGGGGGAGCAAACGGCCGGTCGTGGCCGTCGAGGTCGCTCATGGGTGAGTGACCCAGGGGCCGGCCTGTGGAGCAGCACCGTCGTTCGCGATTATCCGCAGCCGGCTCGGCTGCCCCTGCTGGCGAGCTTGGCTGTTGTTGATGCGGCGAGACAAATCGGCGGTCCCGTCGTGCATGTGAAGTGGCCGAATGATGTTCTGGCCGACGACGGCCGCAAATTGGCCGGGATTCTCGTCGAAGCCGCCGCACGTGAGCCGGGCGTCGGATCTACTGCCGGATCCGCAGCCGTGGTCGGCATCGGCATCAACGTCGATCACGGGGAGGAGTCTCTCCCGGCTCCGGGCGCGACGTCGTGGCGTATCGCGCACTCGATAGTCCCGGATCGCAGCACGTTGTTGGCGGAATTGCTGGTTGCGCTGAATAACCGCTTGACCACCGAGTGGTCGCGGTCTCTCGCGGATTATCGGCGCTGGTGCCGCACCCTGGGCACGGATGTTGAGATTGATCTCCCCGGTGGCAACCGCATCGAAGGTCGAGCGCTGGACGTCGACGATGAGGGGCACCTGCTCGTGGATGACGGTGAATCAGCGCGAACTATCGTCGCCGGGGACGTGGTTCATGCAACGATACGGACGTGACGTACCCCGACAAGCTCCTTGCCCCCGGCGAAACCCTGGCATTCGAGTTGAAGCCGCACTGGCGGGCCCTCATTGCTC
>WLWL01000037.1 GCA_012103605.1 Candidatus Nanopelagicales bacterium
AGCCATAGAACTGCGTACTTCTCCTTCAACACACCCCGTCGAAGGAGGTCAATAATGAAAACCACGATGATCACCGCGGTGATCGCTGCAAGGATGTTCGGGGTCATCAGCTCGCATCCTTCTTACCGGGGTTCCGACGCTGCAAGAGCGTGACAAACAACGCCAGCGACGCCCGTCCGAGGTACAGGGCGGACCACAGGGCGTTCTTGCTTGGCCGTCCAATAGCTCGGTAGTACATCGTGACAGGAGTCTCACGAATGACAAGGTCATTGCGGATAGCGATCGCAAGCGAGCCGACGGTGTCACCCAAATACTCGGCCGGGTACTGCTGAGCGAAGAGCGAGATCGCCCGAGGACCTGCCGAGCGAAAGCCCGAGGTGCTGTCCGTTATCGGCGTCTTGGCCATCCGAGACAGGGCCTTTGACAGCAAGACCATCGCCCACTTGCGCGGCCCCCCGACGAAATACATCGAATCGGGGTGGAAGCGCGTGCCGACCACAACATCCGCCTCATCAAGACCGGAGATCAGACGCACCAGGTCGGTAGGGTCGTGCTGACCGTCGGCATCCACTTGGACGAGCGCGTGATAGTCGTTGCGCTCAGCAAAGAGGAAGGCGGTTCGCATCGCACCACCAACACCCACGTTGAATGGCAACGATGCGACCTGCGCTCCGGCATCGTGAGCGAGTCGGGCGGTCGCATCCGTGGATCCGTCATCGACCACCAACACATCGGCATGGGGGACAAGTTCACTCACCTGATCAACTACCTGGGAGATGGAACCTTCCTCATTCCACGCAGGGATCGCTACAAGGATTCGCGCACTCGTCACGCGTCCACGTTAGTCCACCAACGGGGCCAGATACCCTCGTGCCGCAACAGCTACGCGACATGTCGACTTGAAGGGTTGTGAGCCAGGAGTGAGATTCCCAATCGGATCGGCGTGGCTTGGAGAAGAAGAGCCCACCTACTTCATCGCTGACATAGCGGCAAATCACGATGGCGATCTCGATCGGGCTCGCGATCTGATGAGCCTTGCCAAGCAGGCCGGGGCCGACTGCGCGAAGTTCCAGCACTTTCGCGCCC
Organism: Candidatus Nanopelagicales bacterium; assembly: GCA_012103605.1. Classification (GTDB taxonomy): domain Bacteria; phylum Actinomycetota; class Actinomycetes; order S36-B12; family S36-B12; genus S36-B12. The sequence goes on from WLWL01000037.1 coordinate 1,087, forward strand.
CTCACATCGTCAGCGACTACGGATTTCGTAATCTCGGAAGCCCACTCGACCACCAGGCGGGCTGGCGAAAATCAGTATTCGAGGTGTATCAAGACGCGTCTCTGCCCTGGGAGTGGACGCAGCATCTAGCCGAGCACGCTCACGATATTGGCATCGAATTCATGTCGGCTCCCTACGACCTGGACGCTGTAGACCACATCGATCCATACGTGAATGCCTACAAGGTCGGATCGGGCGACATCAATTGGATCGAAGAGCTCGAGCACATCGCCGCGAAAAACAAGCCCGTGATCATTGCGACCGGTGCTTCGACGATCGATGACGTGGATCGAGCCGTGGCGGTTGTCCGCGCCGCAGAGATTCCCTTCTCGCTCATGCAATGCAACACGAACTACACCGGGTCCATCGACAATCTCGGCTTCGTGAACCTTCGAGTGCTCACGGAGTATTCCCGCAGATATCCAGACGCCGTCCTCGGATTGTCCGACCACACTCCAGGGCACGCGACCGTGCTGGGAGCGGTGGCCCTCGGAGCCCGAGTGGTCGAGAAGCACTTCACCGATGACACGTCCCGCGAAGGTCCGGACCACGGCTTCTCTATGGACCCCAACACGTGGCGCGCCATGGTGGACGCAGCCCGTGAACTCGAGTCATCTCTTGGTGACGGGCTGAAGAAGGTCGAACGCAACGAGGGCACCACCGTGGTCCTGCAACGCAGATGTGTTCGGGCCTCCCGCGATATTCCCGCCGGCACGACACTTCAACGGTCGGATCTCGACGTGCTGCGACCTGCCCCTCGTGAAGCCGTTCCGGCACATGACGTGGGCGACGTGGTCGGTCGAGTGTTGACGGTCGACGTCGTGACGGGTCAGGAGATCGGCTGGAACGATCTCTCCGGTGTCTGACGGAGTTCCGGCCATGCATGTGCTCTATGTGTCGCACACCAACGGCGTGCATGACGATCGCTGGATCGAGGCAATGCGGTCATCCGGCTGCACCGTCACACCCCTGCGAGTCGATCCGGAAGGCCGCGAGGCACACAGTCGAGTGATGTCACTTACGACGGAACTTGGAGTCGACATCATTGTTGCCGGACCCCTCACCACGTGCACCTCGCACCTCGTCGGCCTCGATGTTCCTCTGGTTGGACTGTCATGGGGTTTCGACCTTCACGAAATGGCAGATGATGAAAGCAACTCCGACCTCTCATGGATGGTCGGCCTCGCAGGGCTGATCGTGGACTCTGAACCCACACGGTCAATCGCAGAGGACCTCGGTGTCTCGCGTGACCGCATCGAACTCATTCCCTGGGGAGTGGACCTCGATCTGTTCGACCCCGCAGGTCCACGAGCAGAGCATCCCGGATTGCCAATGAACTCCCGCGTGGTGCTCTCGGCGCGGTCGCACGAGCCCCTATACCGAGTCGGAGACATCGTCACCGCGTTCGAGAGAACCCGGAGTCTCATGAACGACGACGTGTACCTCGTGGTGCTGAACGACGGTCCACTTACCGAGGAGATGAGGGCTGGCGCAGGAGATCACACGCTCTTTCTCGGCCGAGTATCCGAGAGTGAACTGGCCGCATGGCTGCGACGAAGTGATCTGTACGTGAGTGCTTCGGAGACCGACGGCTCATCCGTCACACTTCTTCAGGCCATGGCGTGCGGGACTCCCGTTCTGGTATCCGACATTCCTGGGAACCGAGAGTGGGTCCACGCGGGCCTGACTGGAGGCATCTTCCCGCTGAGTGACGTCGGAGCCTTGAAACAGGCCCTCACCACAGCTCTATCCGACGCTGACGTGGACGAGTCCATTGATCAAGCCATGGCACAGGTACGTTCGCGTGCCGATTGGTCTGGCAATTCTCCTCGATTAACCAGCCTGCTTCGACGGGTCAGCGTCGCGTGACCTGCGCAACGACATCCTGTAATCCCTGAGCAAAATCGCGCCACTGTGGAACCCGCAGTGGTTCCACTGCCCGGGTGATGGTCTGCACAGATGAGGGCGAGGCGTAGTCACGAAGACTGCGAGAAATGGCAGCCACGTCATCTCCACCTACGTCGATTGCCCCCACACCCACCAGAGCCTCGGCCGCCGGTTGGGTGCCACCGAACAAGACCGGTGTTCCGCGACGAACCGCTTCCACCACCGGGATTCCGAACCCTTCAATCCCGAAGGACAAGAAGACATCTGCCTCGTCGATAAGTCGTTGCACGTCGGCATCTGAGGCATCTGTCATCCACGTCAGCGCTGCGTCGTCCCGAGCGGCACGAGCAATGTCGTCATTGATTCCGAAATCGGAGGTCGACGGCGCCCCGACAAACGCGAGTTCGATATCGGCCCCTTCGCTCCTCACCGCTTGGAATGCGGCGGTGATTTCTTGGGGGTGTTTGCGGGCTTCCATGGTGCCGAGGCGGAGGAATCGAACCGGCCCCGGTCGACGAGTGACGTCGACGCTTCGCGCCGGATCCAGGTGATCACCTCCCGGGTGAGCAACCGCAAAGGGAAGCGTTGGATCCCGACGCAAGCGTTCGATGATGGACTCACGGGCAAAATCCGAGATGCAGAGGAGTCCGCCGGCTCGTGTCAGGATTCGGAAGTAGCGGCTCGCGTTCGCTGCCGCCCACGGGGGAATTCGATAGTTCTGCGCCTGGGTCATCGGCAAGATGTCGTAACTGATCATCACCGTTGGCAACTGCTCGGCGAACTGTTCGAAGCGGTCAAGGACCGAGGGTAGGTAGGAAACCTCAGGCAGACACCAGACATCCAGGCTGTCGACAAGTTCAGCCGCGGTTAGGCGGCGCACATCCAGGGAATCGAGCACATCCCGCACGTGGGCGGCCAGGCCTCGCTCTTCTGCTTCACTTCTCGTCATCGTGAAAGGAAGAGACAGGATCTCCTGGGCTTGACTTCGGTCCAAGACGACGAAGTGGTCACCATGAGGGATAGCGAAGAGTGCACCAACGTCCGACGCAGGCCAATGAAGGGTCAATTGCTGCAGCACTCGCTGGATTCCCGAGCCGAACGGATCCTCAAGGAATTGTTCGAGATCCATGCCGACGGTGATCATCGTGCGCTCCCATCATCGTTCAGCCCACCCCGGTTTCCCGGATGCCGCATGACTCCCGTGTCTAGGCCATCCAGAGCTGTGTTCCGGGGGGCATCGTCCGACGTTCTCGTCAACTGTGGATTGTGTTCCAGCCATCGCAGGATGTGGTCGTAGTCGAAGAGTGGTTGAGTTGACCCCAGAGCGGAGTAGATATTTCTAACGAACACAAGATCCTCTGGATTGTCTACTGTCCACCGCAAGTTTGAATGATTTCGCCCTGCGGGATCGGTGAATGACTGGATTCGAAACTGATCGGGCCTGCGGTAAAGACCCAACGTCACATGCTCTCGCTCATGCGGATCTGTACTTTCCGCCGCGATGCGCACGAGCGCCTCAGTGCGGACAACTTCCACGTCTAATCCATCGGGGTACGTCGGCTCGAGCGTGTTGGACACATAGTCGACATTCGCAGACACATAGGTCCGAACAACCTCGTCGACCACTGTTGGGCTAATGAGCGGGCAATCAGCTGTGAGGCGTGCAACCGCGACAGCCGACTGTTCCTCGACTACCGTGACGAAACGTGCAAGGACGTCGTCCTGTGGTCCCCGAATCACCGTCCATCCAGCGTCCTGCACCACCGAGGCAAGTTGATCGTCTTGCTTGTCCGTTGAGGTGGCGACAACGATGCCGGACAGGCTCGAGCACCGCGTGAGTCGTTCCAGCTGTCGAAGGATCATGGGCTGACCCAGAATGGGTTCGAGCACTTTCCCCGGCAGACGCGATGACGACATGCGCGCCTGCACAACGCCCAATACCTCGCTCATCGGTCACCCCGCACTACGTCCAGAAGTTGTTGCGCGTAGCCGGCTGGAGACATCGCCGCAAGATAGGTCTGCCGTACCCCTTCACGAGCATCCATCGGCCACGGATTGTCGATACATGCTTCGAGGGCCTCAGCGATCTGCACGGGACTTGCCGTCTCGGGCACCGGCGTGATGTATTCCGGGGCGCCGACGTCCCTACATAACCCTTCGCTAGCAACCGCAGGGGTGCCGAACGCAGACAGGTCTGACAGTGGTCCAGAGACCCCGAGAAGAGGACTGATCCGCAGCTGCACACCTGCGTCGACGGCACACAGGTAGTCCCGGAAGGTCCGCTCATCGACAAAACCTGTCACGTGAATATCAGAGATGTCGCTGTCACGTGCGCGGTCTCGCAATTCGCGCTCGAGTTCGGCGTTAGCCGACCCCACGAGGTGCACCACCACCCTGCGTCCCCACTGCGCTAGCCAGGCGGCCGCCTCGACAACGAGATCGCTCCGCTTGGTTCGGATGTCTATAAAGCCAAACGATGCAAGGTGCACGGAGTCGGGGCTCCACCGATCGAATCCCAGACGGGAGCGGGCATCACGGCGCACGTCATCACCAACAGCTTCCGGGATGCGCTGATTGGCAAAGGGGAGGACGACCGGTGCCACACCCGTCTCGTGCTCGATTCGAGGTGCAGATACCGGCGAGTGGATCACCAGGCGTGCACTCCTAAGCGCGATTTCCCAGAAGGCGGTGTTTTGCAGCAGCCTCATGTCAGCGATCTGATCATCGAGTGCCGGGTTCAGCCCCCCTTGCGTTGATCCTGGGCCACGCAGCATCACATCTTGCACACCGTGTCGGTCACGTAGGGACAGGTAGAACTCCACCATCCGAGTGTCGTGCGCGACGACCATCGCGTCGACGACCTCGGTGAGTTGAACGAATGGAAGATGAAAGTGTGAGTTTCCGATAACCGCGATGACGGCATCGAAGTTGTCTGCTTGGTCAGGATCGGCGATAAGTTCATCGACGTTTCGATGGTCAATCTCAATCCCCGCCGGTAGCGACTCCTGAACACGGGCGTCACTCGTGGTGAACACCGTCACGTCGCACACTCTCGCCAACTCGATGCCGATCGTTGTCGAGAAATCCGCCACGCCCGATGCCTGCGGAGCCCACGGAGTGGCGAATGCGATCCGTAGTCGATCGCCTGCCGCACGATATTCCACGGATCGGTGGGTGTGCGCGTCGCCTTGACTGTGTTCTGGGAGAGAGTTCACCAGGTCGCTCACGTGCTGTTCCAGGGAACCGTGGGAATGTCTTTCAAGCATTGAGTGCTGACTGCGGCATATCTCTGGTCGACGCAGCACCGTCCGGATGGCCCGACACATGTCGGCGGGACTGGTGGGGTCGGCGAGAAAATCACCGCGCCCGATCAATTCGACGTGAGCGGGAATATCGCTTGCCACCACCGGTGCGCCGGCTCGCACCGCTTCGATCACCGGGAGAGAGAGTCCTTCGTCGAAGGAGGGCACCACCACGCAGCGTGCACTCGACAGCAACTCGGTCATCTCCTCGTCGGTGATGCGCTCGGCTGTTACCGCCTCTCCCGGTCGCATGGCGGCAGCGATGGACCAGTGGTGGACGCGCACACCTTGGCCAGCCATGCCCAGCACCACCACGTCTCGGGAGGCCTGTTCCGATGTGGCGGCCGCGACGCCCGCCAAGCCACCGAAGGTGTTCTTGCGCGGCTCGTCGCCGGTCATCACGACTATCGGTCCGTGTCGCTGGCTCTCGATGAAGTCTCCCGTACCACCGTGTTGGACGGCATTAGGCCAGGCGACGGAGACCTCTTGGGCTTGCGAATCCGACAGAGGCAAGACGCGGGACACCTCATCAGCGACCACGTGGGAGATGGCTGAAAAGTGCCGATAGAGGCGCAGAGCTTCAAGCCTCTCTGCGTACTCGGCTCGAGCAGCCGGATTGTTCGCGTAGACACTCGGGTAATGCAGCGGGATGAAGTCGAAGACAAGCGCCCACGAGTCGCAGTTGCTTGCCAGAAGCGGAATGAGTGGCCGTGGTGAGTGTGTCATTGGCGATGGTTGCAGCAGCAGAGCAAACTCGCCGGCGTTGCGTATTCGTGACACCTGTTCGCAGGTGCCTGCGATCGTCTCGGGAAGTGGATCGAGCCCACGGTCAACAATCAACGTCACTCGATCATCTCCTGCCGTGGCTCTCGTTGCGAGCACGACGGATGCAGCAAACCGCCCAATGCCTCGAGTGCCGTAGGCCGTTGATTGAAGACTTCGCGCATCAATCGCGATGCGTGAGCCTCGCGAGGGGTTGTCTGCCTTGTGACTACGTGCTCGGCGGATCGATGCGAGTGTCGACCGAAGTCGCAGCGCGGCGACGGTTCGGCCTAATTCGTCGTCGTGGTTGTCTAATCGCGCCTCAAGAAACTCATCGGAGTCCCACGGCCCTGCCGCTAGCCACTCCTGGGCTATCGCCAACTCACCCTCGCCCCACGTGGTGCTGTCAAGCACGGCTGACGGAATCTCGGGCCAGCCTCGAGGGCGCTCATCGATGTGTTTCAACCAATCACAGGAGTAGCTCTGATCACCGAGATAAGCCGGGTGGATCCACGTCGACATCTGCTCTGTCACGTGCCGGATATGGCGTCGCCTCACGGTGGGCGCCTTCAGGGACCCAGGGAGTCGAGCCCACACCACCTTCGCGTAATGACGCGCCACGTTCCTGAACCAAGCTGGCCGGTATTTGCGGCCGTGCTCCTGGTCAATGTCCCCGGGTGTCACTTGCACAGAGTACGGAGGCCATCACTTGACGAAGAGATCCACTAGTCCTCCTCCAGGAACTCTTCAAAGAACGGAGTCAACGCGAGGCCCTCCTCCACAGAGATGTGTCCACCGTCCCGGTAGCGAAATCTCTCACCTTCCAACGTCGAGCAGACTTGTTGCGGACATATTTGTCCGCGCAAGTCCAGCAGCGGAACTCCCGCCGATTCGGCAGCAGACCGGTACACATAGATCATGTCAGCCTGCATCTGATCGGCGAACCCCCTGGGCATACGGATATTGCAACTACCCGTGACAGTGTCGATGAGGCCGCACCCTGCAGGGTCGTACACATACGGGTCACGTGAGAAGTGAGGAAGGATCTGCAGCAGTCCCACGTCATGACCCTCGGACTGAAGAGCAACGACACTTGCTGACAGAACACTGGCGAGATAATCGGGATCCGGTCCAGGGTCACCTGTCTCGAACGTGCCTTTGTCAGCAAATTCCGCCGGCGTCCATGGCAAAGCGGACGAAGCAATGAGGACTGTCCCCCGTGGCCGTTCAGTCATTTCCTGGAGCACCGTGCTCACATATTCTGCACATGTGTTGGAATCTGGCTCCCCAAAATCACGGACATCCATAAAGGGACAACCGTTGGCGGCCAGGACCGTCACGGGCCTCCCCGTTTCCTTGGCTACTTGCAGGACAGTGTCGCTGAACTGTCCAGCGTTAGAGTCGCCGAACAGATAGATCGGTACGCCTGAGGCTTCCGTATTCCACGTGCATTCATCCCAAGGGATCTCATCGAGTGGAACGTCGATTGCGCATCCTCGAACGGAGTCCACGTGGGGGTCGGTGGACGCTCGAGCCGAGACCACCGCCGGTGACCAGAAACTCTGCGCATTCAGAACTAGTACGGACATGGATAAAAGAATGGGAACACCGGTACTCACCGTGATGAGCCGTCCCCACCCACCACGGGTGTCGATCGATCGATATCGCAACGGATTTTCGACCCATCGATAGGAGAGATACGACGGAATTAGTGACGCGAGGGCAGCAATGACGGGCAGCAGCGGCACATCGGGGAAGACCGAGACGGTGATGACAATGACGGGCCAGTGCCACAGGTACCAGGAATACGACACATCCCCGAGCGCAACGGGTCCAGGATGTGAGAGCAGTCGGCCAACAAGAGTGGGACGTTGACCGCTCCAGATAACCAGCGCTGTTCCCAGAACCGGGATGAGGTTGCGGACACCGGGGCCCGGAGTGCTCGGTGTGATGATCCACAAGGAGGCAAGAACCATGGTTATCCCAAGCCATGCACTTCCCTCGGAAACGAACCGACTGACAGCTCGCCTTGGTATGAACACCAGCAACGCCCCAATGCCAAACTCCCAAGCGCGCGCCAGTGGGCCGTAGAAGCCGACCAGGTATTGGAGCGGTCCATCAAACTCATACCCCCGTGATGTCAGCAAAGTTGCACCAAGCGAGAGAACTGTGACCAGCGCAATCACGACCACGGGCATCCGGCCACGTCTCTTGGCAATACTGAGCGCACCGATCAGAAGAATCGGAAAGACAATGTAAAACTGCTCTTCTACCGACAGAGACCAGGTATTCAAGAGCGGATTAGTTTCTGCGCGAAGGTCGAAATAGCCGCCCGTTGATGATGCGATGACGAAATTGGCCACCAGGAGGAGTGCGCCGATACCCGTTTCGGCCGCCAATCCCTGTTGGCCGAGTGGTGATCCCAGCGGAATCATGACGAGCATGACAACTGCAACCATCAAGCCCAGAGCTGGAGTCAATCGTTTGTACCGGCGAAGGTAGAAGCGCCGAAGATCAACACGGCCGTTCATTTCTCTTTCACGAACAAGAAGCTGAGTGATGACGAACCCAGAGATGACAAAGAAGATGTCGACTCCGATGAAGCCACCAGGGACTGGCAACCCAGCGTGGAAGAGAACCACCACCAAAACAGCAAGCGCCCTCAATCCCTGGACATCTAGGCGCCTACTTGCCGTGATCTTCGTCGTCTGCATCACTACGTCACGCAATGGCCATCTTCATCAGAAGCCTTGCCACAAATGAGTGGGGTCGTTGAGAAGTGTCCGATCACTGCCCACCATCGCGGTCGCGATTGCATCGAAGTCGACGGTGTGGCGCCACCCCAGGTTGAGGTATGCCGCACGCGAGTCGCCCACCATCTTGTTCGTATCCGAGACCCGGTGATGGGCGCTCGACGTGACAACCCGTTCTCGCCAATCACCAACACCCGCCGCAGTGAAGGCTTTCTCGACGAAAAACGAGAGCCGGTGGGAGATGCCCGTTGACAACACATAGTCATGAGGAGTCTCGGCCTCGAGAATCAGCCGCATGCCCTGGACGTAGTCCGGCGCCCAACCCCAATCTCGGGCTACTTCAATATCTCCGAGTTCGAGGGTTTCCTGCAATCCCGCGGCGATTCTGGCCGCCGCACGAGTGACCTTGCGGGTGACGAAGTGGTCACTTCGCAGTGGAGATTCGTGGTTGTAGAGGATTCCGGAAACGGCAAAAAGCCCGTCCTCTCTCGCCTGTCGCACGGCTTGGAGCGCCTCTGCCTTGGAACGGGCGTAGGGGCTATTGGGGGATAATTCGAAGGTCTCATCCTGCGGTGAGCGGTCCGTTCCCTCGAAAATGTGGCTACTAGAGGCTTGAAAGAACCGAGCAGGACGACTAAGTCGGCCTGCTGCGCTCAATAGTTCCGCCACCGCATCGACATTGATTCGTTGAACCTCATCTTCATGACCCCATGACTCACCTGGAGCCGTGAATCCGCCGAAGTTGTAGATGTGGGTTGGGGAAAAATCTCTGACCACGCCACCTATTGCGTTGAAGTTTTCCAAGTTTAGTTCTGCGATCTGAATGTCGGGGACGTACCGACGAAGCCGGGAGTGCGGAGTTCCTGGCTTGATCAAGCCGAGGACATCGTGATTCTCGCGAGAAAGCTGCGTGGCGAGGATGGTGCCATCTTGTCCCGCCGCACCGGTGATCAGTACGCGCATACGCGAGCCTAAAACTGACCTTCGGGGGCGCCTCCTAGGCGAGCGATGTCTGCATCCACCATGACCTTGGCCAATTCTGGTGGCAGCACCGTCGCTTCCCAGCCCAATCGCTCCTTGGCTTTCGACGCGTCACCGATGAGCTCATCGACCTCGGTCGGCCGGAGAAACTTTGCGTCGAATTTGACGTATTCCTGCCAATCAAGACCCACGTGCTCGAAGGCGAGGGCGAGGAAATCGCGGATCGTATAAGCAGTGCCGGTAGCAAGGACGAAGTCCTCAGGGACGTCTGCTTGCAGCATTCGCCACATGCCATCGGTGTATTCCGGAGCGTAGCCCCAGTCGCGGACGGCATCGAGGTTGCCCATCCATAATTCGGATTGCTCACCCTGGACGATGTTGGCCACCCCAATAGTGATCTTGCGGGTTACAAACGTCTCTCCCCGACGAGGTGACTCGTGGTTGAACAGCTGCCCGTTGACCGCGAACATGTCGTACGCCTCGCGGTAATTCCGAGTGATCCAGTAGCTGTACACCTTTGCGGCGCCGTACGGACTACGTGGATAAAACGGTGTATCTTCGTTCTGAGGGGGTGGGCTCGCCCCGAACATCTCGCTTGTGCTGGCCTGATAGAAGCGAATACTCGTGTCCACACTTCGGATGGCTTCCAGCAAATTCAACGTAGAGATCCCCGTCGCTCCCGCCGTGTACAGGGGCTCGTCGAACGACACGCGGACATGAGATTGCGCGGCGAGGTTGTAGACCTCGTGCGGTCGAAGTTCGGATACGAGTTGATGCATGCGCGCGGCATCGGTCACGTCGCCGTAATGAAGATGCAGATTCTTTCTCGGCAGATGTTCATCGTGGTGCAGGTGATCGATGCGACCGCGGTTGAACGTGCTGGACCGCCGGACAAGTCCGTGAACTTCATAGCCCTTGTCCAGTAGCTGCTGGGCCATGTACGAGCCGTCTTGGCCGGTCACTCCAGTAATGAGCGCTCGTCGGGCTTCCGTCACGTGATTCCACCTCGCGAATAAAGGGGGTGCCGTCTGTCGTTCTCACGACCCAGAGCAGCCTAGCCCCACGGATAGGCTGCAATCGTGCCAGGCGACGTGTATTGCGTGATTCCAACCTTCACGCCCGAATCGACGCTTCTGGACCTGGCCGCAGGTCTTTCTTCGCAATGCCCGGTTCTTGTGGTGGACGACGCCAGCCCCTGCACTAGTGACGGGCCGCTGAGGCGGGTCGGAGCCTTGCCGGGGGTAGACGTGATCAAACATACGACGAACGCGGGGATTGGTCGCGGGTTGAACGATGGCCTCACCGTCGCGCGCGATGCCGGATGCACGTGGCTACTCACCGTCGATCAAGACACCGACGTGCCGGTTGGGTATGTAACAACGCTGATCGAGGCCGCGCGCAGGCTCAGTGCGTGTGAGGTGCCCCTAGGAGCACTCGGAGCCGGATCAGTCAATATTGCGGGTGCGTCCATGCGTTACCCCGGCCACGCACTCGACTGTCAGGGAATGAATGTCGCGAGCACGGAAGAGATCGTCCAGTCCGGCACCCTTTGGAACGTCGACGCCATCATCGCCTTCGGCGGCTTCAACGAAGCTCTTGGTATGGACGCAGTGGATGCTCACGCGTGCCTTCGCCTGCGTGAAGCAGGTCTGGTGGTGGCTACCGTCGCGAACCTAGAAATCAACCACCGAATCGGGTCCGCCCAGCCGGTCACCATCACAGGACGCAATCCGGTTTTCCTCACCGGGCATTCACCTGAACGCAGAACATCGATGATTCGCAACAGGCTGGCACTTTTTCCGTCGGAGTTCCGTCAATCGCCACGGCACGCATTTCGAACACTGCGCAGGGTGCTGGTTAATCAGGCTGGCGGCCTGATAGTGGAAACCGACAAGTGGTCCAAGGCCCGCGGATCACTTCGAGGACTGATACCAAGTCGGAAGCGATAGCCTGACAACGTGAAAGGCATCATCTTGGCTGGCGGCACCGGCAGTCGTCTGTGGCCAATCACCATGGGCGTGAGCAAGCAACTACTGCCGGTCTATGACAAGCCCATGATCCACTACCCTCTCGCCACCTTGATGGCCGCCGGCCTCCAAGAGATTCTGGTCATCACGACCCCCGAAGACGCCGCGGCCTTCTCCCGACTACTCGGCGATGGCGCACCGTGGGGGATATCCATCTCCTACGCGATACAACCACGACCGGAAGGCCTCGCTCAAGCGTTCCTCATCGCAGAGGAATTTCTCGACGGCGATGGGGCGGCATTGATCCTTGGAGACAACCTGTTCTACGGGCCTCGCCTGGGACGCCACTTGTCGGAATTGAATGACGTCACGGGAGGCCATGTTTTCGCTTACGAAGTGGCCAATCCGTCTGACTATGGAGTCGTGGAGTTTGATGAGTCGGGTCGTGTTCTGTCGATTGCAGAGAAACCAGAGTCTCCCCGCAGCAACTACGCCGTGCCAGGTCTGTACTTCTATGACGAGACTGTTGTGGACGTCGCCAAATCAATCACGCCCAGCGCACGCGGGGAGTTAGAGATCACCGCAGTCAACGACCACTACCTCCACGCAGGATCCCTGGCCGTCACTGTCTTGGAGCGAGGAACCGCATGGCTTGACACCGGCACATTTCGAACGTTGCAGGATGCAGGTGAATTTGTGCGGGTCATGGAAGACCGCACCGGAACAAAGATCGGGTGCGTCGAGGAAATCGCGTGGCGGCAAGGATGGATATCCGACACTGAGCTAGAAGCCGTGGCACAGCCACT
>WLWL01000209.1 GCA_012103605.1 Candidatus Nanopelagicales bacterium
CGATGTTTCGCATGAGGTACTTCGCCCCCATGTTGTCGAGGATCACGTCCGCGCCTCGGCCGCCGGTCGCGTCCTTGATCGCCTCGACAAAATCGACGTCGTTGTAGTTGATGCAGATGTCGGCGCCAAGTTCCGCGCACGCGTCAAGTTTGCGCTGGCTCCCCGCGGTCACGGCTACCTTCGCGCCGAGGACGCGGGCTATCTGGATGCCCATGGTGCCGATGCCGGAGCCGCCGCCGTGAATCAAGAGCACTTCGCCTTCGCGCAGCGCGGCGACGTGCACCAGGTTGCTCCAGACCGTGCAGGCGACTTCTGGGAGCGCGCCGGCGGTCACGATGTCGACGCCCTCCGGGACGCTCATTACCTGGCCGATGGGAACCGCGACGCGGGTCGCGTAGCCGCCACCAGACAGCAGAGCGGTGACGCGTTCACCGATGCGGTCGAGGGTCAACGCTGCCCCGACCGAGGCGATGGTGCCCGAGCACTCCAGGCCGATGATGTCGCTCGCCCCAGGGGGCGGCGGGTATTTGCCCTCGCGCTGCAGCAGGTCCGCACGGTTCACCGCGCTCGCCGCGATGTCGATGATGACCTCGTTGGGACCGGGTGTCGGGTCGGGGGCCTTCTCCCACCGCAAAGTGTTGGGTCCGCCGGGCTTGTCCTGCGTGATCGCGAACATCGATCCTCCTGATCGTCGAGCGGGGCCGTGTGCGGGTGGTCGGTCTGGCTGTCGCGTGATCGACTCGGGGAGCCTTACGAGTGCCCGTTGGTTTCGCTGTTTTGGATCACCACGAGGCGATCACCGTTCTCCAATTGTCGAATCGTGTCGGTGTCGAATCGGTGTGCGACACCCGCGCGAATCACCGCGAGGACGATTTGTCCGCGCTCGTCGAGTTGGTTGGGCGAAAGGCCGAGTTCTTCGCGGGTGATGTCGCGTTCCATCACCTCCAGCCCGCGGGTGGAGTCCAGGAGATCTTCCATGATCTCGCCGGCCGTGTGGCTGAGCACCGATAGGCCCATCAGTCGACCGGCCGACTCTGCCGTGGGGATGACGTTGTTGGCGCCGGACTGGCGAAGAATCTGGGCGTTCTGTGATTCGCGGACCGCCGCGACGATGGTGCAGCTCGGCCGGGCGACCCGCCGCGCGGTGAGCGTGACGAGGACCGAGGTGTCGTCCTCGTCGGTGGCGATGATGACGCGGCCGGCTTTCTCGATGGCGGCGTCTTTGAGGACTTCTTCGCTGCGGGCGTCGCCGATGATCCCGACGAGACCGTCGCGGGTGGCCAGGTCGATGGAGTCGCGGTCGGGAGCAACGACGATGATCGAGTTGCCGTCGTGACCGGCGTCCTTGAGTGAGCGTGCGGCGGAACGGCCCTTGACGCCGTAGCCGACGACGATGGTGTGGTCTTCCACGTGCTTCCTCCAATTACGCGTGCGCCACTCCTGCCGGGTGCGCTGGGTGAGCACTTCGATGGTTGTTCCCACGAGAACTATCAGGAATATGAAGCGCAGCGGGGTGATGATGATGACGTTGACGAGTCGAGACGACTGGCATATCGGGGCGATGTCTCCGTAGCCGGTGGTCGACAGGCTCACGGTGGCGTAGTAGAACGCGTCGATCCAGGTGAGATCACCGATCTCGCCGTCGTTCACGTAGCAGTCACGAGAGAAATACACGATGCCGGCGGTCAACAGCAGCGCGCCGAGTGCGATCGATAGTCGGATGCTGATGTTCGCAATCGGCCCCCACTTGCGGCCACCGAACAACAGCAGCCGCTTGCCGGTCTCCGTTAAGGCGCTGCCGGTGCGACGCTCGTCGGTGAATTCGTTGCTGCTCGGCTCAGCGGGCATCGTCGCTGCTTTCGCCTGTGTCTTTGCTTGTGCTTGAGCTGGAACCGGTCTGTGCGCTGCCGCTGCCTGCGCGCCGTTCGCGGACGATCAGGGCAATCACGATGGCCACTCCCACGATCGCTACGACACCGGTCACGGCACGCGGTGCACCAAGCAATGTAACGGCTGTGGCGGCCAGGATCGCCATCAGCAGCCACCGCAGGGCGTGTCCGTCGTAGGTCGAACTCAGTTTGGCGCCGAGCCAGACGCCGGGAATCTGCCCGATCAACAACGAGACGACCACCGCGACGCTGATCGCACCGAAGCCAGCGTGCGCGAGCGCACCGACAACCAGCATCGGAACCGCCTGCGTCAGATCGGTACCGACCAGCACCGACGGCCGCAGCAGCGGATACAACAACAGCAGCGCCGTCACGACGAGCGAACCTGATCCCACGCTGGTGGTCCCCACCAGCACGCCGACGAGCAAACCGAGAACAACGG
>WLWL01000210.1 GCA_012103605.1 Candidatus Nanopelagicales bacterium
GCCGACCGGCGTCGATGTTTCGCTTCAGCAGATCATCGAGATCCGGCTCGAAAAAGGGCACGACCCCAGCACTTAGGGATGCCACTTTGTCGGGATCGACATCCACGCCGATGACGGTGAATCCGAGTTCTGCCATACATGCTGCGTGGGTAGCACCGAGGTAGCCGGTGCCTATAACCGACAGCACGGGGGTAGTAGCGGGAGATCGCTGTTGCGCCATGCCACGAGCGTAGCGAGAGCGCCTCTACTCTTGCTGCATGGCAAGTCCCTCGGTGCCGGGAACCCGAGTACGCCGACGTGCCGGCGCGTCGGCGGAGGCGGGAGCCCGATGGAGCGTGCGTGCCGACCACATGGGCGCCCTGCGAGCCTTGGTGACCGCCGCCATCGGCACCGAACCGGTCAGTGCCGTCGAGGTAGAAGTGGACACCTGGCGTCGCCCACACATGGGGTGGACGGGGGACCCGGGCATCGCAAAAGTGCAGGATGTTTCTCTGCGGACGAAGAAGGACGGCGTTCGTGCTTCTCTTGTCCTTCGCGAACCGCGCGACGCGGGGGCGGTTTTGTCCGCGATGGTGCGGATGCTGCAGCCAACGGTGTCCGGCTTCCCGGCTCCGAGTTGGTTGCCCGGAGTCCCGGCCAACGGCATGCTCGCCGAGCACGTGCGAGATGCGGTTATCGAACACGACACCGACCCACACGTTCGGCGCACCGACGTGCTCCTGGCCCCGACCGATGCGGTGGTCGACAACGACAACACGGACATCGTTGTTCGCGTCGGTTCGAATTCATGGGGCGATCACGACGTCCTGGTAGATCCCTCGATTCACCGCCCGCACGGCCGGCGTAGCGATGTGATCGGCGACGTATGCAGCGCAGCAGAAATTCTTGACCACTATGGCGATGGGATCACAACGACAGACGTGAAGCCTCTGCGTTCGATCTCGGCGGTGACCGATGCGTCGAGCCTGCCGCTGAATGTGCGAACACAACTTGCCGCGTGTGGCGTAGTGATAGCTGAGTCCGCCGACGAACTCCCGGAACCCGGCGATTTTCTGGCCTGGCAGCAAGCCTCGGTGACCGGTCGCCAGGATGCACTTCGCCATCACTCTCCATGGCCGGCGGTGGCGCCGTGGCCGACCGTGAGCATCCTGCTGTCCTCTCATCGTTCGGACCGATTGGCACACGCACTCTCGATGGTGCGGGCCCAGGACTACCCGAACCTTCAGGCGATCGTGGTGTTGCACGGCGACGATGACTTCGTCTCCCACAACACGCCAAATGTTCACCAGTCCCTCGCTGGGTGGAACAGCGACCTGGTGGTCATGGGTGTCTCACCCGAGCAGACCCTGGGTCACGCTCTCGCGGCCGCGAGCGCCCGGGCCGAGGGAGAGCTCCTGGCCAAGATGGATGACGACGATTTCTACTCGTCGACGCACATCTGGGACCTCGTTCTTGCTCGGATGTACTCCGGTGCCCAGATCGTCGGCAAAGCCCTGGACTGGATCTACCTGACCCACGCGGACACCACGGTGTTTCGTCCGACCTACCCGGCTGAGCGGTTCGCGAAGTTCGTCGCGGGCGGAACCATGCTCATCTCCGCCGGTGACCTCGCCCAGGTGGGAGGTTGGCGACCGGTACCCAAGTCCGTCGATCGGGCGCTACTCGATCGCGTGCTTGACGCCGGCGGTCTGGTGTACCGCACGCATGGCCTCGGCTACACCTACGTTCGCAGTGCGGCCGACGGTTCAGCGAACACGTCCCAGGTAAACGAGAATCATTTCCTGACCAAGACGACGGCAACGTATCCGGGCCTGCTTCGTTCACACTCCCTGGGAACCGCGGAGTTCGCGACGTGACGACACCACTACCGAGCGTCAGCGTCATCATGCCCGTGGTGAACGAGGAGCGGCACCTTGGTGCTGCGGTGCGGCGCATACTCGATCAGGACTACCAGGGAAATCTCGAGATAGTTCTCGCCGTGGGCCCTAGTCGTGACGACACCGCAAGCGTTGCCTCCTCGCTCGCAACGGAGTTCACTCACGTGCATGTGGTCGACAACCCGAGTGGGTCCACGCCTGCGGGATTGAATGCCGCCATCGGCGCTTCGGCTGGCGAGCTCGTCGTCCGGGTCGACGGTCACGCCTTGATCCCGTCGGATTACGTCTCCACCGCCGTTGCGGTGCTGGAGCGCACGGGAGCGGACAACGTCGGCGGAGTAATGGCCGCAGAGGGAACGGATCCCTTCGAACAAGCCGTGGCAGCAGCAATGACATCGACGTTCGGTGTTGGAGGAGCGTCGTTCCACGTGGGTG
>WLWL01000211.1 GCA_012103605.1 Candidatus Nanopelagicales bacterium
GGATGACGAAGGCCTACCAGCGCGCCTTCCGTCACGTCTACGACGGCTCCATCGAAGAGTACGACCCGTGGGATGCGACGTTTCGAACCGAAGGACCCCAATACCCCGGTACGACGATGTGCTCGGCGTTTCGCACCTTCCAGGGATGGACGGCGCTGTCGGACATGGACTTTGACCAGGGCGTCCTGCACGCAATACCGATCCCCGAAACGATGGCGTACCTGCTGCTGCGTCCGATGTTGGACGACACCGACGATGACGACATGTGCGGCGTTATGGTCAACAAGGTTTTCCCGATCAACGAGAAGTGGCACGAGTTGCCGATGCAAGCCTTGAGTGGGATCCCCAGCGTGCGCGCCGGTGATTCGGTGTGGTGGCACTGCGATCTCGTGCACGGCGTCGCGCCGGTGTTCGATCAACAAGGCTGGGGCAACGTGATGTATATCCCGGCCGCCCCGTGGTGCCCGCGCAACCGTGAGTACGCGCCGATCGCGTTCGAGGCGTTCGCCACCGGGTCAAGCCCGAGCGACTTCCCAGCGGAGCACTACGAGCGCCAGTGGCCGGATCGCTTCTCGGTCGAAGAGTTAAATGACCGAGGCCGCCGCGGATTCGGCATCGCGGACTAGACGGCACGGGAGCAGGACATGGCGGAAGTCTTCGACGGGATTGACGAACGGCTGGCCGAGTGGATCGCGGCGCAACCGTTGTTCTTCGTTGCCACGGCGCCCATGTCGGCAGATGGGCACGTCAACTGCTCACCCAAGGGACTACCGGGTACGTTCGCGGTGCTCGGCGAAAACGAGGTCGCCTACCTCGACCTCACCGGCAGCGGAGCGGAAACGATCGCCCACGTGAAAGAGAACGGCCGCATCGTGATCATGTTCTGCGCGTTCACCAAGCGTCCCCGGATCGTCCGGCTGCACGGCACCGCCCGAGTGGTCGAGGCGGGGAGTGCGGAATTCTCCGAACTGGCCGATCGGTTCGCCGATTACCTCGGCGCCCGCTCGATCGTGCGCATCGCCGTGGACCGGGTGTCCGACTCCTGCGGCTACGGCGTCCCAGCAATGGATTTCGTTCGTGAGCGCGAAAACCTGCCCCTAGATCACGCGAAGCGTGGAGCCGACGGACTCGAGGCCTACCGGCAGGACAACAACACCGTCAGCCTCGACGGCCTGCCCGCGCTGCCCTAGACCCGATCGTTGTCGCCTCTTGGACTCACCGACTCCGGTGAGCCGGGCAAGGATCGACGCTGTGCGGAATCCGACCGCGCCGTGGCCTGATTTGCAACAATCAACCGATGGGAACAGTGAGCTGGCGTGATCGACTAGGCGGCCCATGGGCATTCTCCTGGCGCGCCTCACTCGTCGGCTCCGCACTGATTTCGCTGCTGATCATCGTGCGCGGCAGCGCGCTCAGCGGAAGTGACCCGAGCCCGTCGGGGGTCATCGCCTGGGTCGGTGTCGCGCTCGTCGCGGTCGCGGCGAAATCGGCGTGGCAGTTCGGGGCGGATCGATCGATCCTGCAGCAGCGCCACAACACGCAGCTGTCCTTGACCCGTGTCTTCGTCTTCTACTCCATCTCCGGGCTGATCTTCGGTGCCGGCTTGGTGATCGCGGAGTTGTGGATCAGCCCCGAAGGGTCGACGGCCTCGGCCGGCGACGCCATCGTGCGAGCAGTCGCCCTAGCCGCGGCGACGGTCTGCTGGTACGTCGTCACCACGATCTTGTTCGATGCTCGTGAGCGCTTCTGGCGGCAACGCGAGCAGCTGCTCGAGGAACTAGTGGCATCGCAGATGGCGCAGATCCAAGAAGAGCAAGTGCTGGACGGCTTACGCGATCAAGTTCGCGCAGACCTGGAACAGCCACTCGCCGAAGCCAAACTCCTCACGGCGACCGCACTGCTCGAGAACGACGACTCCACCTCCTCGGCGGTCCCGGAGCGTTTGCGCGAGTTGGCGTCCGGGTCGGTCCGATCGCTCAGCCACGAGATGATGGAGGAGCAGCAGCGCCACTACTCGCAAGGACGGCTGCGGGATGTGTGGAAGACCTTCGCGTTGGAGATTCGTTTCGCTATCGGGCCGGTGCTGATCCTGATCGTCATGGCCTACGCGATAGACACGGCGGTGCGCAACCAGTCCCAGGTCGGTATCGCGTCCACGATCGCGTTCTCGGTGATTGGCGCGGTGTGCATGTGGTTGGCGAACAAGGCGATGGACCGGGCGCCCACATGGCGGATCCCCATCTACACGATCACTTTCGTGGTGATGCTCGTGCTGGCGTTGATGCACGTGTCGGGCGTGACGTTCGCGGGA
>WLWL01000038.1 GCA_012103605.1 Candidatus Nanopelagicales bacterium
TGACGCAGGAGTGTCCCGCGTTCGCCCCTCCAGTCTTGTCCGGAACCATGCGCACGAGTTCGTCTCCGCGGAGTTCGGCAACGAAGGAGCACCCGACTCCGCAATAGGCGCAGGTGGTCTTGACCTTCCGGGTCGGAACTCCGAGATCGATCACCGTCTTCTCCTGGAGCGTCGCCGTCGGGCAGGCCTGGACGCAGGCACCACACGACACGCACTCGCTCTCCAAGAACGGGACACCGTCACTGGCCGACACCTTCGACCCGAAGCCACGACCAGCGATGGTCAACGCGAACGTTCCCTGCACCTCCGAACAGGCACGTACACATCGACTACACGCGATGCACTTGCTCTCGTCGAAAGAGAAGTACGGGTTGGATTCATCCTTTGGCGCGTCGAGGTGGTTCATTCCATCCATGCCGTAGCGGACATCGCGCAACCCGACAACGCCCGCCATGTCTTGCAGTTCGCAGTCGCCATTCGCCGGACATGTCAGACAGTCCAACGGATGGTCGGAGATGTACAACTCCATGACACCCTTGCGCAACTTGTCGAGCTTGGGGGTCTGCGTCTTCACCGACATGCCATCGACACAGGGCGTGGTGCACGATGCCGGGGTTCCGGGCTTGCCGTCGATCTCGACCAGGCACAGCCGGCACGACCCGAACGCCTCGAGCGAATCCGTTGCACACAACTTGGGTACGGATGTTCCAGATAGGGCAGCAGCGCGCATCACCGATGTTCCTGCAGGCACGTCGACGGGTACTCCATCGATGAGCACCGTGACCGTGGAGTCCGCATCGACGGCGGGCGTACCAAGATCCCGCTGATCATCGACGCGATCTCCGAGCACCGTCATCTCACTCACCTCCAGCCGCGTGCCCGAAATCCTCCGGGAAATTATCAAGGGCGCTCAACACGGGCATCGGAGTCAGGCCCCCCATCGCGCACAGAGATCCATCGGTCATGACCTCGCACAGATCCCTGAGTATGTCCTCATGGAATGCAGCATCCTCGCCACCACGTATTCGGTCAATCACTTCGACTCCCCGGACCGAACCGATTCGGCACGGCGTGCACTTGCCGCACGATTCCTCTGCGCAGAACTCCATGGCGAATCGAGCCTGGGCCGCCATGTCGACGGTGTCGTCGAACACCACCAGCCCACCGTGGCCGAGCATTCCTCCGGATTCGGCCAGCGTTTCGTAGCCCATCGGGACATCGAGGCGATCCGACGGCAGATAGGCACCCAAGGGGCCACCGATTTGAACGGCGCGGACACCTCTGCCGCTGAGCGTTCCACCGCCGAAGTCGTACACCAGCTCGTGCGCGCTGATGCCGAAGGCGGATTCAACGATTCCACCCCGGGCAACGTTGCCCGACAGCTGGAACACCTGCGTTCCGTGCGATGCGTCAGTTCCCAACGCGGCATACGCGCTGCTCCCGCGAGCCAGAATCGACGGGACACTCGCGATGGTCAAGACATTGTTGATCACGGTCGGGGTCCCGAACAGACCCTCGATAGCCGGAAGCGGGGGCTTGGTTCGCACCATGCCTCGGCGCCCTTCGATGCTTTCCAGCATGGCCGTCTCTTCCCCGCACACGTACGAGCCCGCGCCGACGCGGATCTCGACGTCGAACGAGACAAGCGATCCCAGGATTCCCTCACCGAGCCATCCCTTGGCTCGGGCGATGTCGACCGCTTGTGTCATAACCGAGATGGCATCGGGGTACTCCGAGCGCACATACACGATTCCGCGGTCGGCGCCGACGGCGTGGGCGGCGATCGCCATCCCTTCCAAGAGCAGGAACGGATCCCCTTCCATCACCATTCGATCGGCGTACGTCCCGCTATCGCCCTCGTCGGCGTTGACGCAGATGTACTTGTGGGCGGGCACCGTTGCAGGTTCCCCGCGGTGTGGACTGGCCGGAGTTTCGGCCACTGTTCTCCACTTGATTCCGGCGGGAAAGCCGGCACCTCCTCGGCCGCGAAGGCCGGATTCGACGACGCTGTCCACCACGTCCGACGCCGACATCGCGAGCGCGGCGCGCAAACCCACCATTCCTCCGTGGGCGAGGTAGTCCTCCGGGTCGACGGGGTCCGTGATGCCCATCCGCTCGAATATCCACCGGTCTTGACGCGCGAGGAAGTCGATGTCCTCAACCCGACCGACAAAGGTTGACAAGACTCCCTCACCGGACACCTCATCGGGCGTGACGTTGCTCCACCCAATACGGGCGCCGTCGTCATCGACCCGCTCGACCAGTGGTTCCAACCACAACAGTCCGCGACTACTGGTGCGCACGACCGTGTGACCGTGGTCGACGAGGGCGTCGGCCACCTCGTCGGCGCCCACGGAACGGGCCGCCGAGTCTCGCGGAACGAACCACACCGTCATGGTGACTCCTGACGAGATCCGTGCACCATCGATTCCACCTTCTCCACCGTGGCGCGGCCGACGAGGACCCCGCCTACCAGGGCTGCTGGTGCTAGGGCGCAGTTTCCGAGGCAGAAAACGGGCTCGTCGGCACCGGTCGCCTCGGCAAGCTCGGCAGATTCGCCACACCGGCGTTCCCAGTCGCGCTTGAGCTCTCGACCACCGACCGATTGACACGCCTCGGCTGCACACAACCGCACCGGCACGTCCGGCGGCGGACTGGTTCGAAGATCGGTGTAGAAGGTGAGCACACCATGAACGTCCGCTCGCGAGACGTTGCACGCATCGGCAATCAGGCTCACGGCCTCCGCGGGGACGTAGCCGAAACGATCCTGTACTGCTTGCAACGACAACAGCACCGGTCCGGGGCCCGTGGACGTCTCGGCGAGAAGAGCTACTGCGGACTCCTGCGACCACGTGGCGAACCGAGCTGGTGTGGCGGTCATGAGTTCACCCACTGGCCACCGGAATAGATGTTCATCCGGTCATCGCGGGCGAAGCCGGCCAAAAGAAGGTCGTGTCGTCGCGCCGTGTCGACAGCCAGCGTTGTCGGGCCGGACACAGCCACGATGGCTCCGACACAAGCGCTCAATGCCTTGGCGACAATCTCGTAAGAAACGCGACCGCTCACCACGAGCACGTAATCGGTCAGGGGCACCAGGTCATCCATGAAGGCTCGGCCGATCACCTTGTCCACGGCGTTGTGTCGACCGACGTCTTCCCGGACGTGCAGCACGTTCCCGTTCGGCTCGACGAGAGCGGCCGCGTGCAAGGACCCGGTCAGGTCGAACATCTTCTGTCGTGTTCGCATCTGCCGGGTGAGGTCGAGCGCCTGGGCAGGCTGCACGCGCCAATCGGCCGTGTGCAGCGGGGCGTACGGCTCCGCGACAGCGTCCACGACATCGGCGCTACACACTCCGCAGGAACTCGAGGTGACGTAGGCACGCGGCCGCGGAGGCTCGATCCCCGGCTTCAGTCGCACATGCACGCTGTCAATCTCGGGCGGATCGTCTTCTGGTACGTCGTCTTCCCCCGGCTCTTTGGGCGTTCCGCGCGCGGCGGTGGCCGCTACTTTGATCTCGGAGATGTCGTCGACCTCTCGCAGGCCTGCCTCGCTGACCAACCAGCCCGCGGTGAGCTCCGCATCGTGACCAGGGGTGCGCATCGTCGTGGCAACTACCTCACCGCCCACGACAATTGTCAAGGGTGCTTCCACGACCACACGGTCGACCCGATCGACTCGATTCACCGTCGGAGCAGACGACGCTTCATCGTGCTCAGGGAGTGCGATGTCGGCAAGCCGAATCGTCGGCCGCGGACTCGTCGTCTGGCTCACTGCTAAAACAACCCGACAACCTGGCCGTCGACCATGTCGATGCGCTCACTCGACGGCACACGCGGCAAACCCGGCATCGTCATGATGTCCCCGCATACGACGACGACGAAGCCCGCTCCCGCTGCCAGACGCACCTCGCGAATGTTCATCGAATGCCCCGAGGGCGCACCCAGCAGCGACGGATCGGTGGAGAACGAATACTGGGTCTTGGCGATGCACACCGGCAGGTGGCCGTACCCCTCGGTCGTCAACTCGCGGAGCCGGGCGCGAACTTTGCCGTCGGCGGTGACTTCCGATGCGCCGTAGATCGTCGTGGCGACAGCTTCGATCTTTTCCCACAGGGAAGCGTCGTCCGGGTAGACGAAGGAGTGGTGTCCAGCGTCCGCTGCCCGCTCGTCGGCATCACAAATTTCCACGACAACAGAGGCGAGGTCAGCGGCCCCGACTCCACCATCGGCCCAGTGGCTTGCGAGGACGATCGGCACGTTCATTGATTCGACGTGGGTGCGAAGCAGATCGATTTCCGCATCGGTGTCGGTGAGGAACTTGTTGATGGACACCACAGCAGGGACGCCGTAGTGATCGCGCACGTTGGTGATGTGCCGCTCCAGATTGACCAGGCCCGCCTTCAGCGCGTCCAGGTTCTCCGTGGTGAGGTCATCTCCCGAGGCGCCCCCGTGATGCTTGAGTGCCCGCACCGTCGCGACGATCACCGCCGCGGACGGACGCAGTCCCGCACTACGACAGGTGATGTCGATGAACTTCTCCGCGCCGAGATCGGCGCCGAATCCGGCTTCGGTCACGACATAGTCGGCGAGACGGAGTGCGCCGACGGTCGCGATAACGCTGTTGCACCCGTGGGCGATGTTCGCAAACGGTCCTCCGTGCACGAAAGCCGGCGTTCCTTCCAAGGTCTGCACGAGGTTCGGCGCCAATGCGTCCTTGAGCAGAACGCTCATCGCGCCTTCGGCGTTCAGATCACGCGCATACACGGGTTCCTTGTCGCGTGTGTAGCCGATCACGATGCGACCGAGACGTTCCTTCATGTCGTCGAGGTCGGTAGCGAGACAGAAGATCGCCATGATTTCCGACGCAACGACGATGTCGAAGCCGTCTTCACGCGGATACCCGTTTCCGGGGCCGCCGAGCGCGACAGTGATATCTCGAAGGGCTCGGTCGTTCATATCGACCACACGCCGCCACGTCACCCGGCGCACGTCGATACCGAGCGCATTGCCGTGGTGAATGTGGTTGTCGATCAGCGCAGCGAGCAGATTGTTGGCGAGACCGATCGCGTTGAAATCCCCAGTGAAGTGGAGGTTGATGTCTTCCATCGGGACCACTTGGGCGTGCCCTCCGCCGGCTGCGCCACCCTTCATCCCGAAGACCGGGCCCAGTGACGGCTCGCGCAAGCAGATCATCGCGTTCTTTCCAAGATGACGAAGACCGTCACCGAGACCGACCGTGGTGGTGGTCTTCCCTTCCCCGGGCGGTGTTGGACTGATCGCGGTTACCAGGATCATGCGCGCCGACGGTCGTATCGGCTGCTGAGAAAGCCAGTCGAGGTGAACCTTCGCTTTGGTCTTTCCATACGGCTCAAGAGCAGCCTCGGGCACACCGACGGCCGCTGCTACCTCAGCGATCGGCCGCAGGGACGCCGCCTGCGCAATCTCAATGTCAGTGAGCACGATGTCGCCTTCGTTCTACGCGCCCTGGGCGGCGCGAGCCTTCTCGATGAGGACGGGCAGCAGGGTGTGAAGGTTGTCCACAACTGCGTAGTCCGCGTGGGTCATGATCGGTGCCTGCCCATCGGTGTTCACCGCAATCAGGGTCTTCGCCGATTTGCATCCCGCAATGTGCTGCGTCGCGCCGCTGATTCCGAACGCGATATACAAATCGGGGGCGACCTTCGTTCCGGTCTGGCCTACCTGCTCGGCGTGCGGGCGCCAGCCAGCGGCCGTCACCACCCGTGAACAACCCACCGCACCACCGAGGATGTCCGCGAGTTCTTCCAGCATGCCGAACGCCTCGGGCCCGTCCATTCCCCGGCCGCCCGAGATCACCACCTTGGCCTCGGCCAGTCCGACACCGGTTTCCGCAGCTCCTGTTCGCTCGACGATCGACACTTCGAGATCGGCGTCGGTCACCGGAACCTCGAACGCTTCGACCTGAGCGTCGCCGGCATCCTCGGACACCGCAAATGCGTGGGCCTGAACAGTTGCGAGCAGAACGTCCGCGCTGACCTCGCTTCGCTCCAGCAGATTGCCGCCCCAGCGAGCACGCGTCACCCCGGCGGTTCCCGAGCCCGTCAGTGCGATCTCGCTGCACTCGGTTACCAGGGGGAGATCCTTGATCGACGCGACATGTGCCAGCACCTCGCTTCCGCGTGGCGTTCCCGCCGCCAGGACCGCTCGTGGTTCGAGGCGATCCATGACGGTGATCACCGCACTGGCGCTCGCCCGGGGGGTGTAGTCATCGATCGCCGCGTTGGTTCCATGATGAACCGTGCGCACCCCGGCGCTTGTCAGGTCGTCGACGCACTTCTCGGCGTTGGGGCCGACGATGAGGGCGTGGACATCAGCGTCCAACCCGCGCGCGGCCGATACCACCTGCAATGCGAGCGGATCGAGTTCTCCGCGATCGTGATCGGCGTAAACAAGGATCATGACAAAACTCCGATCTGCTTCATCACGTCGACGAGAGCGTCGGCGGCTTCATCCCCCGCACCGAGAGCTTGGGCGCCTTTCGACTCCCGAATCGGTGCGGTGAGTCCCTTCAGCTGGATGCGGGCGGCGTCGAGGTCGGCGGTGACTTCGTCGATCGGCTTCTTGCGCGCCTTGATGCGTCCCGGGACCGACGGATAGCGAGGAATATTCAATCCGTCCTTGACGGTGACGACCGCCGGGAGCCGAACGCGGTACACCTCGCGCATCGTTCCCACCGCCCGCTCGCACGTCGCGACGCCGTCGGCGATGGTCATCCCCTTGATGGCTGTCGCCACCGGGCGTCCGAGTCGGTGCGCCAGGCGGACACCCGTTTGCGCGTTCGCGTTGTCGGCGCTTTCCGATCCCAAAAGGATCAGGTCGAACGCTGTCTCGTCGGCCTCGATGGCGTCACCGATCGCCTTTGCCGCAGCTTGCGGATCGACATCCGTGGAGTCGGAGCGGATCCAGATTGCTCGATCAGCGCCGATGGCGAATTGCTCTCGAATCTGTTCCTCGACTCCCTCGGGCCCCATCGAGATCAATGTCACCGTCCCACCGTGCTCTTCCTTCAATTGCACGGCTGCTTCCACCGCGCACTCTTCGTGCGGGCTCAGGGTGAATCCGAGCTTGTCGGTGTCGATCGTCATGCCGTCGTCCGTCAGCATGATCGCGCTACCCAGCGACGGGTATCGCTTGATGCATACACAAATGTCCATCAGCTCAGAATCCGTTCGTTGGTGGGATCGAACAAGGGGGTGGCGCCGACTCGGTCGACCACCACTGGGTAGCGCTCCCCGAGGTACTCAACGAGGAGCTCCGTTCCCTCCACCGCGTGCTCGGGAGGGAGATAAGCCATCAGCAGGTGTTTGCCCAGCGACGGCGCCGATCCGGCACTCGTCACAAAGGAGCGTCGGCCGTGCTTGTCGGCGATGGGTGCGCCGTCGGTGGTCAAGATCGGCTCCATGCCGAGCATGTAGCGCTTCTCGCCGCTGGCACTGTGGTGATCTGTCACCGACAGGGTGCACATCAACGCCACCGGTTCCTCTTCGCGCTGCTGCAAGAACGCGTCCTTGCCAACGAAATCGGCGTCCTTGACCTTCTTCAGCGCCATGCCCGCTTCGACGATGTTGTACTCGGCGTCTAATTCGGCGCCGTATGCGCGGTAACCCTTTTCGAGTCGGCCGCCCGTGCCGTACACACCGACACCGACGGGAATCAATCCGTGCGATTGACCCGCCTCGTAGACCATGTCCCACAACTTCGCTCCCTGCTCAATGGGCAGGTACAACTCCCAGCCGAGTTCTCCGACGTAGGAGATGCGCGACGCGAGAACGCGAAGCGATCCCATCTCGATCACGCGGCAGCTGCCGAACGGGAAGCCCTCGTGCGACATGTCTGCAGTGGTGAGCGACTGCACGATTGCTCGGGCGTTCGGTCCCCACACCCCCAGCGTCGTCATCGAGGAGGTCAGGTCCTGCAACTGTGCCGTCCCGTCGGCCGGCAGGTGATCGGCGAACCACTTTCTGTCCGACATCCCGTGCGCACCACCGGTGACGACGCGGAAATGGTTCGCTCCCAGTCGCATGATCGTCAGGTCGGAGCGGAAACCGCCCCGCGGGGTGAGCACCGGGGTGTAGATCACCTTCCCGATCGCAACGTCCATCTGACGCACAGCGCAGGTCTGGACCACGCCCAAGGCGCCCGGACCGACGATGTCGAAGATCGCAAACGGCGTAAGGTCGATCATTCCCGCGGTCTCGCGCATTTGCAGATGCTCCGCGTTGATGATGGGTGACCACCAGCGCGCGTCCCACTCTGCCGTTCGCGGCATGACGGCGTCACCGAACTTCTCCACCAGGGGCGCATTCGACTCGTACCAGAAGGGGCGCTCCCAGCCGACGGCCTCGTAGAAAACGCCACCGAGAACCTTCTCCTGCTCGTAGTACGGAGACAGGCGAACATCACGATTACTCGTCCACTGCTCACCCGGATGGATGATCCCGTAGGTCTTGATGAATCCCTCACCTGTGCGAGCGGTGATGTGCTGCCGCGTCTTGTGGTGCTCGTAGAACCGGGAGATGTCGGCACCGTGCAGGTCGATCTCCGACTCTCCGAGCACCATCCACTCCGCAATCGATTTACCGACGCCGGGACCTTCTTTGATCCACACGGCGGCGGCGGACCACAGTCCCTTCACCTCCGGGGTTTCACCGAGAATCGGCGCACCGTCCGGTGTCAGAGACAGCAAACCGTTACAGGCGTACTTCTCTCCGATTGTTTCGTCACCAACGATGTCCGGCATGAGTTCCATCGCATGCTCGTCTTGCAGATCGAAGTCTTCCTGCGTGAACGGCATCTCCGTCGGCGACAAAGCGGCCTGCTCGTTGGAAGGAATCTCACCCGCCTCGTACAAGATCGCGCGGTGCGCGTACGAGCCGATCTCCAAACCGGTTCCGTGCTGCCGTTCGTACATGAAGGTGTCCATGTCGCGGATGATTGGCCACTCGATATCGCCCTTGGCGTCCGCAAAGAACGGGACCGGGCCGATGTCTTTCATCTGGTGAACCGCGGGTGTCAACGGAATCGCAGCACCTGCCATCTCTGCGATTCGTGGGCTCCAGCAACCACAGGCGATGACGACGTACTTGGTGTTGATGGTTCCGCGGTCGGTCACGACTGCGGACACATGACCGTCGGTCACTTCGATATCCATGACCTCGGTGTTCGGCAGGCTTGTCAGGGCGTTCATCTCCTGCGCCTTCTCGCGCATGATCGTTCCCGCCCGCAGTGAGTCGACGACCCCGACCGATGGAGTCCAGAATCCTCCGAGAATCACCTCGTCATCGAGGTAGGGGACCTTCTCTTTGCATTCGGACGGGCTGAGCATCGCGGTTCCGTCGATGTCGAACGAGGTCGCCGACTGCATTCGACGGTGCAACTCCTGCATGCGCTCATCGGTCCGCGCGACTTCGATGCCGCCGCACTCGGTGAACACACCCATCTCCTTGTACTGACGCATACTCTCCAGCGTCAACTGGGTGATTTCCTTGCTGTGGTCCGTCGGAAAGATGAAGTTCGAGGCGTGGCCGGTCGAACCTCCCGGGTTGGGTAGCGGGCCCTTGTCGACTTGAACGATGTCCGTCCAACCCAGTCGTGCCAGATGCCACACGATGGAATTTCCAACAATGCCGGCTCCGATAACGACGCACTTCGCCTCGCTCGGTGCCTGCAGTTCCTCAGCCATCTTCTTTCCCTTTCCCTTTTTCGTGTCGTCTGCGCTCCACCACTACAGGGCGAGGCGCATCTCCGCTTCGAATCCCTCGATGTGCTTGCTCATCACGGTGGCCGCGCGCTCGGCATCGCCGTCTCTGATCGCCTGGAGGATCTCGCGATGTTCGAGTACGGCTTGGTGCAGATGGGTGACCTTCGTGAGGCCGAGAAACCAAATGCGCAGCGCGTGCGTGTAGTAACTGTCGAGATCGTGCGCCAGATACGAGTTATGGCTGGCGCGGTAGACCACGTGGTGGATGCGCTCGTCGAGTTCCATCAACGCCGCACGATGCTCTTCGAGGCCACCTGATTCGAACGCCGCCAGATTCCCCAGGAGGTCATCGATTTCGGCGAGGTCATCCTCGTCGCGGCGAGTCGCCGCCAACCTCGCGGCGAACGGCTCGAGTTGTTCTCGCACCTCGCTGATGGACCGCAGATCTCGAGGGTCCACCCCCGCGACGAACATGCCGCGCCGCGGATAAACGTCAATGAGGTGCTCGGCCGCCAACGCCCGCACCGCCTCGCGGACCGGCGTTCGCCCCACGCCCAATTGCTCGCACAATTCGGCCTCGCTGATGACCGCCCCGGGCTCCAGCTCGGCGGTGCAGATCATGCGTCGGACCCGCCGATACGCCTGGTCGGCGAGGGACTCCGTGGCCGTGGTCACGAGATAGATATATCAGTTATTACACCTCTTGTACACCAGTTTCAAAGAACTAGTTCTGGCCGGCGGACTCCAGCATCTGCTCGACAGCGTCCGCCAGTCGCTCCCGGCCGACCGGACGGATCTCCAGCGGCAAGCCCAAGGCTTGCGCGGCCTCGTGAGCGAGCGCAGTGAGCTCACCATCGTCCATCCGGGTGGCCAACCAGACGACCCGGCGATAGTTCCCGAAGTAGTCGTCCCGAAGATCCGGGTGGCGGTCCAGGCCGAGTTCAACCATCACCGTCCGGTGGAAACTCCGCACGAGAAAGTCGGTCACCAGGTAGGTCCCGGGTTCGGCCTGCATGATCTGCTCGATGCCGTCCGAACCCGCATACACGTCGTAGCAATGGGCGCCCGGCAGTCGTCGAACTCCTCGGCGCTCGCACACCTCGTCCAACGCCCCGTACGTCCCGCAATCGGAGTACGCGATCAGCGTCGGCGGCTCGATCCGATCGAGCAACTCTTCGACCTGCCCGGCGATTCGCTCGGGGTGATTGTGCAGAAGCGGGGGCAGCGGGTGAATGGACAATCCCCATCCACGCTCACGATCGAGTTCGATGAGGTCGCTGGCCAGCGCTCCACAGGCGATGACGTTGACCACGATGCCTGTGCCCGTCAGGCACCGAACGCGAGTTCTTCAACGAACCGGTCGTTGAAGTCTTCGCGATCGGACAATTCCACGTAACTGATGGCATTGACCAGCGTGTGCGCACCGTTGCGTTCCGAGCCGGACAGCACCACCATCTTGGCGCCCTCGCCAGCGACGTTGCCGGCGCTCACCACTCGAGGAGGCGAGATGTCCGGGACGAGCCCGATCCGAATGGCATTTCGTGGGGACAGATAACTACCGAAGGAGCCGGCGAGCAGCACCTGCTGAACATCCTTCTCTTCGATACCGAACTCCTCCAACAAAATGGCCCATCCGGTTGAAATGGCAGCCTTGGCGAATTGCAACTCCCGTACGTCACGCTGGGACAAATAGACACCCGTGCTCGCGATCGGATCTCCGGTGAGCACAAAAATCCGCTCCTCACCGCGCATCACCAGACGGTCCGCCACGTGCGGGGCCAATTCCGCGGCGCGTTCATTCGATACGAAGCGACCCGACTCATCGATCAATCCCACGCGCACGAGTTCCGCGATGGCATCCACCAGCCCGGATCCACAAATACCGGTCGCCTCCACGCCATCGATCACTTCCACCTGGACGCCCGAGTCGTCGATCCGAACGACTTCAATAGCTCCGCCAGCCGCACGCATGCCGCAGGCAATGGACGCCGCTTCGAACGCCGGACCCGCCGGTGCTGCTGTCGCGAGCAGCCGGTCTCCATTGCCGAGGATCATCTCGCAATTGGTGCCGACGTCGATGAACAATCGAATGCGCTGATCACGATCCATACCGCACGCCAATGCACCGGCGACGATGTCGCCGCCTACGTAGGCTCCCAAGGCGGGGAACAAGCAGGCGCGTGCTCGGGCGTTGACCTTGATGCCGAGTTCGTTAGCCCTTACGTCCGGGTAATCCTCGGCCGCGAGAATGAACGGAGCGACACCGAGTGGTTCGGGGTCGATGCCCAGGGCGATTTGAACCATCGTGGCATTTCCGGCCACCGACACCTGGTACACCTCGTCTCGATGGACCCCACCTTCCGAACAGACCTCGTGCGTGAGCTCATCGAGGGTCTCGTGCGCTAGGGCCTGAAGGGATTCCAACGCCGTCGGGTCCAACATGGTGGCGCTGATCCTGCTGATCACATCGGCGCCATACCGCTGTTGTTTGTTGAGCATCGACGAAACGGCCAACGGCATTCCGTTCGTCAAGTCCACCAGCGTTGCCACCACGGTGGTGGTTCCGAGGTCGTAAGCGATCGCGAAAATGCGGTCGCTGGTGTCTCCTGGTTCGACGGCGACGAGGACATCGTCGACGACGACCACAGTCACCGCGAAGTCGGATGATCGAAGAATCTTCGGCAGCCCCCGCAGTACCCACGGATCGGCATCGGATGCGATGTCGGAGATGGCATCCATGACGCGTCGAAGGTCCGGCCGCTGATCGGCGAGGGTTGGCTCGGGTAGTTCCAAGAATCGCTTCAAGACCGTCGGCCGGTGGATGACCTGACGCCCGACACCCACGGTGGACGCCTTCGGGCGGGTGGTCAGAGCAGGCACGTGCACCCGAAGATCGCTCCAAGCGGCGGCCTGACAGGCCAGTCGCCACCCCTGCTCCATCTCTTGCTCGGTGAACGCACGAGCGTCGACCCCGCCGGCGGGGACGTCGCCTTCGAGAATCTGCACTCGACACTTGCGACACGTGCCGTGTCCTCCGCACGTGGAGTCGACGGCGATCGCGTTCCAACTCGCGACATCGAAAACGTTCACGCCCACCGGAGCCCGCACTTGCTTTCCGGCGGGTTCGAACACCACGGAAACCCGGGCGACCTCTTCGGCGCCGGGATCGGTCAATACGGGAACTTCCGGACCGGGGTCCTCAATCAGGCTGGTCGTATCCAAGGACTGCTCGTCATCGGACGTGGATTCTGCTCGTTGCTCGACGGGCTGCTCGGTCATGTCCTCTGTGCCGCTTCACGTGCTCGATGCGCGGATATCCATGCCATACCCCACTCGTCGTTGCCGAGCATGAGGTCACCCGCCTTCACTGCCGTCACGATCGAAGAAGTGCGCGCATCCATGATGGCGCTCGTTAATCCTGCACCCATGGCCAAGGGAAGGAAGACCGAATTGAGGGTGTGTCGGTCGGGCATTCCGAAGGACACGTTCGAGGCACCTAGGGTCATATTGACGCCGATTCGGTCGGCGATCAGGTGAA
>WLWL01000212.1 GCA_012103605.1 Candidatus Nanopelagicales bacterium
GGCCCAGCGGTGTGTGTGGTGCGCCCGGGGAGCACGCAAGAGGTTGCAGCTGTGATGCGAGCCTGCGCTGGCGTGGGAGTGCCGGTTCTTCCCCAGGGTGGAAACACTGGCCTCGTCGGCGGCTCGGTCCCGGCTGCGGGTCGCTCCGACGACGGCAAGCCCGACTACGGCAAGCCTGGTGAGCGTGGCGAGCCGAGCGCACCCCCCGTCATCATTTCGACACGTCGCCTCGCCTGGATCGACCTGGTGGATGAGTTGTCCGCGCAGGTGAGCGTTGGTGCCGGCACCACCTTGGGAAATGTTCAACGGCACGCTCGCGCAGCAGGACTGGAGTACGGAGTGGATCTTGCGTCACGGGACTCGGCGACCATCGGTGGGACCGTCGCCACGAATGCTGGAGGAATCCGCGTGCTCGCGTACGGGATGACGCGCCTGCAGGTGACCGGCATCGAGGCGGTGCTGCCCGACGGATCGGTCATCTCACACATGTCTGGACTCGCGAAAGACAACACCGGTTTTGATCTCGCGCAATTGCTGTGCGGATCAGAAGGAGCACTCGCCATCATCACCGCGGTGCGCGTGCGCCTGCACCGACCCCACGGGCGGACCTCGGTCGCGCTCATCGGCTGCGCGGATTACGACGACGCATTGACGGTGATCGGCTCCGCCGCCTCGGGCCGCCTCGTCGCTGCCGAGGTAATCGATGCGACCGGCATGCGGCTCGTGCAAGACGTATCCGGGCTTCCCTATCCGCTTGAGCAGCAGCACCCGCTCTTCGCGCTGATCGAAGTCGCCGACGGTGGCAGCGGCGATGGACTCGTCGCCGACGTCCTGGACGCCCGCGACGTTGTCGTCGCCGTGGACGCGAGCGGGATCGAGCGCCTGTGGCAGTACCGCGAGCGGCAAGCGGAAGGTTTCGATGCGTGGGGCATCGTGCACAAGCTGGACGTGTCCGTGCCGCTGGAAACGCTCGCGGCCTGTGCTCGAGAACTACAGACGGTTATCGCGGAGTTTCCGAAAGTGAAGGAGTTCGGCATTTTCGGACACCTTGCCGACGGAAACATTCACGTCGAAATCCTCGGACCCCCGGCAGAAGAAATCGACGTGGACACGGCTGTCTTGGAGTGCATCGCCCGGTACGGCGGTTCCATCTCAGCTGAGCATGGGATCGGTCGCATGAAGGTCGACCACCTCGACTTATCACGCGCTGCGGAGGAGATCTCGGCTATGCGGGCCATCAAGAAGGCGTGGGATCCGGATGGGTTGATGAACCCCGGTGTTCTGCTTCCGGTGAGTGGCGAGAAGCGAGCGAGCGACGCGGCCCCGTAGAGGACAAGTGGTCAGCGATTCAGCAACATGTCCCCGGCGCCGCGTGGCCTCTCAGCGAGAGCAATAGCGCCCGCGGTAGACAGCTCCTCCGCGGTGCCATAACCCCAAAGCACGCCAATCGTGTCGATGCCGTGCTCCCGCGCACCCTCCACGTCGTGTCGGCGATCACCCATCATCACGATGCTGTGCGTCTGACTGCTGGCCTGCAGGTTCTCGAGGGTGTGCGCGATGACGGCGGACTTGTCATCCCGGGTGCCGGCCAGATCCGCAGCCCCGATGAAGGTGAAGTACTCCCGCAAACCGAAGTGCTCGATGATCCGTGACGCGGAGAACTCCGGCTTCGACGTGGCCGTGGACAACGTCACTCCCTCACCGTGCAGATCCTTGATGAGCTCTGGGATCCCGTCGTAGAGATTGTTTTCGAACATCCCCACGTCGTGGTAGTACTCCCGATACACCTCGAGCCCCACCACGATCTGCTCGTCGGTCATCCCGTAGACCTCGCGCCACGTCACGGCCAGTGGGGGGCCGAAGTGACGGCGGATGCTCTCGTCCGATGGCTGCTCCATGTCGAAGCGATCGAAGACCTTGCGGAAGCCGGTCAGCATTCCTGGAGAGGAATCACTGATGGTCCCGTCCAGATCGATGAGAACAATGTCGACAGGATGCACGCAGCCAGTATTTCAACCCGCAACAATGGAGGCGTGAGCACCTCGCGCCCGGAAGTCGTCGCGCACCGGGGCTCATCCCAGCTTGAGCCCGAGCACACGCTCGCCGCGTACCTTCGGGCTATCGATGACGGCGCCGATGCCCTGGAGTGCGACGTCCGGTTGACCTCCGACGGAACGCTGGTGTGTGTCCACGACCGCAGAATCGACCGCACCTCCCACGGCTCCGGATCAGTGTCCGGCCGGGACATCGATGAGCTCAGCGAGCACGACTACAGCTACCGCT
>WLWL01000213.1 GCA_012103605.1 Candidatus Nanopelagicales bacterium
GTCGCATCGATGGTCTTCAGTTGTCGATCGGCTGCCTGCGTGTGTACCTCGGGCGCGACACCGTGGGCCGAGAAAACCACCGTGGACCCCTCGGGAACCTCTTCGACTTCGTCGACGAAGATCGCGCCTCGCTTCTCCAGGGTCTCCACGACGTGCTTGTTGTGCACGATCTGCTTGCGGACGTAGACGGGAGCACCGTAAAGATCCAGGGCCTTTTCCACGGTGACGACGGCACGATCAACTCCCGCGCAGTAGCCCCGGGGCGCAGCCAAGAGGATTTTGCGCTGTCCGTCGGTCGTCGTCATGTCTCCATCGTAGGTCCCCGCGGTGATGACCGCCTGATCGCACGACAGGCGGCGTTCGCGCACTCCACGACGTCCACCTCCTACCCTCATGCCATGGCGTTGGAGACGGGCCCAGACTCCCCTGTTCCCGTTCGCACGGTGTCACAGATGCTGAGCGACTGGATAGGAAAGCTGGGCGCCATCTGGGTCGAAGGCGAGGTGGCCGACTTCCGCCCCCGCGCACAGGCGCGCATGCAGTTCTTGACCTTGCGAGACATCGAAGCCAACGCCTCACTCACGGTCGTCGCCGATTCGGAGCTCGTCGGGCGGCTCGACCCACCACTGGAACCCGGAGCGCGCATTGTGGTCTGGGCTCGGCCCGAATTCTGGGCTGGGCGCGGCAGTCTGCAGTTGCGCGCCCGATCCATCCGCTCCGTCGGTATCGGAGAACTCCTCGCACGGCTCGCCCAACTCCAAGCAACCCTGGCCGCCGAGGGACTGTTTGCCCCCGAACGCAAGAAGCCACTTCCGTTTCTCCCGGGTCGTGTCGGTCTGATCTGCGGCCGCAACAGCGACGCCGAGCACGATGTCGTGGTCAATGCCCGGGATCGCTGGCCCGCCACCGACTTCGAGATTCGCGAAGTCGCTGTGCAAGGAGCCAACGCGGTGCGCGAGGTGACCCAGGCTCTTCAGGAACTCGACTCACGACCAGACATCGACGTCATCGTGATCACCCGCGGTGGCGGGAGCGTCGAGGATCTTCTGCCCTTCAGTAACGAAGCTCTCGTTCGGGCGGTAGCCGAAGCAACAACACCGATCGTCAGCGCCATCGGCCACGAACAGGACTCTCCGATCCTCGATCACGTTGCCGACTACCGAGCATCGACCCCGACCGATGCGGGCAAGAGGATCGTTCCCTCCCTCGCTGAGCAGCGCGTCATCGTGGACAAACTCCACCAGCAGGGCCGAATGATCATTCGGCGCCGGCTCGAGCAGGAATCCCACGTCATCGCCGACGCTCGTGCTCGAACCCGACGCACTCTCCTTCATCGCATCGAATCGTGGACGAGCGACGTTTCACACTTGCGCGCACGTGCCCGCAGCCTGTCTCCCGCAGCAACGCTCGATCGCGGCTACGCCGTCGTTCAAGGCACGGACGGATCCGTCGTGCGTGATGCGAGCGAACCGACGGCGGGCGATCTCGTCACCATCACCGTTCAACATGGCGCATTTCATGCCAGCGTTTCCGAGGAGGCCGCACCGTGAGCGAACCAACATTCGAAGAAGCCCGCGAAGAACTAGCCGAGATCGTCGGCAAACTCGAGGCCGGTGGCCTCACCCTCGAAGAATCCCTCGCTTTGTGGAATCGCGGCGAGGAAGTCGCCCGGGTATGCACTGAATGGCTCGAGAAGGCCCAAGCAGTGCTCGATGCTGCTGCCGAGAACGGAGACGATGACGTTGCCAATACCGACGCCGATGCCACATCCGGGGCCGGCGATTCGACGCAGGAGTAGACCAGCCCGTTACGGGAGCACCAGGTTGCGGGCAGCGTCCCCCACCTGACCCCAACTGCCGGTCCCGCTGATCACCGTCGTCGACCCATCGTTGGAGCGGACCAGTGAGCGACGGCCGTCGTCGCCCACGCCTTCGAGCGGCACCCAACCCTCCGCGGTGAGCGACTGCACCAGCGCGGGCAGGTCGGAGAAGTCCTCCAGCACCACGCCCTCGGACGTCTGCTCCTCGACATACAGGTCACCCTCGGCGGACGATTGCGACAACTGCAGGTACTCGCCCTCGTCCGTCACATACCCGACATGCCAGACGATCTCGCCGTCGGACGCGGGAGTCGACTCCCATCGAACGCTCGTAGGTTGCGCATCGACGTCCACAACGAGCACCGGGAAGGAAGCCTGGCCGCTAGCGAGCGTCACGAGCGGCTCGAGCGTGACCGCCTTGACCGCGGCCGGCTGTGGGCGCCACGTCACGAGCAG
>WLWL01000214.1 GCA_012103605.1 Candidatus Nanopelagicales bacterium
CGCTTGAGGCGACGGGCAGTGGCGGTGCCGGCAGAAGATCGTCTGCACCCGCTGGCGGGTAGGCCGCTGGATCATCGAGGTCGCGGTTTGTCTCTGGGTCGCCCGATCGAGACATCGTCTTCAGGCGAAGTGCTTGCAGCGATCCGACAGCGGTGATCGCATCATCACGCTCCGGTGCGCCACGACTTCGGAACAGGCGACTTCCGTCGGGGGCCGGAGCAGGAGTGGACGAGGCCTCCACGGGCTCGCCAGCGGCGGGCGCCTGCGGTGCCGCCTCGCCGGATGCCGCCTCGGAGGGCGCGCTCACCGGTAGCGGGGGGTCGGCTTCGGAAGCGGGACTCGGATTTGGTGGGCTCGGAGCTAGAGGGCTCGGATGTGGTGGGGCCGGGGCTGGTGACGGCGAACCCGCGTCGGGCCGAAAGAGATGGGCGAACTCGTCTGGGGTGACGTTGTCGTCCCCCTGGGCGTCCCTCTCGTGGTTCACAGGTGCTCACGTTAGCCGCCCACCCCCTAACAGACAGCCGTACGGCGCCGAAGGAGTGGTTCTGCAACGTCGAATACGCAGCACCGATGCCGTCAGGGTTGGACGGCGAATACCGGACATCGCCTGAGCACTCTTAAGATCTCGCGGTGTGGCTCTCACCCTAGGAATCGTCGGATTGCCGAACGTCGGCAAATCGACGCTGTTTAACGCCTTGACGAAGAACGACGTGCTCGCCGCGAACTACCCTTTCGCGACGATCGAGCCGAACACCGGTGTTGTGGGTGTGCCCGATGCCCGTTTGGCGCATCTGGCGCAAATCTTCAACTCTGCGGAAGTCATCCCCGCCACCGTCACCTTCGTCGACATCGCTGGAATAGTGAAAGGCGCATCGGAAGGAGCAGGGCTGGGGAACAAGTTCCTGGCGAACATTCGTGAATCCAACGCGATTTGTCAGGTGCTCCGCGCGTTTCATGATGACGACGTTGTGCACGTGGAGGGCCGGGTTTCGCCGGCCGACGATATTGAGACGATCAACACGGAGTTGATCCTGGCTGATCTTCAGACTTTGGAGAACGCGATACCGCGCTTGACCAAAGAGGCGCGCAACGACAAGACGAAGGCGCCGGTACTTGCCGCGGCAGGGCAAGCCGTGGAGATCTTGAACAAGGGAACCACGTTGTTTTCCGCTGGATTCGACTCCGAGCCGTTGCGAGAGCTGTCTCTTCTGACGGCGAAGCCGTACGTGTACGTCATCAATTGCGACGAGCAACAACTCACCGATGACGAATTCAAGAGCCGAATGCGCGAACTCGTTGCACCCGCAGAAGCAGTGTTCCTCGATGCCAAAGTGGAAGCGGAGCTCGTGGAATTGCCAGCAGATGAAGCTTTGGAATTGCTGCAGTCCGTGGGCCAAGAAGAATCAGGCCTTGATGCCCTCGCGCGGGTGGGATTCGCAACCCTCGGCCTGCAGACGTATCTCACGGCGGGTCCGAAGGAAGCTCGCGCGTGGACCATTCCCCGGGATGCCACGGCTCCCGAAGCCGCCGGCGTCATCCACACAGACTTTCAGAAAGGTTTCATCAAGGCCGAGGTGGTCTCCTACGACGAATTGCTGGATGCAGGATCCATGGCCGAGGCCAAATCCCGAGGCAAGGTCCGGATGGAAGGCAAGGACTACGTGATGGCCGACGGCGACGTGGTGGAATTCCGCTTCAACGTGTAGGGGTCGAGCGTCGACGCCACTTCGACCAGGCGTCGGTGCACCACAGCGCCCAGACGACCAGGACTGGCTGGAACAACAGGCGGATGAAGCGGGCCGCATCTGAGTCCAGGCCGAAGCCGGGGGTTCCGCTCGCAAACTGCGAGATGTTGCCCGGGAAGATCACGACGAAGAACGCGGCGACCACCCAACCGAGCGGAGGTTGAAAGCGCCGCGGTGCAGCGAGAAGGGCAACTCCAAGAACCACCTCGATGACCCCGGAGATCGCAACAACGGCATCGGGAGCCGGTAGCCACGACGGCACTTGAGCGAGGAACGATTCCGCGTTAGTGAAGTGACTGATTCCGGCACCGACGAGGACGACGCCGAGGGCTAGCCGGGCGAGTGTGTGCAGCACGCCCTGAGAATGCCATGGGACCTGCGTCTAGTGTTCGCGAGTGACTTCCAGAGACGACCTGCGCAATATCGCCATCATCGCCCACGTCGATCACGGAAAGACGACGCTGGTCGACGCGATGCTGTGGCAGTCCGGTGCCTTCCGTGAGAACCAGGACGTCGCCGAG
>WLWL01000039.1 GCA_012103605.1 Candidatus Nanopelagicales bacterium
ACTCTGGTGTGGGCAAATCGACCCTGGTGAACGCGCTGGTGCCGGATGCCGAGCGGACCACGGGAGGCGTGAACGAGGTGACCGGAAAGGGACGACACACGTCGACGAGTGTGGTGGCGCTGCCGTTTACCGATCACGGCTTGATCATCGACACTCCTGGAATTCGCTCGTTCGGACTCGCCCATGTCGATCTGGACCGCGTCATCCACGCTTTTCCCGATTTGCGCGCCGCGTCGGACAACTGCCCACGCGGATGCTCGCACGACGAGGAGCACTGCGCCCTGGACACCGATCCCGACGTGAACCCAGCGCGGGTGAGCTCCCTGCGACGGGTCCTGCGCAGCCGGGCGGAGGGCGAGAGTCGCAGCTAGGGCTCGACGAACTGGCCCGGTGAGGTGTTCTCGATGATCGCCTCCCACACCGACGCCGATCCTGAGTGGCCGGTGAGGATCGTGAACCACACGAGCGCCACACTGGCGAGCACCACAAGCCCGCCCAGAACGAGCAGCCACCATGGCCGCGTTCGATTTCCCGGCACGCCCCGGGCAAACAGCCAGTAGATGGTCCACAAGACGAAGAAGACGGTCGCAATGACCGGGAGCACCTGCCCGTAGTCGTAGTGCGGATCGGGATATCCAACGCGTGAGGCGAGTTGGCTTCCACTGAATCGACTCACCCACGACGCCGCCACAGCGACGGCACCCACAATCGTCGTTGCTAGGCCGAGCCGATGCACCCACGATCGCCGAAGGACAACCGCGATCGCCCCGAGAGCAGCGAGAGGTAGGAGCACGACGACGGCATGGACGACGAGGCTGTGGGTAGGAAGCCCGAACACCGTGTCCAGCGGATTCGTCACGATCAAAGGGTAAGGGCTCGCGGCGGCCACGACATGAACCTCGCGAATCTGGCAACCTCGCGAATCCAACACCAGGGTGCGTGCCCTAGATTGCCCACCCATGGACGACCTCTCTTTGGCCTTGTCATTGGCTGACGCGGCCGACGCGATCGCCATGGACCGCTTTCTGGCGAGCGATCTCGTTGTGGAGACCAAGCCGGACATGACTCCGGTCAGTGACGCAGATCGAGCGGTGGAGGCGCAGTTGCGAACGATCCTGGAGCGCGATCGCCCCGCGGACGCCGTTCTCGGTGAGGAGTTCGGTGCGCGGGCGGACAGGCTGGACGCGACGCGCGAATGGATCATCGACCCCATCGACGGCACGAAGTCCTACGTGCGCGGCGTTCCCATCTGGGCGACGCTGATCGCCGTTCGTGAGGGCGATCAGATCACCACCGGCGTGGTGTCTGCACCGGCGCTCGGTAGGCGTTGGTGGGCGACTCGAGGCTCTGGAGCTTTCACATCGTCGCAGCACGTCTCGTCAGAGCAGGATCGTGCACGGGGTCCGCTGTCCGCGAGTCGGGTGTCACAGCTCGGAGATGCCTCGTTCGGCTTCTCCGATGGCATCGGGTGGGATCAAGGAGTGTTGAACAAGCTTCTGGGTGCTACGTGGCGTCAACGCGGTTACGGCGACTTCTGGTCGCACATGTTGGTGGCCGAGGGCGCCATCGATATCGCTGCGGAGCCGGAGTTGAAGGTCCACGACGTGGCAGCGCTGGTGCCCATCATTGAGGAAAGTGGCGCTCGCGCGACAACCTTCACCGGCGATGCAGTGCGATGGGACGACCCCACGGTCGAGTTCTCGACGGTGACCACCAACGGGCACCTGCACGATGCCGTGATCGACCTGACGCGCTCCTGACGTCGAACTACCGCCCTATCGAGCGCGCGACAGAAATGTCACTCGTCACCGCGGGTGCACATGCAGGGGCATGCCACCGCTCGGGCGAATAGTCACCAATGGCTCTCCCGGTGGGAGACTTTGACCTTCGGGGAACTCCAGGCGGAACCGTCGGCCCAGCTCGGAGATCACCATCACTGCTTCCACGTACGAGAAGTCGCGGCCGATACACAGGCGCGGTCCCGCGCCGAACGGAATGTGCGTGAAGCGGGGCACGTCCGAGGCGAACCTCGATGGATCGAAGACTTCGGGGTTGTCCCACAAATCCGGGTGACGGTGAAGCAGCCACGGACTCACGATGATCAGGGCGCCCGCCGGGATCTCGACTCCGTCGATGCGATCGCTGGATCCAGCTGACCGAGTGATCAACCACGCCGGCGGATACAGGCGCAAGGTCTCTTCCACGACGGCACGCGAGTACGTCAGCTGGGGGAAATCGCTATACGCGATAGCCCGCGAAGGAGCAACAGCTTCGGCCTCGTTCGCCACCGCATCGGCAACGGTCGGGTGCTCCGCCAGCAGACCCCAGGCCCACCCCAAGGCGCTCGCCACGGTTTCGTGGCCGGCGACGATGAAGGTGACCAATTGATCGCGGATTTCTTCGACGCTGAGCACTTGATCGTTTTCGTCACGAACCGACAGCAGCATTCCGAGGAGGTCTGCACCCGGATCACTCGACCGCGCGGACATCATCGTCGACACCGCCGCGTCCAGCCGGGCGACCGACCGCTTGAGTACGCGATTGGCGGGCGTGGGAAGCCACGATGGTGGCGTTATCGGAACGCGCGCGCGGGCGATGACAACGTCGAGGGCCTCGAG
Source organism: Candidatus Nanopelagicales bacterium (assembly GCA_012103605.1). Taxonomy (GTDB): domain Bacteria; phylum Actinomycetota; class Actinomycetes; order S36-B12; family S36-B12; genus S36-B12. The sequence goes on from WLWL01000039.1 coordinate 2,619, forward strand.
AGTCGCAGCGGCGATCTCTGCTGATTGGCCGGTGAGGTCTGTGCTCATCAGCGACCCGGCGACGACTTCGAGCGCTGCGTTCATCATGAAGGCATCGGCGTCGATCACCGTGCGTTCGTCTATTCCGTGCCATTCGCGCGCGATCCGCGCGGTGGCCTCGGCGACGTGCGAACCGAGGTCGGCCAACGCATCGTGGTGAAAGGCCGGTTGCAGTACTCGTCGTTGGGCGCGCCATGTCGGGCCATCCGATGTCAGGAGCCCATCCCCTGTGACCAACGACAACGCGCGGTACTGGATGGTCGACTTGCCGTAGTTGCGAGCGTTGTCGACGAGCACGCGGCGCACACCCTCGGGGCTATTGACCAGATAGGTCGGCGGCCGCGGGATGGGGAACTGAACGACGTCGCCGTGTTGCCGCCACACCTCGTTCAGATAACTCAGCGGATTGCGTCGAATGGCGCCCATGGAGCGCACCATCGTTTGCCCCAGCGGGCCGGGGGCAGTGACGGGCGTTCGGAAGTAGTGAGTGGGCGTCTTGGTCACGACGTCAGGATCTGGTTCTCCTCGACCAGTAGGCGCACCCGCGCCGACACGTGGTCCAGCGAGTCTTGGGCTACCGCCTTGCCGATGTCCGTCGCGTAGGCCGCCTCGAAATCCTCGCGTGAGTCGAACCACAACTCCGCGACGCCATCCACGTCCTCGGCATCAGCAACCAGGTTGAAGCGAATTTCGCGCACCTTGGGTAGCTCGCGCGCACGGGGTGCGTGTTCCTCCAGCCACCAGTGCGCGAACTCCTCCGAGGACATGCCCGATCGCTTCGTCAACAAAATCATTGCCTTGAACACCGTTGCTACTCCTGCCGCTTAAGGTTTGCGAACGCGGGCGCCGGGACGCCCTCCGCAGGACAATGCCAGAGCGATGACGATCTCGTTCGCGTGGGGCGCATCGGGGATAGCGATGTCGACAGCGTCCATATCGTCGAACACCCATCGGTCGTCCTTGTTCCCGATAGGCATCGTGATGGGCGCTCCGGGGCCGCCCAACTTCTTCGTGCCAGGGATGATGTCGGCTCCTCCCCCGATCGCTGCCCGCACAGGAGCACCGAAACGCGGGTGCAAGATGGCGGCACTGTGTTCTCTGTCGCCGTCGACACCGACGATGGCGCCCTTTCCATAGCCCCGCACGTCGGCTCCGGTGAGACCGACCGACTGCAGGGCGGCGATGCATTTGTCGATGAGGAGTTGCGCGGATTCTGCCCCGAGCGCTTCGAGTTCGTCGAGGTCATCGACGCGACCCCGCCCGGCGAGCGGATTCTCGACAACGACGGCACTGGTCGCCACTACCGTCGCCGGGCTGATGTCCGCGCCGGCCTCCCGGTGCGTTTCGTGAATTCCTGTGTGGATCGAGCGGATCTTCATCCCGCAACCTCCTGAACATCGAGTGTCGGTTTATACAACGTTGTGCGTTCGATCAATTGACGACCGACCTGCTGCAATGGCACGCGGAGGTCATCTGGGTCGAGCCCTTGCCCATGAGTAGCACCCGCGGCCCGGGAAATGTTCTCGTCCATCAAGGTGCCACCGACGTCGTTGACTCCCCCTTGCAGCAGCTGCAGCACTCCGGGGATACCCAACTTGACCCAGGAGGCCTGCACGTTGTCGATGGAGCCGCGGTAGGCGATCCGTCCGATCGCGTGCATCAGGACAACTTCTCGCCACGTCGGCCCTCGACGGGCTGCGCGTTTCAAGTAGACCGGCGACGCCATGTGCACGAAGGGCAGCGGGATGAATTCCGTGAAACCACCCGTGCGATCGTTGAGATCTCGCGTTGCCAGGATGTGGGCAATCCAGTGTTCAGGGTGTTCGACGCTTCCGAACATGATCGTGACGTTCGACCGCAATCCGAGGGAATGCGCCGTTTCGTGGACCATCAACCACTCGTCCGTCGTCACCTTGTCCGGACACAAGATCGCCCGCACGTCGTCGTGCAGGATCTCCGCGGCCGTCCCCGGCAGCGATGCCAGTCCTGCTTCTTTCATCCGCGATAGGTAGGACTCAAGGGGCTCACCGAGTCGACGCGAGCCTTCCAGAACTTCGAGCGCCGTGAATCCGTGCACGTGCATGGTTGGGACGGCTTCCTTCACCAACTTCGTCACCCGCACGTAGTAATCGCCATCGAAGTCCGGGTGAATTCCGCCTTGCAGACACACCTCGGTTGCTCCGCGGGATGCTGCCTCTACAACTCGGGCAACGATTTCCTCATCATCGAGAAGGTACGGGCGTCCACGCAGATTCAACGACAGCGGACCCTTAGAGAATCCGCAGAAGGTGCACTTGTAGGTGCAGACATTCGTGTAATTGATGTTGCGGTTACGGACGAACGTGACGGTATCGCCGTTGGCGTTCGCCCTCAGTTCATCCGCGAGTTCGGCTATCGCGGGCACCTCGCGGCCGCGGGCCGCAAACAAGATCGCGAGTTGGTCGGCTTCGACCCGCTGCCCCGCACGGACACCGTCGAGGACTTCGCGGACGGCACCACCGATGGAGACGTGGTGCGGAATGAGCGTGGTGGGTGTCCGGTCTGCTCCCGAGTACCACGCGCTGGACCGGCGTCCGATCTGAACCACTTCGGCTCCGGTTCCAACGTTGACGGCGTCGGCGTAGGTCTCCGGGAACACCGACCCCGGGTCGTCGCGGGCCAAACCCTCGGCATCGCTTCGATCTAGGACGGCGAAGTGCAGTCCTTCGTCCAACCAACGATGGGCGTCGCGCGCGAACTCGGGATAGATGGTGAGCCGTGGTGCCAACTCGAGTCCGCGCGACGCTGTCGCGTCACCCAGAGCATCCAGAGCTGGCCACGGGCGTTCAGGGTTCACGTGGTCTGCCGTCACCGGTGAGACTCCTCCGAAGTCATCAATGCCCGCGTCCAAAAGCGCTCCGATGTCATCGACGAGATTCGGTGGTGCTTGCACGTGAATGTCCGCCGGCAGGATCGATCCTGCGAGTTGGATAGCGTCGACAAGGTCGTCCATCGAACACGCGGGCGCATCACGCATCGCCGTCCCGTCCTTCGGTACGAAGTTCTGAACGATGACTTCTTGCACGTGGCCGTGACGTCCATGGCTCGACGCGATCGCTTCGAGAGCCTCGATCCGGTCCTCGCGGGACTCCCCGAAGCCGACCAAGATCCCTGTGGTGAACGGGATGGACAACTCCCCGGCCCACTCCAACGTCGCCAAGCGGCGCTGCGGGTCCTTATCGGGGGCTCCTCGATGCGCAGCGAGGTTCGGATTGAGGGATTCGATCATCATTCCCTGGCTCGGCGCCACCGTGCGCAACCGCGCGAGGTCATCCTTGGAGAGTGCACCCGCATTCGCGTGCGGGAGCAAACCCGTCGTCTCGAGTACGTGTCGACATGCCGCAACCAGGTAGTCCACCGTCGATGCGTATCCGTGTTCGTCGAGCCAGGCAGCCGCCTGGGGGTACCGGTCTTCGGGATACTCACCGAGGGTGAACAGAGCTTCGTGGCACCCGGCGAGTGCACCCTGGGTCGCGATCGCTTCGACCTGATCCAACGTCAGGTACGGGGCCGGGAGGTGTCGCGGGGATTGCGCGAACGTGCAATAACCGCAACGGTCTCGACACAAATGGGTGAGCGGGATGAATACCTTCGGCGAGAACGTCACGCGACGGCTCGTGCGCTGTCTCACCAGGCCTCCTTCGATGCTCGAATCGACCGCGGAGACAACTCCCGAGACAACCGCGACCTCGCCCATCGTGGCACATTCGGCGCGACCGGGCTTTCGTTGGCGCGAGTTAATTGAGCGCGCACGTTTTTCTGTGGCGCCGAGTGATGTCTAGCGAAACGTTTCGAACACAAAAGGCCGAACGGCCGTCGCCGCAGTCAGGCGCTCACGCCTTCAGACACTGCACCGGGCACGAAGGTGCGCAGGCCGGCCCGCGAGGCGGTCCAGGTCCATCCGGGCTCGCGCTCAGGAGCCTCCTCGCTGACGATTTCCAGTCCTGCGGCTGCTGCCCTGCCGAAGGCGTCATCAACGTGGACGACGTTCTCCCAGCCGAGGTTGCGCATCAGCGAAACGACAACCGATGCCCGGTAGCCCGATCCGCAATGGACGTACACCGTGCCCTGCCGTGGAATCTCGTTTATGCGTGCGGCCACGTCATAGAAGGGCATAAAGGTGGCGTCTTTGATGTGGCCCGACTCCCACTCGAGGATCTGGCGCGTATCGAGCACGATGTCGCTCGAGCCGGGCTGCCACTCTGCCGCAAGGGTTGCAAAATCTATCCGTCGAATCGATGCCGGAGATTGTCCTTCCGACATCCAGGAAGTCACATCACCCACGGCCCGACGCACCGGCCGGTCGATGCCGATCCGGACAATTTCGCGCTGTGCGGTGGCCACCTGCTCGCTCGTGTCACCAATAAGTGTGAGCGGTGTTCCCCACGGAATCATCCAGCCGAGATAGTTGACGAACGAGCCGCTCAGGTCGACGTTGATGGAGCCGGGCACGTGCGCCGGCATGAACACCGCGCGCGATCGCAGATCCACCACCCACTCCCCGGCCTCGATGCGTCGTCGCAACTCGGCGGCGTCTGCCACTTCGGGAGCGGACAGATCGACGCCGGTAGGACCCGCGGCATTGGCAGGACCCATGTGTGCGTAGTAAGCGGGGAAGACGTCGAGTCCGGCGAGGACCATGTCCACGAAATCGGACTCCGTTTGGGTCAGGGCTGGGTTGGTCTGACGCTCCTGCTCGAGGGAGGACTCCGTGCCGGTCGTCTGAATCGACGAGCAGAATGAGCCGAACCCGTGGGTCGGATAGATCCTGGTGTGGCCGTCGAGTTGGTCGACGAGTTTGTGCGCCGAGTGCCATTGATCGTGGGCCTGTTGCACCGTCGTTTCCGGCGAAACGAGGTCGGGGCGGCCAACCGTGCCGTACAGCAGCGACCCGCCGGTGAACACCAGTCCGGGGAGTCCGTCTCCGGAGTCGCCGTCCGTGGACACGGCAAAAGAGATGTGGTGCGGGGTGTGGCCGGGGGTATGGACAACGGTGACCTTGAGTTCACCCACACCGAAGGTGGAGCCATCGCTGACAGCGTTGACGTTCGGCTGGCCGAGGTATGCCAGGTCGACGCCCGCCGGCACGACGTACGTCGCTTGGTGGACTGTGGCCAAGTGATACCCACCGGTCACGTAGTCGTTGTGGATGTGCGTCTCGGCTACATGGGTCACCGTGAGGCCGTGCTCGTTGATGAGCTCGTCGATGCGATCGGTGTCGCGTTGCGGATCGATGACCATGGCATGGAGACCGTCGTGGACGATGTATCCGCGATCCCCCAACCCCGGGGTATCAACGATGACGACCTGGACGGCGTTCGACTCGCTCATGCGTCCCATCCTTGCTGCTTGTGTGTAATCGACAGCTTACTCTAATACCCCCTGGGGTATATGGTCAAACCGACCTTCCCTTGATCGCGGCCGTTGGGCTCACCGCGGGTCGAGTCGCGAGTCGAGCATGTGAATTGCGGCACAAGCAGGGGTCTCGCCTGGCATTTGAGACACTTTTGCGACATAATCGAGACCTAATCGAGAGACCCTCGATACGACAACAGAAAAGGAGCGATCCTCCATGAAGCACCTCGGATCTATCGTCCACTCCCTCCTCGGCGGCATCCGCCAGGACGAGGCAACCACCCAGCGCAAGCAGATCTACCGCGACTGGGATCGCGAGCGGCGTAACGCCCTGACTCCGTCGGATCTCGCCGAGATCGACGCGATCTTCTCCCGCGCTCTCTAGACGACGCCTCAGCCACGAGTTCTCCGCTTGGCCGATCGGCGGTTACCCCGCGGTCGGCCGGGCGGAATCCTCCGGCTTTTGTCGCGGGCACTACTCCCCGCCGCTAGTCGAAGTCCACCGTGAGAGCGGCGTGGTCACTCCACCGAGCGTCGTATCTCTTCGCGCGCCCCACCGACGCTGAACGTGCTCGGGCCGCCAGAGCCGGCGTCGCCACCTGGTAATCGATGCGCCAGCCAGCATCGTTGTCGAATGCCTGACCGCGCCACGACCACCAGGTATAAGGACCAGGCCCCTGTCCTCCACATGAGCGGCCAAGATCAGTCCAGGGTCCCGCGAACCACCGATCGAGATAACGGCGCTCTTCGGGTAGGAAGCCAGCACTGGTGAGATTTCCCTTCCAGTTCTTGATGTCCACCTCATGGTGCGCGATGTTGAAATCACCACACACCAACGCGTCGATTCCGTTGCGGCTTGCGCGACGAGCCAAGGCGCGCAAGCGAGCATCCATACCTTCCAAAAACGCGTACTTGGCCTCCTGTTTAGTGGTTCCGGCTTCTCCCGAATGCACATACACACTGGCGACGGTGACCGGGCCGGTCTTGGTGTCGAGGTCCACCTCGATCCAACGGCCCTGACCGTTGACCGCCTGCTGTCGAAACGTGTCTCGCACCGCCGACGGCTCCCCGGGGGTGAGGACCGCCACCCCGGCACGACCCTTCTCCGGCGCTTCGGACAGCGCCACGTGCCACGAGGACAACGGGGAATCGGCCAACGCCTCCTCGACCTGTGCTCGGGTTGCCCGAACCTCCTGCAAACACAACGCGTCCGCGCGAGTACGCGCGAGCCACTGCAGTCCACCACGGCGAGCCGTCGCACGGATTCCATTGACATTCGCCGTCACGACCCGAAGCCCTATATTCGCGCCGCCCGTCATCTGCTCATCTCGCGCTTGTCCACTGGTTGTCGACGCGCCCTAGGCCGCGGCCGCCCAATCAACCTCGGCTGCGACGCGCAACGCCTGAGCTCCGATCGTCAGGGCCGGGTTCTGGGCGCCACTGGAGGGGAAGAACGACGAGTCGACGACGAACAGGTTCGCGATCTCGTGCGATCGGCACCACGGGTCGAGGACACTGGTCGTCGGATCCAATCCCGCCACGGCCGTCCCGCACATGTGCGAGTTCAGGGCGATATCGAAACGTTGCTCGAAGATGCCCACGTACCCCGCGCTGCGCAGGATCTTCTTCGCGCGCGCCAGCAGCAACTCGTGCCGGTCGTAGTTCGTTCGTCGCCACGAGACATGGATGCGGCCGCGGGAGTCGACGGTCACCCGATTGTGGGGGCTCGGCAGGTCTTCGCTCATGACCAGGCACTCCAGGCTTCGCTTCGCCATCTGATTGAGGACCGTCAGCGGAACTTTGGTCGCGTGGGTCTTCATCATCGACCCTTGCACTTTGCCGATCAGTTGGATGGTGCCACCGGGAATACCGTCTCCGAGGTCCCGATAGAAGTCGTTGATCGCCATGGTCTTCTGAAAGACGACATCGTTTGTTCGGCGCGGATCCACCGCCGCGATGTGCGTGTTGCTGTGCACCATGTAGTTGCGACCCACCAGCCCCGTGGAATTTCCCAGCCCGGCGGGGTGATGATCGTTCGCGGACTTCAGCAGCAGGGCGGCACTATTGGCCGCTCCCGCAGAGATGACGAACGCTCCCGCGTCGATGCTGAACGGTTCACCATGGAGTGTTCCTTCGATGGCCGTCACTACCGAACGGTCCGCAACGATCCGTTCGACCTTGGCCTCGGTGAGGATGCGCACGTGGCCGGTCGCGCGCGCAGGTTCCAGAGCGCAGGTCTCGGCGTCGGACTTTGCCCCGAGGCGACAGGGGAACCCGTCACACGTGCTGCACCGAATACACGATCCCCCCGGGCGCAGATCAATACCCATCGCAGTACTCGACGGGTGCAGTCCTTGCGCGCGCAGTCGCCGCATCGTCTCGGCGACATAGGGCTCGTGCTCCAACGCCGGGTACGGATAGGGCGCACTCCGCCACGGCTCGGACGGATCCTCTCCGGTTGTTCCATGCACGTTGAACAGTTCTTCTATCGCTTGGTAGTACGGCTCGAGATCCGCGTACGCGAACGGCCATGCCGAACTCGTGCCCGACGGGTATTGGGTTTGTTCGAAATCGGCTACTCGAAGCCGCGGAAGACTGGATCCATAGACCTTGGTGTTGCCACCCACCACGTAATGCACGCCGGGCGCGAACTCCCGCTCATCGTCGTCGAGCCACATGTCACTTGGCTTGTACCGACGCTGCACGAAGACCGCTTCCGGTGACCAGTTCTGCGGCTCACGCGGCAGGAACCCACCCCGCTCGACAACCAGGACGTCTATCCCCCGCTGCGCCAGACCCCACGCGAGGCTTCCGCCTCCCATCCCCGATCCGACGATGACGACGGACGCGCTCTCGCGATGCATTCTGAAACGCTAGTCCGCGACGAGACGGTCGATGACGTCACCCATGTCGCGTCCGCTCACGTCAGGGGCTCCGAAGTTCGCGTCGAACTCCCCTTCCAGCCTCGAGAGCCACGCGGTCTTCATGCCGACGCTGCGCGCACCGGCGAGATCCCACGCGTGGGCGGCCACCATCCATGTGGCTGCGGGATCGGTATCGAGTGCGACACACGCGTGCAGATACGGCTCGGGCGACGGCTTCCACCGGCGGACATCCTCACAGGACAGATGTCGGGTGACCAGATCCGCCATGCCAGCGCGCTCAAACAAACGCTCGACGTTGGATGCGTTACCAACGCTCAGGGTCACCATGTCGATGCCGGCTGACCTGGCGCGGGCCAACGCATCTGCCACCTCCGGATGCGGCGTCAACTGCCCGAACGCGTCGAAAAGCTCCCGCACCTGTTCGTCCCCCAGGCGTTCGGGCGCAAGAGAAGTCAGTGCGCCACCGGCAACGTCGGGAAAGGTCCGGTAGGTGCCCGCACACGTCAATGCGAATCCATTCCGCAGTGTGCGCGCGAACCACAGTTCTCGGCCATCCGGCACTCCCCAATGGGCGAACAACGCGTCCAGGGGCTCCAGGGAGAACAGCGTCTCGTTCACATCGAGGACGACTGCCTTCGGGACGACCACGCACATGAGAGTAGACGCTGGCGGTAGGGGACAATGGGGGTATGACGGATTCGATCTACGACCTCAGTTTCACCTCGAATGCCGGTGAGGAGGTGCCTTTGGAGCAATTCCGAGGACGGCCGATGCTGATCGTGAACACCGCGAGCAAGTGCGGCCTCACCCCCCAATATCGGGGTCTACAAGAAATCTACTCCGAGCTCGGACCCGAGGGCCTTGTCGTCATTGGCTTCCCCTGCGGCCAATTCGCCAACCAGGAGCCGGGCGATGACGATCAGATCAAGGAATTCTGCGAAACCACCTACGGAGTGTCTTTTCCACTCTCCACGAAGGTCGACGTCAACGGCTCCAAGACCCACCCGGTGTTCTCTTTCCTGAAAGACCGGACCGACGGCCTTCTTGGATCGGCCATCAAGTGGAACTTCACCAAGTTCCTGGTGTGGCCAGACGGAACAACCGTCAAGCGCTACGGACCTCAGACCAATCCTGACGAGGTACGTCGAGACGCCGAGGAGATGCTGCACGGGCCGTCGTAGGACAAAGTCTTTCCCCTCTCACACCCTTCGCCACTTCCGGATTCTGCAAAGGTCGGGCGCGCTTGTCTGTCCGGGGCTAACCTTCACCATGATGTGCGATCAGGCCCGTTCCTCGCGACTGCGAGCCATCGGCACACTTCTTGCCATCGGCGCCCTCATTACCCCTTTGGTGGTGGCTTCGCCCGCTGCCGCAAACGAGCGGCCTGTCGGCCAGCCCGCAACGGCCGCGTCAACCACCCCTCCGACGGTTTCTCTTCCCGTTCAGACCTTCAACACACCTGGCAGGGGTGGGCAAAACGGCACCATCGAGATGAGGGTCGGCAAATCGGCGCCACTACGCGTCATCGTTGATACCGGGTTTTCCGGACTCATCGTGTTTCCAGGAGCGTGGGACCGTCGTCCAGGTGGCGTGCGCCAATCGAAAACACGTGTCCAAGTCGATGCCGGGTCACTCGGAGTTGTGAGCGGTTTCCCGGGCACCGCCACCATGACCTTCGGTGGCGTGACTACCGTCACGGAGGTCCCTTTTGTGTCCGTGGCGAAGGCGAATCCCTATCTTCGTCAGTGGATCAAGGAGGGTGTCTACGGACTGCTCGGCGTCGGCACCAAAGGTGCTGGTCTCATCAACCCCTTGTCGACTTTACCCGGCGTCCTAGGTCTTCGTTGGAGCATTCACTTTCAACGAACCAGGGGAAAGACGCGCAACCGCCGCGGCGAGTTGATTCTCGGGGCTCTAGGTCCGCTCAACCCGACGATGGCGTTATCGATGCCGTATCTGGGAACGGACGTGAACGGCGCCCGACTGTGGGATGACCAGGCAACCCCCGGCTGCTGGCGATTCGGGGAGCGCCCCGAGGTATGTCTCCCAACGCAACTTGATGCTGCCTTCAACATCACGCGCGTTCGTGGATCCCGCTTCCGCTCCCTGAAGACCAACAAGGAGGGCAATCTTCGCAGCGGAACACTCGTTCGGTGGG
>WLWL01000040.1 GCA_012103605.1 Candidatus Nanopelagicales bacterium
CTCGCGATACACCGACGTGCAAGAAGGTCTGCGGGACTGGGAGACGTTCTCCAGCGCCGAGGGCGTCGAACTCGGGACGTACGTGAAGTTCTTCGGACCGGGAAGCATCCAAGAACTCGATCCACCCCGGCACGACGTACTTCGCAAAGTCCTCGCGCCACGATTCCTGAACAAAGCGGTCAAGAGTTACGAACCGATGGTCGAGGCCACCGCTGCGGAACTGCTGGAGGACCTTCCCCATCACGACGACGTGGACCTCGGGCTTGCCTTCACGCAGCGGCTGCCAATCATGACGATCTTCCGCATCTTGGGTATCCCGGAAGCAGATATCACCTGGACCACCGACACCGGGCTCGAGATGCTCAACCGTCCCCCTGGTGAATCCGGCCCGTCCCCCCAGGCATTCGAACTGCGGGCCGAACTCGTGTCCTTCCTAGAAGAGCAAGTTGATCAACGTCGTGGTGGCAACTACACCGACGACGTCTTCGGTGATCTCGCGCGTGCCATCGACGACGGCTCCATGGAGCACGAAGAAATTCAAGGGCTCACGTTGCTGCTCATCGCCGCGGGGATGGAAACAACGACCAGCCTGCTCGGCACAATGGTGCATTCCCTCGCCACTGGAGCCGTGACACGTGCAGACCTCGGCGACGGGGTCGACCTCCCCACCACCGCCGCGATCGATGAGTTCGTCCGGTTCGATGCACCCGCGCAATGGCTCGCCCGCGTCACCACCAAGCCCGTGTCGCTGCACGGCGTCAAGTTAGAGACAGGGTCACGGGTGCTGATGATTTTCGCCTCCGCCAACCGTGATCCGCGGGAATTCGACCGTCCTGATGAGTTGATTCTCGACCGTGACGGGAGTCGGAACCTCGCGTTCGGTGAAGGGATTCATTTCTGCATCGGGATGCCGGTGGCAAAACTCGAAGCACGCGTGGGAATGCGCCAACTGCTGCGCACACTGCCGGCCTTCGAAATGAACGGGGAACCAACGCGCTATCCGTCCCACGTCATTCGCGGGTACCAGAACGTGCCTATTCGGTGGGCGTCGTAATCTGTCGTCATGCCCGCGTACGAGTTTCGGTGTCGCCAATGCGGTGACACGTTCGTCTTGCAACGACCGATGAGCCAGTCGAGTGATGCGGCGCCATGTCCGGCAGGCCACGACGACACGGTTCGCCTGTTGAACGTCGCCTCCGTCGGGACACCATCCACCGGAGGAACCTCCATGGAGGCAGCACCGAGTTCTGGAGGGTGCTGCGGAGGAGGGTGCTGCGGCTAACCGCAGGAGCCTGAGTTGGGTGCAACCGCACCGTGTGGTGCGCGAGGGGGGAGTTGAACCCCCACGCCCTTTCGGGCACACGGACCTGAACCGTGCGCGTCTGCCTATTCCGCCACTCGCGCCCAACCCACCGCAGTGGGCAGCGTCGAAAGGGTACAGGCCCGCATTTCGCTCATCGTTGGTGAGCCGACTACTTGCCTGTCTGCGCTGCGGTCCGGCTCCACGGCGCACCGTGGTCGGGGAAGTAACATCCATGGGTGGGTTTGCTGCAGAAGTTCGAAGACTCCCTGGACCGGGTGGTCAACGGGGCTTTCGCCAAAGCATTCAAAGCGGAAGTTCAGCCCGTCGAACTTGCTGCCGCCCTGCAGCGTGACGTAGACGACCGCGCCAGCGTCCTGGACCGAGACCGAACCGTCATTCCGAATGTCTTCCACGTCGAACTCTCCGACCACGATTACAAGCGGCTCGCTGTCTTCAAAGACGCTCTGGCCGCCGAGCTCGCCACCCTCGTCACCACCTACGCCGGAGAGCAGCACTACACCCTGCTCGGAGAGGTTCGCGTCACACTCAGCGAGGACGATGAACTTGAGACCGGCATCTTCCGGGTTAGAAGTGAGGCCAAAGCCGAAGTCACCTCCCGAGCGGGCGTCGTCGAAGCGGCGGAACCCGCGTCCCCGGCCGCCGCTGCAGCTGCACGGTCGGCGGCCGCGCCGTCCTCGGTTGCACCCGTTGAGCCTGAAGCGACATCGAGTCCCGACGCACCGTCGGCAGCGCAGTCCCACGAGCCAGCCGGCAGCCAATCCGGCGGGCAACCCCGCCTCGAGGTGGGCGGGCAGGCCTACCCGCTCGTGCGTGCGATCACGCTGATGGGCCGCGGGACGGATGCGGACATCCGCGTGGAGGACCCGGGGGTGTCTCGAAACCACTGCGAGATCGTCGTCGGCAACCCCGCCATCATTCGCGACTTGAAATCAACGAACGGAACCTTCGTGGATGGTGCTCGCATCGACGAGTGCGCCCTCACCGAGGGGTCCATCGTGAAACTCGGCGGGACGGCGTTCACCTTCCGGAGCAGTTGACGTGTCTGAGCTGACGCTCACGCTGGCACGGTTCGCGTTTCTCGGGCTGCTGTGGTTGTTCGTTGTCTTCGCTTTGATTGCCCTTCGTAACGATTTGCGCGGCGACTCCAGTGGTTCCGATGATCTTGCGGCTGGTCCCGGACGCACCCCACGGGCACGGAAGTCCGGGCGCACCTCGCGACGATCGAGGGGCAAGGGGACACGACTCGTTGTCACCGAAGGGCCGCTGCAAGGAACGGAGATCCCGCTCGAGGGAGCACAAATCACTCTGGGTCGGGCGCCGGACTCCACGATCGTGATCGATGACGACTACGCCTCCAGCCGCCACGCTCGCATCTACGAGTCCGAGGGGGCGTGGGTCGCGGAGGACCTCGGGTCAACGAACGGCACCTGGATTGATCGCACGCGCCTCACCACGCCCACCGTTCTTCCCATCGGGGCGCCTCTGCGGGTCGGCCGCACGACGCTGGTGATCCAGAAGTAGGCGGCCATGAACGACACAGACCCTAGGGATGACGCGGACGACGTCACTATCGACGTCGCTATCGAGGTAGACGATGACGGCCAGGCGGCGCTCGTTGTCCCCGACGCGGCTCCCCCGGTGACCCTGCGCTTTGCTGCCCGATCCGATGTCGGCCTGGTGCGAGCCGGAAACGAAGACTCCGGCTACGCCGGACCCCGCCTGTTGATGGTGGCGGACGGTATGGGTGGCCACGCGGCCGGGGAACTCGCGTCCGCCGTTGCTATCGCGACCGTTGCCGATCTCGATGTCCACCCGCCGTCATCGTCGGAACTTCTGAACGCCCTGACCGACGCGATCGACTCCACCGGCGAGACGATCAACGCCATCATCAATGAAGAACCTGACCTCACCGGCATGGGAACGACCGTGACCGGGTTGTATTGGCTTGGCAGTCGAGTCGCCATTGTTCACGTCGGTGACTCGCGCGCGTACCTATTCCGCGATCACGAACTTGTGCAGCTCACCCACGACCACACCTACGTGCAGACACTGGTGGACGCTGGACGGATCACCGAGGAGCAAGCCGCCACTCATCCCAAGCGTTCCCTGTTGATGCGAGCCCTGGACGGGATGAACCCCGTCGAGGCAGACCTGTCCGTTCGAGAAGCAAGAACCGGAGACAGGTACCTGCTGTGCTCGGACGGGTTGTCCGGTGTGGTCGACAGCGCCGACATCGCAGGCGCCTTGACCATGAGCGACCCGACGGGGTGCGTCACACGTCTAGTGGATCTCGCCCTCGAACGCGGTGCACCCGACAACGTCACCGTCGTCGTTGCGGACGTCGTTGCGGACGTCGTTGCGGACGCGATCGCAGCAGACGGAACGTCCGAAACGCTTGTCGCGCCCGTCGTTGTGGGCGCCGCGGGTGAACCCCGGGTGCGAGCGCAACTACCCGGCGTGCGATTCCCCGACGACGCTCAACCAGATCCCGACGCCCCCGAGGCTCTGCCGCCGGTGGATGGTGGGCCGCCCACGGCTCCCCAGCCCCTGATCGACGCCGAGATCGTGGTGCCCGCGGCCGAACAGGCGATGCGCGATGAGCAAGCCGCGGCCCAACGCAAGACCCGGCGTGCGCGTCGCTGGAAGAGGCTCGGCATCTACGTCGCCCTCATCGCTGCCATCGCCGCCGTGACGTACGGGGCTCTCATCGCCGCTCAGGCATGGCTGCAATCCCAGTGGTACATCGCGGTCAACGGCAGCCCCGGCACCGGCACCGTCGCGATCTACCAGGGGGTTCCCGGGAGCCTTGCCGGTGTCTCGCTGTCGACGCTCACAACAGACACCGGACTGCCCGCCGGCCAGTTGCCCCTGTTCGACCAAGAACTCGTCAGCAAAGGCATACCCGCGGAAAGTGAGACCGACGCCCAGCGCATCGTCGCCGAACTACAGGTCCGGGCCGATGAGTGCCAGACGATCTTCCCGCCCGCTGGGTGCCCCGGCAGCCTGAGTAACGAGCCGGTCGAGGATGCGCCGTGAGTACCGAGGCGCCCACGCAGGCGGCTACCCGCAATCGCAAGAAGCCCACTCGTCGCTGGGTCGAGTTGCTGCTGTTGATTCTGGCGTGGGGTATCGGCCTGCTCGGCACGATGCAGATCGGGTGGGTGTCCGACGAGGGCATGACCACCCGTTTGTGGGTCACCGCCGGAGTTGTCGGGGGGCTCGCGTTGGCGGCACACATCACCATCCGCATCTTCGCCCGCTACGCCGACCCGATCATGCTGCCGGTCGCCACGCTGCTGACCATGCTCGGCTTGCTGATGATCTACCGGATCGACGTCGCCTCCGCGCGTCGGGCCGTTCTCAGCGACTCACCCATGCCGACGCCCGATGTCTACTCGCAGTTGACGTGGTTCTCCATCGCGATCATCTTGTTCATCGCCGTCCTCGTCCTGCTGCAAGACCACCGCCGGCTCGCCCGCTACACCTACACGTCCGGCCTCATCGGTCTGGTGCTGCTGGTTCTCCCGCTGGTCCCGGCAATCGGCACCACCGTCAACGGCGCGACGTTGTGGATTCGCGTCGGTGATCTGTCCTTCCAACCTGCCGAAGCCGCGAAGATTCTGCTGACTATCTTTTTCGCCGGTTATCTCGTCGCGAAGAGAGATTCGCTCGCGGTAGTCCGCACCAAGTTCCTCGGCATCGAGCTTCCTCGATTGAAGGATCTCGGGCCGCTGGTGATCGCCTGGCTGGTCTCCCTGGCCGTCTTGGTGTTCGAACGCGACCTGGGGACGTCGTTGTTGTTCTTCGGCTTGTTCGTCGCGATGCTGTATATCGCGACGCAACGGCGTTCGTGGATCATCCTCGGCGCCTTGTTGTTTTTCGCGGGTGCTGCGTTGGCGTATTACAACTTCGCCCACGTGCGCTCGCGCGTCACCGTCTGGCTGGACCCGTGGGCCTACGCGGACACCGGTGGGTACCAGATCGTGCAAGCGATCTTCGGGCTCGCCAACGGTGGGGTTCTCGGCGCCGGCTTGGGTCAGGGTTTTCCCAACCTCGTGCCGTTCGCCAAGACCGACTTCATCGTGGCGGCGCTCGGTGAAGAGATCGGGATCACCGGCTTGTTCGCTTTGGTTTTGCTGTATGCGATCTTGGTGGAGCGCGGACTGCGGACATCGGTGGCAGCCCGCGACTCCTTCGGTCAACTACTCGCCGCCGGTCTTTCGATCGTTCTCGCTCTTCAAGTGTTCGTCATTATCGGCGGGGTCACCGGCCTGATTCCGTTGACGGGATTGACCACACCGTTCCTGTCCTACGGCGGATCGTCGCTGGTCGCCAACTGGGTGATCGTCGCCATCCTGCTGCGGATCTCCGACCGATCGCGTCGACCCGCACCGGTGGCTCCCTCACCCGACGATGCGATGACGCAAATCGTGCGGGCTGTGTGAGGAGCACGGCATGAGTCGTCAGGTGCGCAGGCTGTCGCTGGTGTTCGCGCTGCTCATGGTGGCGGTGCTGGTCAACATCACCCTGATTCAGGTAGTCAACGCCGGCGACTACCGAGACCGACCCGGTAACCAGCGCATCCTTCTCGCCGAGTACGACCGCGAGCGCGGGCCGATTCTCGTCGGTACCGACCCGGTCGCGCGATCGGTGGAGACGGGTAACACGCTGACCTACCTGCGGCAGTACTCCAATCCTCGGCTGTATGCGCCGATCACCGGCTTCTACTCGCTCATTTACGGAGCGACCGGGTTGGAGCGCACCGAGAATCGCATTCTCAATGGTCGATCGGATATTTTCGCCGTCGACCGGATCCAACAACTCGTGTCCGGGCGTCAGCCCGTCGGTGGGGCGGTGACCACCACCATCGATGCGGCCGCCCAACGGGCCGCGTATCTCGGTCTTCGCGGAAAGAAGGGTGCCGTCGTCGCGATCGAGCCGGCGACAGGACGGATCCTGGCGTCCGTTCAGGCACCGTCCTTCGACCCGAACAAGCTCTCCAGCCATGACCCCACCGAGATCCGGGAGTACTACAACAAGCTCGAGGGCGACCCGGACAAGCCCTTGTTGAATCGGCCGATCGTCTCCCTCAACCCTCCGGGATCGACCTTCAAACTTGTCACGGCAGCCGCCGCGCTTTCGTCTGGCCGGTTCAACCCGAACTCCGTGATCCCCGGGCCGCGAACCTACGATCTCCCGCAATCCAACAAGGAGTTGCGTAACTGGAACCGTCGTCAGTGCGGGCCCGGCGGCAAGGTCACCCTCCGCGACGCTCTCGCAGTCTCGTGCAACACGGCGTTCGCGTGGTTGGGTAACGAGCTCGGCGCCGATGCTCTTCGTGAGCAATCCGAGCTCTTCGGTTTCGATACGACCTTCGAAATTCCTCTGCGCGCCGCGACGTCACGCTTCCCCGCCGACCCGGACGAGCCACAAACCGCGATGAGCGCCATCGGCCAGTTCGATGTCCGCGCCACCGCGTTGCAGATGGCGATGGTGACCGCATCCATCGGCAACAGCGGACGCACGATGATTCCCTACCTGATTCAAGAAGTGCGGGCCCCTGACCTGACCATCTTGCAGACAACAGAGCCGGAGGTCTTCGCGGACGCGCTTCGCCCGAGTGAGGCACTCGCGCTCACCGAGATGATGGTGAACGTCGTCGAGAACGGCACCGGAACCAATGCCCGTATCCCCGACGTCCGAGTAGCGGGAAAGACAGGTACCGCCCAAACCGGCAACGATCAACCGACCGTCGCGTGGTTCGTGTCTTTCGCCCCCGCGGCGGCGCCCCAGGTTGCCGTGGCGGTGCTCGTGGAGGATGCCGGTGCTGAGGAGGTCAGTGGAAACGGTCTCGCCGCCCCCATCGCGAAGGACGTCATGGAGGCAGTCCTGGAGCGTCGGTGACAGTACGCGGGGCTAGGCCGGAAGACAGGCAGAAGGTGCCTCCGTTCATGGGCGACTCACGCGCCTTCCCGGTCGACGCCTCCGCTCCTGAGACAATGAAAGACCTGCCCGATAAACGGGCAGGCACGTGGGAAAGGAATTGTCGTGACACAGGCTGAGCCCGGCAAGATGCTCGGCGACCGCTACCAGGTCGGCGAGGTCATCGGTCGTGGCGGAATGGCCGAAGTGCACGAGGGGCGCGATCTGCGCCTCGGCCGACGGGTCGCCATCAAGATCCTGCGACCAGACCTAGCCAAGGACCCAACATTCCAGGAACGGTTCCGCCGCGAAGCCCAAAGCGCCGCTGCGTTGAACCACCCGAACATCGTCGCCGTATACGACACCGGCGAGGACACCCTCATCGATCCGAATGGCCAGGACGTCGTCGTCCCCTACATCGTCATGGAGTACGTCGACGGCATGACGCTTCGGCAGTTACTCGCCAGTGGTCGACGGCTTCTCCCCGAGCGCGCCCTCGAGATCGCTGCGGGTGTGCTGACGGCGCTCGACTACGCGCATCGGCACGGCATCGTTCACCGCGACATCAAGCCGGCCAACGTCATGCTCACCCGAACCGGCGATGTCAAAGTCATGGACTTCGGTATCGCGCGTGCGGTCAACGAGTCCGGTCAAACGATGACGTCGGCCTCTGCAGTGATGGGGACGGCGCAGTACCTCTCGCCCGAGCAAGCCCGCGGTGAAGTGGTCGACGCGCGAAGCGACCTCTACTCCACGGGCGTGCTTCTCTACGAACTACTCGTCGGGCAACCACCCTTCACCGGAGAGAGCGCCGTCTCGATCGCCTACCAACACGTCAGCGAGATGCCCACGCCACCGTCCCAGGTGGATAGCGGAGTATCCCCGGAGATAGACACAGTCGTGCTCGGCGCCCTCGCCAAGCGCGCGGATGATCGCTACCAGAGTGCGACGGAGTTCCGGGCCGACGTCGAGAGAGCTATTGCCGGTGCACCGGTCACCGCCGCCGTCCCGACTATCGTCGCCGACTCCACCCGTCAAATGACACCCGTCCAGGCGGCCGGAGGGCAACCACCCGCGACAGATCCGATCTACGACACCTCGCGCCGCCGTCGCGGCCGTGCCGGGCGCAGCACGATCTTCTGGATCATTAGCCTCTCGGCCGTCGCGGTGGCGGTCCTCGGAGCCTTGGGCATCGGCCGGTTCATTTTCGGCGGCACCACCGCCGACCTCGTCACGGTTCCCAACCTGGACGGACTGAACCTCGAGGAAGCCACCGCGAGCCTTGCCGAATTCGAACTGCGTCTCGGTGCGCAAACCCCGGAAATCTCCGACCGCACACCCGGCACCGTCATTGCCCAGCAACCAGCGCCCGGGGAGAGCATCGAACAAGGTCAAGCGGTCAACGTCACGATCAGCACCGGACGAGAGCAGGCGACCGTTCCCCAGCTTCTCGGACTGACGTCCCTGGATGCTGTTCGTACGGCGCTCAGTGACGCGAGCCTCCAACTTGGTGATGTCACCGAAGAGGACTCCAATCAGCCTGCGGGCTACGTGCTCGCCCAGGACCCCGCTGAGGGTGCGCAGTTGGCTGCGGGAAGCGCGGTGTCGGTCGTGGTGTCGTCAGGCCTGGTGGAAGTACCCGAACTCTCCGGGGTTTCGGTCGCCCAAGCGCGCAGCGACATCGCGCAGGCCGGGTTCGAGATCCAGGTCATCGAGCAGGAGTCGTCTTTCGAGTCACCCGGCATTGTTCTGGCACAGGCACCTCCCCCGGGAACGTCGCTGGAGCGTGGGTCGATCGTGACCATCACCATCTCCATCGAGCCCGAACCGACAGAGTCACCCACCCCGGAGCCGACCGAACCAATCGTCCCAACGGAGGTGCCGATTCCGACGGAAGCCCCGCAGCCGACCGAGCCGCCTCAGCCCACGGAAGCCCCGCAGCCGACCGAGCCACCCGCACCGACGGAAGCCCCGCAGCCGACCGAGCCACCGGCACCGCCACCGGATCCGCAACCGGCTCCCACCGTTCCAGTCCCGTAAGGCTCTTCTCTTTCCCCCGAGAGGCGAGTTTTCTGAGCCAAAACGGCGGTCGTTACTCGTCCGGGTCGTCGTCGCTCTTGCCGATCACCGGTTGCAGCGTCCGCGCTCGCTCTCGCGCTACCGGGTACCCACAGTCGGCCAACCAGTTCGCCAACATCTCGTGCCCGCCCTCGGTCAACACCGACTCGGGGTGAAACTGCACGCCTTCAACCATGTCTTCGCGGTGCTTCACCGCCATGATCACACCGGATTCTGTTGATCCGGTGACTTCCAGAACATCGGGAATGGTCGCGGGGTCCACGGCCAATGAGTGATACCGCGTGGCGGTGAACGGGTTCGGCAAGCCTGCGAGCACTCCGCGACCGTCGTGCACCACCTGCGACGTTTTGCCGTGCAGAAGCTCCGGTGCCTGGCGGACCGTCGCCCCGTACGCCTCGGCGATCGCTTGATGGCCGAGGCACACACCGAAGATCGGGGTCTTCCCTGCACACTCGCGCACAATCGGGATGCACACTCCGGCATCGGCCGGGGTTCCCGGTCCCGGGGACAACAGCACTCCGTCGTAGGACAGGCAATCCGCCGGTGTGACGGCATCGTTTCTCACCACGGTGACATCGGCCCCTAACTGCGCCAGGTACTGCACCAGGTTGAAGACGAAGGAGTCGTAGTTGTCCACCACGAGGATGCGCGGGCCGCTCACGTGCCTATTCTCCGGTACCCCGCCGATCGACGTGTGGCAGGCTACGGGTAGCCGCAAGCAGAAGGAGATCGCCGTGCCGGAGTCCAAGGGCCGCAAGAAGACGCCCTACACCCCGCCCCCGTCCAAGGGTGAGCGGAAGGTCGCCAAGATCGGTTCGCCCGGGTGGCTCGCCCCGGCGATGATCGCCTGCTTCGTCATCGGGCTGGTCTACATCGTCATCTACTACGTTGCCGGGTCTCAGATTCCCATCATGAACTCAATCGGTGGAGCCGCCAACGGCTTGGTGAACGTGGCCATCGGCTTCGCTTTCATCATCACGGGTTTCATCCTGTCCACCAAGTGGAAATAGACCCTTCCGCACCCTTTGGGGTGAAGTTGTCCACACCATGTCTCACTCTGGACTCGTTGCTGACATGTGTTTTTGTGAGGGAAAACTAGTTACAGGCGTGTAGTTCTATCCCCAGTTGTGGAAACAGTGTGGATAAATGGGTGACCTGTAAATCACTGTGACGAATGTGACGAAAGAAGCTCAACAACTGTCGCGTTTGCCATTCCTCCGCCTTCACACATCGTCTGAAGACCGAAGCGAATGTTCTCCCGTCGCATCCGGTGCACGAGGGTCGTCATCAGTCGCGCTCCCGACGCGCCGAGGGGGTGGCCGAGCGCGATTGCCCCGCCCTGCGGGTTCGTGATCTCCCGGTCCGCGCCGGTATCTGCCAGCCACGCGCCGAGGACCGCGGCGAACGCCTCGTTCACCTCGAAGGTTCCGATATCGGCCAGGTCAAGCCCGGCTTTGGCGAGCACCTTGCTGGTCGCGGGGATGGGTCCGGTCAGCATGATGACCGGGTCGACACCCGCCATCGCGAACGAGTGCAACCGGGCCATCGGAGTGAGTCCGAGTTCGCGTGCCCGGGCCGAGGTCGTCACCAGCACCGCGGCCGCCCCATCGGAGATCTGTGACGAGTTGCCGGCCGTCACCACCCCATCTTCACGAAAGGCCGGTGTCAACCCTGCGAGTGACGTGGCCGTCGTATCCGGGCGGATCCCTTGATCGTGATGGACGGGACCTTCGTTGGTGTCCACGGTGGTGATCTCCGCGTCGAACAGTCCGTCCTTCGTCGCACGCGCTGCACGTTGCTGAGATTCAGCCGCGGTCTCGTCCAGCATCGCGCGAGATAAATTCCACCGGTCCGCGATCATCTCGGCGCTGATCCCTTGATTCACCAGGTCCGGGTAGCGGCTCATCATGCGCGGCCCGAACGGACCATCCCCACCAGCCATGTTCGAAAACATCGGCACCCGTGACATCGACTCAACACCGCCGGCGATCACCACGTCCATCTGGCCCGACATCACAGCGGCAGCCGCGAAGTGGACCGCTTGCTGACTGGAACCACACTGACGATCGACGCTCACCCCGGTGACCGACTCGGGCAACCCGGCGGCCAGCGCGGCATTGCGGGCGATGTTGGCGCTCTGCTCGCCGACCTGACCCACGCACCCCCAGATGACGTCATCCACATTCTCCGGTTCGATTCCCACCCGCGAGATCAGCGCGTCAATCACGTGCGCCGACAGATCCACGGGATGGATACCCGACAGGGCGCCCTTCTTGGGTTTGCCGATACCCACGGGCGTTCGTACCGCTTCGACGATCACCGCGTCATTCATGACATCCACCGTACGCCTCGACGGTGCGCCCTAGGTCGTGATCACACCCAGCGGCGCCAAGAGTTCTTGAATCTGGGACGTCCGCAACATCGCCACGGCAACGAGGATCAAGAGGACACCACCCAACCCCGCTACTTGAATGAAGGTTCGTGACTTCCTCGGTGCGTGGACCAAGATCGCGGCGACCACCGCTCCGGTCACCAGTCCCCCGAGGTGGGCTCGCCAATCGATCCCGGGTGCGAGAAACCCGATCACGACGTTGATTCCCAACAGGACGAGAACTTGCGTGACGTCATACCGCAACCGTCGGCCTGCCACCACCAGTGCACCCATGAGCCCGAAGATCGCGCCGCTGGCCCCGACCGAGACCGTGGTGATGTCAGAGAAGAAGTACGACGCCACCGCGCCACCCACTGCCGAGAGCAGGTAGAGGGCAGTGAAGCGCACGTGTCCCAGAATGCGTTCCAAGGTTGGCCCCAGGGCGAAAAGCACATACATGTTGAAGGCGATGTGTAGGAACGAGCCATGCAAGAACGCGCTTGTCAGTAAGCGATACCACTCATCGCCCGTAACGATGCCGACCGGCCACATGCCCCAGCGTTCGGCGACAGCGTTGATGCCGACCGAATACTGGTAGGCGAAGACCAGCAGGTTGATGACGATCAGGGTGTAGGTGACGTACGGCTTAGCGATGGTGGTGGCGCCCGCAACCGTCGTGGGTTCCACTGGTTGTTCAGCTCGCATGCAATCCGGACACCGGTAGCCGACCGGCGCTTGGATCATGCACTGCGTGCATATCGCCTTGTCGCATCGCGAGCAACGAATCCACGTCTCATTGTCCTGGTGCCGATAGCACCGGGGAGCGCGCGGGGTTTGTTGCTCGCCGGAAAGATCGCTCACAAGAAAGAGTTGGACTCGCTAGTCACGGGAAATGGAGATCGACTCAATGACCACGTCCTGGGCGGGACGGTCCTGAGCCCCAGTTTCCACGGCGGCTATCGCGTCAACGACATCGCGGGATTCTTGATCCGCCACCTCACCGAAGATGGTGTGCTTGAAGTTCAGCCACGTCGTCGGAGCGACCGTGATGAAGAACTGAGATCCGTTGGTGTTGGGTCCCGCGTTGGCCATCGCCAGCAAATACGGCTTATCGAAGGTGAGCTCGGGGTGAGGCTCGTCATCGAAGCGGTAACCGGGCCCGCCAGTCCCCGTCCCAAGGGGATCGCCGCCTTGGATCATGAATCCGGGGATGATCCGGTGGAAGATCGTGCCGTCGTACAGCGGAGCCGTGGACTTGGCCTGCACTTTGGGGTCGGTCCACTCCTGGGTCCCTTCCGCCAGGCCGGTGAAGTTGCGCACCGTCTTGGGGGCCTGATCGTG
>WLWL01000215.1 GCA_012103605.1 Candidatus Nanopelagicales bacterium
ACAACGACGTCGATTTCGTCGAGGCGATCAAGGACGCGACCGGCGGCCGAGGCGCGGACGTGATCCTCGACAACATGGGGGCGAAGTACCTCATGCGGAACATCGACGCGCTCAACCGCAACGGACGACAGGTCACCATCGGCATGCAGGGTGGCGTCGCCACCGAACTGGACCTGTCCCAGATGATGGCGAAGAACGTCGGCCTGTTCGGGACGAGTTTGCGTCGTCGTCCGGACAGTGAGAAGGCGACCATTTGCCGGGAAGTCGAAAAGCACGTGTGGTCCTGGGTCGGGAACGGCGAGGTGCGACCCGTGGTGGATCGCGTGATGCCGATGCCCGAGGCCGGTGCTGCTCACACAGCACTCGATAGCGGCGACGTCATCGGCAAGATCGTGCTGCAGACCCCCTAGAAGTTGCCACGCTCGCGGGCACGCGCGATCCCCTCGGCCTGTGACGGCATCGCGGTGCCGGTCAGGTGCCCGAGTCGGTCGCTTCGCAGCGACAGGTCGCGGTCGGGGCCATCCACCCGGACGTCATCGATGAGTCCCGCGTCGAGATCGAACTCCGCGGCGACCAGCCGGCCGAAGTCGGCTTTCGCGACACCATCGCGCGCGACAACGTGAAAGACCCCGTGCTCTTCGGCCTCGACGATGCGCTCAATGGAGTCGATGACGTCCTCGACAAACAATGACGTGACGACGTAGTTGACGTACCCGGGGACGCGACGACCGCTGGACAGTTCCCGGGTGAAGAACTCCAGAATCGACCGGTCACCACTCGGGCTCCAGCCGAAGAAGTTCGTTCGCGCGATCACGGCAGATGGATGCGCGGCGATGACGGCTTTTTCACCGGCGGCTTTCGATCGACCGTACGCGGACGTCGGCGAGACCGGCTCGTCTTCCGCGTACCAGCCGCGGGCACCGTCGAACACTGCATCGGTCGAGATGTAGACGAAGCGTGAGCCGACCGACGCGGCTGCGCCGGCCAGTGTCCCGCTGGCGTCGGCGTTCAGCCGGTGCGCGAGATCGGGGTCCTGTTCGCAGGCGCGGTGGTCGGCCAGTGCCGCGCAGTGCAGGACGACGTCCGGGCGCACCTCGTCGACCGCACCGGCAAGGCTCTCGGCGGAGAGCAGGTCACCCGTGGCGGTTCTTTCGCACCACGGCGCAGAGCCCGCGTCGCGCACCATGCCGACAACCTCGGCGCGAGGTTGAAGCGCCCGCACCGCGTTCGCGCCGAGGAATCCGCTCGCCCCGGTGATCAGCCATCGCACGCTCTGATTGTGCCCTAGCGGGACTATTCACACGGATGACACGATGGGGCCATGAGCGAGCATGAGGTCGCTGCCCACACCCGACCGGCGTGGGCAGCGTCGGCCAATGCCTGAGGTCGTTACCTGTAGTCGTTCTTGATCGCTGCTCGCCGGATAGGTTAGGCCGGTGATCGATTCGGCCATCCTGCGTTCTGATCCCGATCGGATTCGCGAGTCGCAACGCCGTCGAGGCGAAGACGTCGCGATCGTCGATCGGCTGATCGAGGCGGATAAGCACTCGCGCGAAGCCCGTCAGCGCTTCGACGAACTCCGCAATGAGCAGAAGGTCCTCAGCAAGCAGATCGGACCGCTGCAGGGACAATTGAAGAAGGCCGACGACGCCGCAAAGCCCGGCTTGCAGTCCGACGTAGACGAGCTCATGGCGCGCGCGCACGACCTTGCCGACCGCGTGAAGGCCGCCGAGGTCGACGCGGATGAGGCCGCTGCCGCCGCCGACGTGTTGGGGCGCGAGGTGGCCAACCTGGTCGACCCGACCTCACCCGTGGGTGGCGAGGAGGACTTCGTCGTCCTCGAGCACGTGGGCACGCCGCGGGATTTCTCCACCGAAGGGTTCGCGCCGAAGGACCACCTCGAATTGGGAGAGGCTCTCGGAGCGATCGACGTTGAGCGGGGTGCGAAGGTCTCGGGTTCGCGGTTCTTCTACCTCACCGGTCCGGGCGCCGAGCTCGAGTTCGCGCTTCTAGGTCTCGCGATGCAGCATGCGCGCAGCAACGGCTTGGTTCCGGTGATCACTCCGGCGTTGGTGCTTCCGAGCGCGATGGACGGAACGGGCTTTCTCGGCCAGGCCGCTGAGCATGTGTATCGCATCGAGTCCGATGATCTCTACCTCGTGGGCACCAGCGAGGTTCCTCTCGCGGCGCTGCACTCGGACGAGATCCTCGAGGCCGACGATCTGCCGCGCCGGTATGCCGGCTGGT
>WLWL01000041.1 GCA_012103605.1 Candidatus Nanopelagicales bacterium
TGGAGAAGGCGGTGAAGATTGGGTTGGGTTGCGGCGCCAGCAACACGAACAAGAGGATCGCAATCAGGAAAGCGACAAAACCGATCAGTGCCCAGTCTCGGCGTTGAGGTGGACGCTGGGTCGTGTCGGCGTGCTCGGGAGCCTGCTGCGTGGCGATCGTTGCTCGAGCGACGATGGCGAAGTCAAGGCCGCATCGGGCGCAAAAGTGAGCTGTGGGTTCGTTGCGAAACCCGCAGCGTGAACACGGCGTGCCGTCGAGAGGTCCCAGCCCACCGCCTTGACCCACGGCGATTGTTCGCTCGGTGGCTTGGAGTGCCTTGGCCGGCTCCTCCGATTGGATTTCCGCAGGAACGTCTTGCGGAACGACAACCCCGCTGCTCTCCTCGTCGTGCATCGAAGCGTGCTCGTGACCGACTGCAGGGGTTTCGCTGGTTGCCGGGTGCGTGGGCTCCTCAATGATCGGTCGCGCCCACAACTTCCACCACGGGTCGGGGTCACCGCGACGGACCTTGGGTGGCGGGGGTTCGTCAGCTTCGGTGCCGCCGTCCGTGCCACCTTCGTCCGTGCCGTCGCTGCCAGCAGTCGGTGGACCCTGATCGTCGGTGGCAAGCCCCGTATCTTGCGCACCTTCGTGCGTCGGTGTGGAGAGCGACTGCGATGTTCCTGCCGAGGGTTCGAGTGAATGCTCTGGCGCGGACTCGTCGTCGTGTGCTGGTGTTTCCGTGGGGGAGTCAGCGGACTCAGGAGAGTCAGTGGAGTTACCGTCGCCCGTGGGAGGGTCGGGCTTCGGTTGGGTCCACGGGGGTACTCCGGCGAACTCGAGATAGGCCCCGCAACCGGGACAGTAGGGAGTCCAGGTTGTCCTCGTGCCGCACCGTTGGCAGGTAATGCTGGACGGTGTTTCGGTCACGTCACGACCGTCACGACGAGTTCGACATGTGCAGGTAGGACGGATAAGAGTGCAGCTCGTATGTCAGATTCCTTGACGCTGGAGCCTTCGTCCGGGGTGAACGTGACCGTCACGTGCGGAGGGTTGGCGGCGGACCAGGTGGATGGTTCTTCGAACTCGTTGGCCGTTGTGACGTCTCCGGAATCCGTCACATCGCACGTGCCTCCGAAGAGTTCGGTCACTCGGTCGGAGATGCTCTGCGTGGTGCCGCGCCAGCGAGACCTTGGCACGGCATTCGCAAGCGCCTGTCGTTTCATCGCGTCAGTCCAGCCCTGTTCGCTTGACACCAGCAACCAGGTACTCATGTACTCGATGAAATCCATCGGAGCGAGGTCAGCATCGAGATATGCGTGATAGCAATCGAGCGTCGAGATGATGGGTGCGAGAACTTCATCGAGGGTGTCGAGAAACAAGTTGGTGACCCGGTCATCGGCGAGCATGGATGGTGCGTAGTTGCGGAGTGGGAACGGGCTCGGCAATCCGGGAATGAGCGCGCGCTGTGTCGGCTCGAAGACCATTTGTCGCTCGATGGGGGATTTGTATGGCGTGGTCATTGTTGGATGACCTCGAAGTCCGACGGCAGGCTGTAGAGCAGATCGTGCGGCTTCAGTGAGATCTTGTCTGTTGGCTCGGCTTTGGCTCCAGTGACTGCGTCGACAGGAATCAGTCGGGCGACGTCCACGTACATCAGCTCCGGAACCTGCTGCAGCACGCTGTAGATATCTCCGACGGAGACGTCACGACCGAAAGGCCACCCCGTTCCGTCGTAGCCACCGTGCAGGGGGTGAAGGAAGTTTGCGATCGCGTCGTCTGCCGCTGTAAGGACCTGTTCCTGATCTGCCTGCGAGTGGATAGCAAGACGGGCAGCGACGGACACGCCCATATAGCGGGGAGGCTCGATTCGAACCGTGGTTCCCACCAATCGCCGGTCATCGATGAACTTCTTCACGTTGGCCAGGGTTTCCTCGCGAGGACGAAGCAACTCGAAGGGAACGCGTCCCGGTTGGATATCAGGAACGACGAGAACCAGGACGGTGCCCGGGCTCCCGAAATCGGCTCCGTTCAGGCACTTGGTTCGCACCAGTGATGGAGATGCTTGCTGGGTGAGTAGTTCGAAGTCCGCTGCGCTGACTGCTCGGTTGCGGGCGCGCAGGTCGATGGCCGCTCGTGCCTTGAGGTCCGCGATCGTCTCCGCGTCGACGCCGCCCACGGCCGGATGAATGTTCTCCGCCTTGGAAATGAACGGGATGCTGGTTCGCAGCAGTCGCAGCGCTCCTGCATCTACATTGCCGGCGACGCCACCACCCGCGCGGTACTCCGGGACACGAAGGTTGCTGCCCGACGGTGGTGTAGCGCCGTAACTTCGGGTCGACCCATCGGGCTGGCGAACGATGGGTCCAAAGCGCAATTCACCGGTCACGTTGTCGAGACAGAAGATCTTCTCCTGTGGCTCTCGATTTGCGAAGGTTTCCACCCGAGTCCACCGTTCCCAGCCATCGGGGCTACTAACCTCGAGGATGAGATCGTCTTGGCCGGCGATGAGAGGCGTGCGGTTGAGCGTGAAGGCCTCTCCGGGAGTCCCAGCCGTCCTCCCGAGCATCTCGTTCTTCACGATCTGGCAATGAGTGGCTGGCACAAATCCACCGATGGTTGCCGCGGACATGGAGCGGATCTTCGGAGACTCCTTGTATTCGGGTTGATCACCTTCTGCTGCAATAACCCGAACTCGGATCCATGCCGCCGCTACACCGTTGAGGGAATTTTCCCGTTGTTCGCCGATGGATAACTCGATGGTGCCCTTCCTGTTGAAGCCACCGGTGGTGTCCATCAGGCATTCCACGGGTTCCCATGAGCGACCGTTCCACGCGTCGAATGCTCGCGGCGGTCGCTTCGGATCGACGCCGATGCCCTCGATACGTGAATCCACGGTGAGTCGCACGATGCAGTGAGACGCGGGCTTATTGAGGCCGATGAAGAATGCATCGTCGACTGCGGGTACCTCGGCGAAGCACTCGACGTCCTCGGAGGTTTGATCGGTGATATCGACCGACGTGAACGCACCGCCGGCGGGCTGGGTGAGTGCGGCGGTAATGGACGTACTGACGAGTGTGAGGTCTTTGTCGGTCGTGAAGGACACGGGTGGGCCGTCGCCGCGGCGCGTCGTGGAAATCACGGTGCTGGCAGGAACGAGGATGTCGCTGTCTTGAGGAACGGCGAGGGAGAACTGCATAGTCGTGTACGCGGCGGCCGGTGGTCGAAGCGTCTCGCCGAGGAAGTCGAGGAACTTGATCCAGTGCAGCTCAGGAACCTTGTTCAGCCGGAAGACCAATTGGTCGACCATGTAGGCGAAGGTCTCGATCAGCGTGACTCCGGGGTCGGCCACGTTGTTGTCGGTCCACTCGGGAGCACGCTGCTGAAGGAGGCGTTTCGCCTCGTCGACGAAGTCCTGAAAGGCGCGATCGTCCAGATTGGGGGATGGAAGGCTCATTACCCCTCCTGCTCGGGGATCAGATAGAAGGGTACGAGGAGGTTGCGCACGTCGTAGGAGTTCTTAATTCGGTACTTCACGGTTATTTCCGCGAGCGTGTTGCCCTGTTGGAATTCGACATCGACACCGAGGATGTCAGCCCGCGTCTCCCACCGTTCGAGCGAGCTGGTCACCAGAAGTTGAATGCGTGTCCGTAATTCTGGCGACGCGGAGTTGAACACGAGATCGTGGATCCCACAGCCGAAGTCCGGCCGCATCGGACGTTCGCCGTAGGCGGTTCCGACGATGAGCGCGATGGAACGTTCGATGTTGGCCGCGCCCGTGACCATGCCCAGACGACCCTGGGAATCAAGTTCGAGGGGGAACGCGATCCCCTTGCCGACGAAATCCTGCGTGGTCACGTTCACGCTCCTAGGTTGACTATGCCGCCGGACACATCCACGGCGGGTGCGACCAAACTGATGTCTCCGCTTGCTTCTACGTTGATAGATGAAGCAGCGATACTCAATTCGC
Source organism: Candidatus Nanopelagicales bacterium (assembly GCA_012103605.1). GTDB lineage: Bacteria > Actinomycetota > Actinomycetes > S36-B12 > S36-B12 > S36-B12. Next base: position 3,951 of record WLWL01000041.1, read on the forward strand.
CGGCAGAGGACAGTTCCAGCGCACCCTCGGCTGAAACCGAGACATCCCCCTCGCCGTTGATGGTGACATCGCTCGCGTTGACGAGAACAGCTCCTTCGGAATTCACTGTAACGTCCGAGGCGCTGGTGATGATGATGGGTTGTTCTTCGATGGTCATGATCTCGATGCCTGATTCCGGCGAAAGGCGGATCATGCACGAGGCGCCGAGTGTTGTTTGAATAGTGAGCGAGGTGTTTTCCGGGCTGTCGTTGAAAATGAGTTGATGCCCGTCGCGCGAGGTGTAGGCGCGGATCATGGGTGCGCCTTGGACAATTTCGCCGAAGGGGATCGCCCCTCTGCGGTCTTGGCTATACAGCCCCCCGATGACATATGGGGAGTTCAACTGCCCATTCTCGAAGGCAACAAGAACCTCGTCGGTAGGTTCGGGAAGAATCTGCCAGCCGAGCATCTCTCCCGCTCCAGGCTGAACGACCCGTGCCCACGGACTGACGTACGTTTCCGATAGCCACGGGAAACTCAACAGCACCCGGCCCATTGCCTCGGGATCCTCGGTGTCGGTGACGATCGCTGAATACACGCCCGTCAACTTCGAGGACGTCACGGCCGAGTCTTGAAGGCCGGCGAGCGTGCGGTCTTCGAGACCAGAGCACACCAAGGATGTTCGGTACCCCGTCAGGTTGGGTGCGAACGTGTGAATACTCGAGGTGACGGTGTACTCGCCGGTCAGCAGGCCAGCATCGGCGAGGCTGATGGCTCGGTTGGGCATGATCGAAGGATTGCCGCGCATCTCGATTTCGATGTTTGCGTACGCCCCGGACAGCCGTGCGGCCAAGCCTTCCGAAGCCGCCTCGGTAGCCGCCTCGTTCCCGGCCAACCTGTCGAGTCGAACAAACTGGTTCACGCCGCCAAGCTCAGCTCCGAGCTCCTCGGGGAGCACCGTGTTCAAGGACGTGTCCGACATCGTGGGGGCTTCTCCGAGGGACGGCAGACCCAGAGACTGATCCCAGCCTCGAGCCGAGGAAGCTGCTGTGATGCCGGACCCGGAAACGGACGCTTCGAGGTTGATGATGCGGTCATCGCCGATGGAGAACGATAAAGGTGATGGGTCGATACCGATGGGTGGTGGCGCTGTCTCGGCGGGCATCGTCGGACCGAAGTGCAACGTGGGAGTGCCGGTGAGAGGGTTCACGGCGACGTTGACGACGTATCCGATCTCCTTTGCAAGGCGTACGAGGAAGTCCCAGTAGGTTTCGTTTGCCTGCACGACCATCTCGTGAACGACCGGGTGAGGGACAGCTTCGGTGACGATCGCGTGCTCAGCACCAATGACTTCTGCAACCTCGCTGTAGCTCATCATCGGGTAGCCCATGGTCTTTTGACCGTGGAGGAGTCGGTGGCTTGCGTCGTATGCGCGTACGACGCTGAGCCGTCCTCCGGCGTTCTCGAACTGGATCTCGAGCGTCTCTACCTGACCGAAGAAGATTGCCTCGCCAGCGGCGTCGTCTCCGGTTACGGCTCGCACTTCCACGAAATTGCCAATTTCCAGTCCACACTCCATAGGGATCGTCAAGTCTGGATCGGAGAACTCAATCTCGCATGACGATGGAAGGTTCACCTGGGACTCGACCTCGACGCGGCGTATCTGGTTGGAGAACTCGGGGAGAATAGGAATGCTGTCAACGAAAACTCGCAGAATCAGATCCGATGTGCTTAAGGTGGCAAGGGACATCGCTATCGGCCTGCCCCGTTCGGCGACGATGAGATTCCCGAGGTCGAGACCGGGCGGCCAGATTCACCGCGTCGGGGCAGGGTTGACTTATCGGGAATGACCAAGCTTCGACCCGCGCGCACACGCAACGGGTCGTTGATGTCGTTCGCGTCGGCAATGTCTCGCCAATGCGAGGGTTGGTGGTAAGCCCGAAAGGCCAGGTGCGATAACTGATCACCGTCGTAGACCTCAAGTTGTCGTCGTCCAACGTCGCCTCCAGACGTGGGGTTTTGGGCGTCGAGCGATGTTGGGTACTGGGTGATGCTGAGATGACCCTGAGCTCGCGTTGGCTCTCCTCGATCGTTGAATCGAATGAAGTTCGTCTCTACCTTGTCGACGTAGCTGACGGGGGAAACGAAATTTCCCCACAGCAGCACAACCAGCGGTGCCGTTCCGATTCCGACGGCGGCAAGGAGTGCATCAACTTCGCATAGCGCCATCAGGCGCTCGACCTCAGGTAGGACGCTTTCTCCTTCGGCGTTCCCTCCTTGACCCTGGTCGACGCGAGCACCGTCCAGGGTGAAATCGAAGTCGATGGTCATGGGTTGCGTGCCCAGCCAGTTCACCGGTCCCGATCCCTCAGCCGACGGTGAATCGTTGATCCGCCATGTGGCTCCCTTATTGACTTTGACGCTCGAGGGGGGAACCCAGAAAGTGATGGCGGGAAAGCCTCCGAGTGTTGCCCCTGCAGTCTTGGCGATCACTTCGTTCTTCGCGGATAGGGCAGTCGATGGCATATACGCGGCAGCGTCTCCACCGGGAGTCCAACTCGTGACGGCAGACAGTGCACTCGCGACACCGGAGACTCCGCCGGGAAGCACCACCAATTTGAATGGCTGTACAGACTCGGCGCTGTCGATCCCTGGCGCCAGGCTGCCACTCTCAGCAAAGCCGGAGTGGGAGAACGTGAGTGTCTCGGTGATTCGTGGTGGCGTTTCTGCGGAGGGAACGGCGACGAAGTCCGGTTGTGTCCACGACACCGGGTAAGCGTTGCGGAAGTTGTAGGTGGCTTGTTGCAGTGAGCCCTGAACGTCCAGGTAGTTGACCGTCACGGAAACAGTTGAGGGCCCAGAAGTTTCCGCTGCAGAGAACCATTGGGCGATCCATCCAGACTGATTGGCGGTCCACGGCCGGGTCAGTGTGACGTTGCCGTAGTCCAGCGAACCCAGCATCTGGAACCGGCTCCGGTTGTAGCCCCCGGCCTGAAGATCTTGAGCACCGAGGCTTACCGAACCTAAGGACAGTGATTGCCAGTTGGCGCCGAGCGTTTGGTCTGATGCGACGATGTCGACGCTGATCGAGAAACCGACGAAGTTGGTCGCGGTGTAGTCGGAGTCGAAGGGCGCGGGGGTCGACATGGCTTAATCCTCCCGCACGAGTCGGCCGCGTCGTTCGCGGTCTCGCAGGAGCTCGTTCCTGAGATGGCGACGAATGATGGGGTACAGGGCCGCCGCGTGGCGCTCGAGCCACGCATCATCGGGGGTGGAGTTATCCCGCTCGGTCGCAGATCGTCGAGTGCCCGAAGCCTCCTGGCCCGCCATTCCTCCGGGGTTGGCTGCAGGCAGGGATGACGGCGGCGTGCTGGGCGGTACGGGCGTTGACGATGGTGCCGCCTGTGCTCTCCTTCGCTGAACCACGGAACGGTCGGGCTCTGACGATGCCATTGGATTCTCGGAGGAGGTTGTGGGGTTCTGCGAGGTAACGATGGGAAGGGCCACCGGCTGCAACCCCGATGCTTGCGCGACGCCTGCTTGTGACGGGGTCGACTGGCCGATAGGTGTCGCATCTGTCGGCGAGCCGCTGCTCGGCTCTGGACGGCCAGCAGGACGCGGCGAGCGTGGAACAGCCGCAACGCGCACCAGGTCGCTGCTCGAGGATGCGTCGACCCTTGTCCCCGGTACGGGTGTGCGCTTGGTAGGCGTGTCGCCACGGGGCACTCGGACGGCTGGTGAACGTCCGCCGGGTGGAGTAGGTGCGGGTGCCAAAGCGGGGCTTGCTGCTGGTGGAGTCATAGCGGGCGTGCCGGTTGGCGTCGGCAGTGCCGCCGTGGGCACGTTGGGTGACGGAGCGGCGTTGGATGACGCGGTTGCCAGAATGCTTTCCACATCGAGCGCCTTCTGCTCGAGGCGTTGACCCTCAGGGGTGTGTTCGGGTGGCAGTTGACTGCCGCTTCCTTGTTGGACGACGTGTGTGAGTTCGTGCGCGAGGAGTCGACGTTGGCGATCGGACGTCAACGGGGCGGTGCCGGGAAGGTGAACGTGGCCTCGATGGGTGAAGGCATCCGCTTGAAGATCCCGAGCCCTCTTGCTTACTGCTTCTCCCCGAACGACCGACGCTGTTGCGGGAGACACCCCTGTGGTTGCCGCGACCGCTGCTCTGATGTCGGCGGGAACCGTGATCGTTGTGGGCGACCCTGCTAGGGCAGGGTTTGGCTGATCGGGTTGTGACTGTTCTGATTCTGACGACTCCACCGAGGTTGGCGACTGCATGGAGGTTGACGACTGCATGGATTCGTCCGACTGTTCTGACGGGAGCGAGTCGGTGGACGGCGGTGACGACGGCGACGGCGGTGGCGACGGCGATGACGATGCCGCTTGCATCGGGCTGACGGTTGGCGCTGTCGTAGAAGAGTGAGGCGCCGATGGAGCCGCTGATGGAGTCGCGGTTGACCGCTCGGATGAGCCAGGTGGATCAGGGATGTCGTTACGCGCGCCGGCATCTGCGGCGCGAGGTGTGGCGCTTGCTCTGCGTTGAAGAGGCGCATCGGAGAGGACTGGTGCGGACGCATGGTCTGACCTGCCGGACGCGGGTGTCGATGAAGGAGCACCGTCAACTGCGGCGGGCTGCGGTGCTGCAGTCGAACTCGCGCCAGATCGGCTCGCGGCAGGATCTGTGCGAGTATTCGGGCTCTGTGTCATCGGCTCCGGCGTAGACGGTGCTTGCGTAGACGGCGCCGACATGGGTGTCGTCTCGGGTCCCGGGGTGTTCGACGACGGTGGCGCAGCGGTGGTGCCGGTTGCTGAGTCGGATGGTGAATCGACGGGTGCATCGGCCCGTGCATCGGCCCGTGGTTCGGTTGCCGGGCGAGCGACAGGAACGGTCTGCGGCGTACTCGGCGGTTGACTGCCGGGTGATTGATTGTCGGATGATGCCGGTGATCTGGGTGATCCGGGCACCGAGGAACTCGATACGGGAGCAGCGTTCGTGGTCGTCTTATCGGCAGAGTCTGCGAGTTGTCGCGCGTCTTCTCGATCTACGACTTCTTGGTCTGCGACTTCTCCACGTACGTCTTCTCCGGTACGCACGTCTTCTTGTTGCACATTGCTCGGTGGTAGGTCAGTTGGTTGCACGGCGGGTGATTGCACGGCGCTTGGTGTTGCGGCATGAACAGTGGACTCGGGGGATGGTGCGGATATCTCTGGCGACTCGACCGGTGCCGGTGTGGCGTGCGTTCCGGGAAGAGTCGATGCAGTCGATGGTTGCTCGGAAGAACTTGACGCAAACGGCTGTAACGCAGACGTTGTCGTCACGGGAGCGCCCTGCGTGGAGGGCGGCGGTGTGATGGTCGCTGAAGTGTCCGCCGGTGACGTCTCGGCCGATGGTTGTGGTGAGTCAGCTGTCGGGACTGGTGGTGTGTGCGCGGTAGCCGCGGCAGCCGCGGCAGCGGCGGTTGCAGCGGCGGGAGCTGAGCCTCGAATGCGGGTGGAACGCGGCCGTCGCTGAATACCATTTGACGGAACGGCGGGAACGGACGACGAGGCAGGCAACGATCCTGCGGGTGGAGATGTCTCGGCGGCATCAACGACCTCTGGTGGATTCACGGCATCCACGTCGTTTGAAGTCTCGGTGGGCATACGGGTGTGCTCGTGGGCGCGTGTCGGTGCGGGCTGCGTATCGGATGAGGATGTCGCGGACGCGGTTGTCGCGGACGGAGCCGGTGTAGGCGGGGATGACGGTTCGGATGACTGCGCTTGTGGTCGGGTACCCGGACGTCGCATGGAGCGGGTTCGCCCGGTGAGGGTACGGCCGTCCTCGGTCACCGTGATCGCGGCGAGAACGTCACTGAGCGGTTCGTAGGGGAGTACTTCGCTCTCACTTGGCTCGTTGCCTCGACTCGGGGGTACCTGATGCTCGGGCTTTCGAATCGAACGGGCGGGAGTGACTCCTTGAGGTGTCAGGGGGACCGGCCCGGTGCTCACCTGACGGCGAGGGGGGCGCGACGTCGATGGGCGGGGGAGAGGTCTCGCTGACGTCGGGGCGGATGCGTGGAGCACAGCGGCGGATGAAGTCGTCGGGGTGATGGTGCCCGAGGTTGCCGGCGCGTCGTCACCCGAGACTGACTCCTCATCGTCACTGATGGGAGCCGGCCTGTTGGGTGGAACGGTGGGCCCAGTCACGGGTGCGTCACTGTCACCGAGCACCTCGTCCGTGGGTACGCCGTCAACCGGTTTGCCGATGCGCCGTGCGGAGGAGACCCGCACCGCTATCCGTCCGGCAGGTGCGAGACCTTTCGCGTGCCGCATAGCCGGAGCGACGACTCGAACGGGCTGTCGGGTGACAACGAAATCTCCGGCAGAGCGCAGCAGAGTTCGGTGGCGTCGCTGTACGCCGGTCTTCATGGGCACAGCGAGATAGTCAGCCCGCACCGGCCCACGCCAATCGTGAACCGATGAGCCTGGTGTCTCAGCCATGCTCTACTCCTCCCGCCGAGTGTGCGAGTCGCTGCGACTGCTCGAGCAGACGGCCTCGGATCTGGTGAGGTAGGTCGAGGAGTGTGTCGAGCGGCCAGTGAAGGTAGAAGGCCAAGGCTCCTACCTCCTCCCACAGCAGGTCAGCCTCGGCCGTCGTCATTCCCCCGGGCCATCACCTGCCATGTCAACAGCGAAGTCGGTGGAGCAGGAAGGGCAGGTCACTTCTATAAGGGTGTGCCCCTCGGAGTTGATCTGACGGTAGAGGTCCTGAAGGAACGCCAGATCCGTTGCCCACAGGCCTCCCATGACCTGGTCATCGATGGTCGGGACATCACCGAGTTTGGTGACAACTCGAGCGAGAAGCACCAGACTCAAGAAGGCGTCGTTCTCCCGCACCTTGGGGTCGAGCAGGGGAACCAATTCGTCCCTCGCCGTCGCCAACCGCATCGTCCCCTCGCGGTGCACACGACCGTCGGCGTCGACGTATCCCCTGGGAAGGACGAAATCGAAGGTGGTCTGGAATACGTCTTGTGCCGAAGACATAAGTCCCTCCGATTTACGTTGTCGTCATATCGACAAAGCTCAGGTTGATCGTCATTTGGATCGCGCTTGCCTCTCCTGCGGAAAGGGAGCCGTAGTCGATGCTGGAAACGAGAACCTCGGTGAACTCCATCGTGAGCACCGTCGAACCCGTGGTGTCCTTGTACAAGAGCTTCGCCGTCTTGCGAGCACTTGATTGATCGCCGCCGAGGCCGCTCATGATCCATCCGGTGACAGCTGAGTCGCCGGTGTTCAACACGGAGATGGACATCTCACCGGACTGGTTGGGTCCGTACATCTTCTGGTTGACGTACTTGCCATCGGGTGTCATCGACTTGGTCTCGATGACCGGCGCGTTCTTGCTGATGCTGTTGACTGCCACCACATTCGGGATCGTTGTTCCGTCGACGGAGAACTCGAACGAGAATGCGGTTAAGGCGTCTCCTCCTGCTAGTGCCATGACTCATGTCTCCAATGCTGGTGTGGTGGTTAGTCGCTGATTGAGGCGCCGCCCGAGAACTGGGCGAGGCGGAAGATGACGAATTCTGCTGGCTTCACGGGTGCGACCCCGATCTCGACGATGACCATGCCGGCATCGATGCTCTCGGCGGTGTTGTTCTCCCCGTCGCACTTGACGAAATACGCCTGCCCGGCTTTCTCTCCGAAGAGTGCACCGCTGCGCCATTCGTTCACCAAGAAGGCGCTGATGGTGCGGCGAATGCGGCCCCACAAGCGCTCGTCGTTGGGCTCGAAGACACACCACTGCGTGCCCTGAAGGATGGACTCCTCGAGGTAGTTGAAGTAACGACGGACGTTCACGTAGCGCCACTCGGCATCACTGGAGAGTGTGCGACCGCCCCAGACGCGAATTCCTCGACCGGGGAATGACTTAATGGAGTTCACACCCATTGGGTTGAGCATGTCCATCTCGCCGCGGGTGACCGCAAGTTCTAGTCCGGTGGCACCCTGAATGACCTCGTTGGCGGGAGCCTTGAAGACGCCGCGGGTGTCGTCGTTGCGGCTCCACAGGCCCGACAGGTGTCCGCTCGGTGGGAAGTAGACGTCGTGGCCGACGGTCGGATCGAACATCTGGATCCATGGCCAGTAGAGCACCGCGAACTTGGAATCGAAGTTGGTGGTTGTCTCGCGCCACTCGGATGCCTGCTGGGCGTTGAGCCCTGCAGGGGTGTCCAGGATGGCCATCCGGTTACCCATGAGTTCGCAGTGGGAGACCATCGCCGTTTGGACCGCGACGACACCCTCGGTGTCGATCAGACCCTGCCGGTGAGCTGACATCAGATCCGGCGCGACGATCATGGTGATTTCTTCGATCGCCTCAAACGCGGCGAAGCCGGTCCTCTTGGCAGGATCGCCAACGACCGACTCGGTGGCCACGGTGGGTACAGCGACGTCGGATGGAATGGACAAGCTCACCGCGCCGGTGGCGAGTCCGTCCTTGAGGACGTCGGCCGCCACATCAAGCCCTTCGATGGTGACCAAGCGGGAGCGGGTGTTGACGGCAGTGGCGATGTTGCTCGAACCGGCGCCGGTGGTCACTGAGTGGTAGGTCTCACTCGGGCCGTCCTGCGCCGAGATCGTGACGTCGAATTTGCCGGAGTCCGGATCCGCACCTGCAGCGGGCTCCACATCTACGGAGATATCTCCGACGTTGGCGTCCAGAGCGCGAACAGTGAAGGCCGGAACGGCGCTCTTGCCCGAGCCGGCACTCAGAGCCGCGACCGGCAGTCCGGGTGATGGGGCATTGCCGTCCACGGCGAGGGGGAGTCGCACGATGTAGGCGCGGCCACCGCCGTTGTTAAAGAAGCCGTACACCGATTTGCCCAGGGCGAACTCTTCGGCCATGTCCCCGAACGTGTCGACGAACTGCTGCCAATTGGTGACAAGGGTTGGCTCGTTGGTGGGTCCCGCTGTGGCGAAACCGACGAAACCGGCGATCGCGGTGCCAACACCCTCGATCGGACGGG
>WLWL01000216.1 GCA_012103605.1 Candidatus Nanopelagicales bacterium
CCTGTCGAATGCACACGGCCAGGATGACCTTGACGCGGTTGAGTGTCGCGAGCACGTCTTGGGTGCGCACCGCGTCCATTTCCCGCTGCGCCTGCTCGATCTCGTGCAGAAGTTGCTTGAACCACAATTCGTACACCTGGTGGATCGTGATGAACAACAGTTCGTCGTGTTCGGGCCCGTCGGACACCGGACGCTGAAGGGACAGCAACTCGTCGACGGCGAGATAGTTCATGTAATTCAGGGCACGCTGCTGATCTGTCATGTCACTCCACCTTCGATCACGGCGACGTCTCGGTGCCGGCCTGATGAGACAAGATCGGCCGTTCTCTCCAAGCCGATGTACATCTCTTCGAACGAGGTGTAAAGCGGCGCGACCGCGACGCGAATGGTGTTTGGCTTGCGGTAGTCCGGAATCACATTGGCGATCTGCCGCATAGCAACAGAAATCTGGGCGGCCTCCGGGTGCGTCAGCGACAGGTGCCCTCCTCGATGTTCAGCGGATCGGGGAGTGTCGAGACCGAATCCCAGCGGTTCGAGCCATTGATCGAACAGGTCGATCATGAAGGATGTCCCCTCCGCGCACTTGGCCTCTATTCGATCCATCCCTGCCTCGGCGATCATCGACATGGACTCCTCCACGGCGGTCAGGCCAACGATCGAAGGGCTCGCTATCTGGAAGCCACGCATCCCCGAGGCTCGTTCAAATGTCGGCCCCATCGTGAATTGATCCTTCTGCCCAAACCAGCCGTCGATCGGCGTGCGAAGGGTGTCGTGAAGATCCGAGCGCACATACATCCAGGCGGGAGCTCCCGGTCCTGAGTTGCAGTACTTATACGTGCACCCCACGGCGATGTCGACGCCCCACTCATCAAAGCGAAGGTCGATCGAGCCAACAGCGTGCGAGGCGTCCCACAACACATACGCGCCGTGATCACGAGCTGTCGCCGTGAGCGCGGGGACGTCTTGGCGTGCTCCAGACCGGTAGTTGACGATTTGCACACACACTAAGGCGACATCGTCGTCGAGATACGCGGCGAGGATCTCCGGGGTGATGCGCTCGCACTCCGCGACATCGGGGGACTCATTGGGAATCGTCACCAGTCGCATTCCCAGATCCGCGGCGATTCCCTGGAGGATGTAGCGATCGGTGGGAAAGTTGGCTTCATCGACGACGATGGTTGATCGCCCTGGCCTGTCCTTGATGGCGGCCAACGCCAGTCGGTACAGGTTCACCGAGGTGGTGTCGGTGATGAGCACCTGACCCGCTGCGGCACCGAGAACGGATAACCCGAGTGTGTCTCCGACGCGTTGTGCCATGTCGATCCAGCCACCCCATCCGGTTACGAGGTCTCCGCCCCACCCGTCGAGCGTCATCCGCTGAACGGCCTCGGCGGTGGCTGCGGGCAAGCGACCGAGAGAGTTCCCATCCAAGTAGCACTGATCGGGGTCGGCGATGATGAAGCGGTTCCGAAACTCTCTCAAGGGGTCGGACGCGTCACGGGACCTGGCGTGCTCCAGGTCGATCATTAGTCGTCTCCGGAAGCGAGCAGCCGATCAAGGGTGGCTTGTGCTGCCGCACCGTCCGGGACATACAGCGCGACCGTCTTTTGCCGGCCAGCATGACCGGCTCGAATATCCACCATGGATGGCGGAATCCCGAACTCGGTGGCGACGGCTGTTTCTATGGCGGCGTTGGCTCGCCCGGAGGCGGCCGTTTCGCGAACAGCCACGATCAGCTCCGGGGGTTCCCCGTGGGCACCACCGATGCGGGGACGTGACGCCCCCGGCTTGGCCCGCACGGTAATCGTGAATTCCGGCACGCGGTCATGGTAGAAGCCGTTGCGCTGTATTCGTTGCTCACGCGCGGTTGAGCCCATCGCGATTGGGCAAGCAGGTGCGCCGCAGTCGGCTGGTGGCGCGGGCTAGAAGGGCCAGTAGGGGTAGTTATCTGGGGGGGAGTCGGGGCAGATGCCGGGCCCGCACTCGAAAATCACGGAAATCAGGTCGACGGCGATGACCCCGATGACGATCAGCAGAGCCACCAGGAGGAGTCGACCGATGGGCTTCGATAAGGCGGTCTGGAGAGAAGGCGGAAGTGAGAATTGCCGCTCCCACAACAGCATGACTGCCACACCTATCCCGGCGACGATCGAGATGATGAGCGACCAACTGTTCACGTGAAGGCCCAGGACGACGGGCCCCCAGCCGGCGGGCCCAACGTTTTGGGCAA
>WLWL01000217.1 GCA_012103605.1 Candidatus Nanopelagicales bacterium
CTACCCCTGAGCTAAGGCGGCGTGCTCGCGCGAGCCCCGAAAGGCTACCCGGTGGGTTGGAACCCGCGTAGGCGGAGGCTGTTGCCCACAACAAACACAGAGCTGAAGGCCATCGCCGCCCCGGCGATCATGGGATTGAGCAACCCGGCCATAGCCAACGGGATAGCAGCGATGTTGTAAGCGAAAGCCCAAAACAGGTTGCCCTTAATTGTTGCGAGGGTCCGACGAGACAAGCGGATGGCATCGACGATGCTGCGCGGATCGGAGCAAACCAAGGTGATGTCGCTCGCCTCAATCGCGACGTCACTTCCCGACCCCATCGCGATGCCCAGGTCAGCCTGCGCCAGGGCAGCGGCGTCGTTCACCCCGTCTCCCACCATCGCCACACACTTTCCTTGGGCCTGAAGATCTCGAACCACCGCGATCTTGGACTCAGGGAGAACGTCGGCGATGACAGACTCAATGCCTAGTTGATCGGCTACGACTTGAGCTGAATGAGCGTTGTCTCCAGTGACGAGCATCGGCTCACCGACGAGTTCTTTGATTTCCGAGACTGCCTGGGCACTGGAGTCCTTGACGGCGTCGGCGATGGCGAAAGCTCCCCCGAAGGAGCCATCGACGGCTGTGGCGACAACGGTTCGTCCGCGCTCGCGTTGGTCGTCGATCCAGTCGAGCGCAGTTGGCGGGATAGAGATCGACCACTCCTGAACAAGCCAGGTTGGTCGACCCGTCACCACTGTCGACCCGTCGACCACTCCCTGGACTCCTTGACCTTGGGTGCTCGAGAACGCCTCTATTGGTGGAATCTCGGTGGTCGCGGCGGCAAAGGCGCGGCCGATGGGGTGTTGGGACGCCGATTCGACTGCGGCGGTCAATGTCACAGTGTCAGGTCGGTTGTCATCAATGAGGGCATCCACGATGCCCATCCGACCGTGCGTCAAAGTCCCTGTCTTGTCCAGCACGATGGAGTCGACCTTTCGTGTGGACTCGAGAATCTCCGGACCGCGAATGACGATTCCCATCTGTGCTCCACGCCCCGTTCCCACGAGAAGCGCCGTGGGAGTCGCCAACCCCAGCGCGCACGGGCACGCGATGATCAACACAGCGACACCCGCGGTGAATGCGAACGCAAGATCGGCTCCGGTAATGGACCAACCCACGACCGTCGCTAGGGCAAGGGCAATCACGATCGGGACGAAGATGGCTGAGACTCGATCGGCGAGGCGCTGCACGGGAGCCTTCTTCGTTTGCGCATCCTCAACGAGAGCGGCAATTCGCGCGAGGTGCGTGTCGACTCCCACACGACTTGCCTGCACCACCAGACGGCCGGAGGTGTTGATTCCGGCACCCACCACCGCATCGCCGGGACTGACTTCCACCGGCATCGGTTCCCCGGTAAGCAGACTTATGTCTACAGACGATTCGCCATTGATCACCCGACCGTCTGTTGCCACCTTTTCTCCCGGGCGCACGAGAAACTGATCTCCTACGGCGAGTTCGTCGATGGCGATCGTCCGTTCACGCCCGTCACTCACCACCGTCACGTCCTTGGCGCCAAGGGACAACAGCGCGGTAAGGGCCTGGCTGCTTCTGCTCTTGGCGCGAATTTCGAAATACCGACCGAGCAGGATGAAGGTGGTGACAGCCGCAGCGACCTCCAAATAGATCTCGCTGTTGCCGGCGCCTTGTGAGGGCAGCACGTGGAAGTCCATGCGCATACCCGGCTCGCCCGCTCCCCCGAGAAAAAGCGCATATAACGACCACACGAAGGCTGCGCCGACGCCCAGTGAAACCAAGGTGTCCATGGTCGCCGCGCCGTGGCGCAGGTTCGTCCACGCTGCTCGGTGGAAGGGGAGAGCACCCCAGACGACGACGGGCGCCGCGAGAGCGAGGCTGATCCACTGCCAGTAGTCGAACTGCAGGGGCGGGATCATCGCGAGAGCAACCACCGGTGCGGTCAAGATCGCACTGATCGTCACGCGGCGGCGTAGGTCGCAGACTTCTGGCTCATCGTGCGCGCGCTCGCGATCGGATTCAACTATTGGCCTTTGCGCCGCGTATCCCGTTGCTTCGATGGTCGCGATGGCGTCATCGATCGATGTGCCTTTCGGTAAGGCGATGTGGGCTCGATCGGTCCCATAGTTAACCGTGGCTATGACCCCCGGCATTCGGTTCAGTTTCTTCTCCACACGCGCCGCGCAGGAGGCACACGTCATTCCCGTGATGT
>WLWL01000218.1 GCA_012103605.1 Candidatus Nanopelagicales bacterium
GAACCGGAGACCGGTATCTGCTGTGCTCGGACGGGTTGTCCGGTGTCGTCGATAGCGCCGACATCGCGGGCGCCTTGACCATGAGCGACCCGACGGGGTGCGTCACGCGTCTGGTGGATCTCGCGCTTGAACGCGGTGCACCGGACAACGTCACCGTGGTCGTTGCGGACGTCGTTGCGGACGCGATCGCATCGGACGGAGCATCCGAGGCGCTCTTCGCGCCCGTCGTAGTGGGAGCCGCGGGTGAACCCCGGGTGCGAGCGCAGCTGCCCGGCGTGCGATTCCCCGACGACGCTCAACCAGATCCCGACGCCCCTGAGGCTCTGCCGCCGGTGGATGGTGGGCCGCCGACTGCTCCCCAGCCTCTGATTGACGCCGAGATCGTGGTGCCCGCGGCCGAGCAGGCGATGCGCGATGAGCAAGCCGCGGCTCAACGCAAGATCCGGCGTGCGCGTCGCTGGAAGAGGGTCGGCATCTACGTCGCCCTCATCGTCGCTATCGCCGCGGTGACGTACGGGGCTCTCATCGCCGCGCAGGCATGGTTGCAATCCCAGTGGTACATCGCGGTCAACGGCAGCCCCGGCACCGGCACTGTTGCGGTCTACCAGGGGGTTCCCGGGAACCTGGCCGGTGTCTCACTATCGACACTCACGACGGACACTGGACTGCCTGCTGGCCAGTTGCCCCTGTTCGACCAAGAACTCGTCAGCAAAGGCATTCCTGCGGAAAGTGAGGCCGACGCCCAGCGCATCGTCACCGAACTACAGGTCCGGGCCGATGAGTGCCAGACAATCTTCCCGCCCGCCGGTTGCCCTGGCAGTCTCAGCAACGAGCCGGTCGAGGATGCGCCGTGAGCGGAGAAGCGCCCATGCAGGCGACTACACGCAATCGTAAGAAGCCCACGCGTCGCTGGGTCGAGTTGCTGCTGTTGATTCTGGCGTGGGGTATCGGACTGCTCGGCACGATGCAGATCGGGTGGGTATCCGGAGAAGGCATGACCACCCGGTTGTGGGTCACCGCCGGAGTTGTCGGAGGGCTCGCGTTGGCGGCACACATCACCATCCGCATCTTCGCCCGCTACGCCGACCCGATCATGCTGCCCGTCGCCACGCTGCTGACCATGCTCGGTTTGCTGATGATCTACCGGATCGATGTCGCCTCCGCCCGTCGGGCCGTCCTCAGCGACTCACCGATGCCGACGCCCGATGTCTACTCGCAGTTGACGTGGTTCTCCATCGCGATCATTTTGTTCATCGCCGTCCTCGTCTTGCTGCAGGACCACCGCCGGCTCGCGCGCTACACCTACACCTTCGGCCTCATCGGTCTGGTGTTGCTGGTTCTCCCCCTGGTCCCGGCGATCGGCACCACCGTCAACGGTGCGACGTTGTGGATCCGTGTCGGTGATCTGTCCTTTCAACCCGCAGAAGCCGCGAAGATTCTGCTGACCATCTTCTTCGCCGGTTATCTCGTCGCGAAGAGAGATTCGCTCGCGGTAGTCCGAACGAAGTTTCTCGGTATCGAGCTTCCCCGCTTGAAGGATCTCGGGCCGCTGGTGATCGCCTGGCTGGTTTCCCTGGCCGTCTTGGTGTTCGAACGCGACCTGGGGACGTCGTTGTTGTTCTTCGGCCTGTTCGTCGCAATGCTGTATATCGCGACGCAACGGCGGTCGTGGATCATCCTTGGTGGGTTGTTGTTCTTCGCGGGTGCTGCATTGGCGTACTACAACTTCGCCCACGTGCGCTCGCGTGTCACCGTCTGGTTGGACCCGTGGGCTTACGCGGACACCGGTGGGTACCAGATCGTGCAAGCGATCTTTGGGTTCGCCAACGGTGGGGTTCTCGGCGCCGGCTTGGGTCAAGGTTTTCCCAACCTCGTTCCCTTCGCCAAGACCGACTTCATCGTGGCGGCGCTCGGGGAGGAGATCGGGATCACCGGTTTGTTCGCCCTGGTGTTGCTGTATGCGATCTTGGTTGAGCGCGGACTACGAACATCGGTCGCAGCCCGCGACTCGTTCGGTCAACTACTCGCCGCTGGTCTTTCCATCGTTCTCGCGCTTCAAGTGTTCGTCATCATCGGCGGGGTCACCGGTCTCATTCCATTGACGGGACTGACCACACCGTTCCTGTCCTACGGCGGATCGTCGCTGGTCGCCAACTGGGTGATTGTCGCCATCCTGCTGCGGATCTCCGACCGGTCGCGTCGACCCGCACCAGTCGCTCCCTCCCC